>JBJOID010000028.1:0-10143 GCA_046047315.1 Candidatus Hydrogenedentota bacterium | reverse complement strand
AAAGCACGGTCTATCAGCGCATCACCGCGACGGACACCGACGACCTGATGCCGCCGCCCGAGAGCGGGCATGAACTCGACGCGTCCGAGCGGGAACTGATCGGCCGCTGGATCGATGAGGGTGCGGTCTACGAACCGCATTGGGCCTTTGTGCCGCCCGCCCTGTCACCCGTGCCGGAGACGGCCAACCCGGACTGGCCCGCGGGAGACTTGGATCGCTTCATCCTCAACCGCTTGGAACAGGGGGGCATAAGCCCCTCTCCCGCCGCCGATCCGGCCACCCTGCTGCGCCGGGTCCATCTCGACCTGACCGGCATCCCCCCCACGCCGGAAGAGCAAGCTCGTTTCCTTGAGGATGATTCACCCTTCGCTTATGAGAAGGTCGTGGACCGGCTGCTTGCGTCGCCCCGCTTCGGGGAACGCTGGGGGCGCCACTGGCTGGACGCCGCCCGCTATGCGGACTCGAATGGCTACAGCATCGATTCCCCCCGCAGCATCTGGCCCTATCGCGACTACGTGATCAATGCCCTCAACGCCGACCTCCCCTTCGACCAGTTTGTCATCGAGCAGATGGCGGGCGACCTGCTTCCCAACGCAACGCGCGAGCAGCGCGTAGCCACGGGTTTCCACCGCAACACGATGGTCAACGAGGAGGGCGGCGTGGACCCCGAGGAGTTCCGCACCGAGGCCGTGCTGGACCGCGTGAACACCATCGGCACGGTCTTCCTGGGGCTGACCATGGCCTGCGCGCGCTGCCACGATCACAAGTATGACCCCGTGTCGCAACACGAGTACTTCCGTCTGGCTGCCTTTATGAACAACGACGACGAACAGGAATTGTCGCTGCCAACGCCGGAGCAGGAAGAAGCCATACGCAAGGCCGAAGAGGAAGCCGCGGCGCTGCGCAAAGAGCTGGAAGCCTACCTCGCCGGCTCAGAGAAGCAGCAGGAGCTTTTCGAGGACCGGCTGCCCCTGCGCAAGTTCCGTGAATTGACAGAGCTGGAACGCCGAGCGCTGCTCAAGCCGCGCGCCGAGCGCGATGCGGAAGACGCCAAGGTTGTGCTGGAACTCTTCAAGAAAAACGATCGCGAAGTGATGCGCATCAATGGCCGCCTTAAGGAGTTGGAAGCGCAACGAAAGCAGGCGCCGACAACCCTCGTGCTGGCGCCGCTGGCCGGGGGACGGGAGACGCGCCTGCTCATCCAAGGCAGCTATGGCAGCTTCGGCGAGCCAGTGCCGCCCGGCTATCTTGACGCCCTGCACGCTCCCGAGCAGCCCGGCGCCACCCGTCTCGATTTGGCCCAGTGGCTGGTGGACCGGCGCAATCCGCTGCTGGCCCGGGTCACCGTCAACCGTTTCTGGCAGCATCTCTTTGGGAAAGGGCTGGTTGAGACGGAGAATGACTTCGGCTTGCAGGGTGCGCTGCCCACGCATCCGGAGTTGCTCGACTGGCTTGCCGTCACCTTCATGGACGAGGGGTGGCGCGTGAAGCCCTTGTTGCGGAAGATGGTGCTCTCCTCCACCTACCGCCAGGCAAGCCGCCCCCGCCCCGACCTGCGCGACGTGGATCCAAACAACGTGCTGCTGGCCCGCCAAAACCGACTGCGGCTCGACGCCGAAATCATCCGGGACGCCGCACTCACAGCGGCCGGCGTGCTTGATGAGCGCATCGGCGGCCCCAGTGTGTTTCCTCCGCAACCAGACGGGGTTACCTCGCTCGGGCAGACTTCGCGCCCCTGGAATGCGAGCGAGGGCGCGGACCGCTACCGACGCGGCATGTACACCGCGTTTCAACGCTCCACGCCCTACTATGCCCTGACCGTCTTCGATGCGCCGAACGCCCAGGAAGCCTGCACGCGGCGCATTCGCTCGAACACCCCGCTTCAGGCGCTGACCCTGCTTAACGACCCGTCCTTCGTGGAACTGGCCGCCGCCTTTGCGGCGCGGCTGCTGGAAAGCGCGCAGCCAACCCCGCAGGCCCGTATCGAGGAGGCCTTCCGTCTTGCGCTTGGCCGCACGCCCAACCCGGAAGAGAGCACCCTGTTGACCGGGCTTTACCAAAGGCGTCTTGCGGAGGCTCCGCCCGAGGCCGCCGAGAATGCGGCCTGGACCATGGTGGCCCGCGCCATCTTGAACCTCGATGAATTCGTCACAAGGGATTGATCCCCATGGACCTTGAGAAACAACTGGATCGAATTTACCAGCGCGAACTGCGCCGCGTGACGCGGCGTCATTTCTTCCGCGACTGCGGCATCGGCCTTGGCAGCCTGGCACTCGCCAGCCTCTCGCGGGAAGCCTCGGCAGCCTCAACGGGACTCCAGGGCCTACACCACCGCGCCCGCGCCAAGAGCGTTATTTTCCTCTTCATGGCCGGTGGGCCGAGCCAGCTGGAATTGTTCGACTACAAGCCCGTGCTTCAGAAATACACCGATACCCCGATCCCCCCTTCGTACCTCGAAGGCCGCCGCTTCGCCTTCATGGATTCGTCGTTCCCGATCGAGAAGGTGAAACTGCTGGGCACCACGCGGCAGTTCCGGCAGTATGGCAACAACGGCGCGTGGGTCTCCGAGTGTCTTCCACACACCGCCGGCATCGTCGACGACATCACCATCATCAAGACCGTGCAGACCGAGGTGCCCAACCACGCCCCCGCCAAGATTTTCATGAACACCGGCAGCGCCCAGTTTGGCCGCCCCAGCATGGGTGCCTGGGTGACATACGGCATCGGCAGCGAAGCGCGCGACCTGCCCGGCTTCGTGGTGCTGCAATCGGGCCCGCGCGGCCCGCGCGGCGGCGCCATCAACTGGGCCAGCGGCTTCCTGCCCACCGCCCACCAGGGCGTGCCCTTCCGGGGGAAGGGCGATCCCATCCTCAATTTGAGCAGTCCAGCCGAGTGCGATACGCACGCGCAACGCGATCTCATCGACACCATCAACGCACTCAACCATGAGCGCTTCGAGGAAATCGAGGACGATGAAATCAACACGCGCATAGCGGCCTATGAGATGGCCTACAAGATGCAGAGCAGCGCTCCTGAGTTAATGGACCTGTCAGGCGAATCCGCCGCCACGCTCGACATGTACGGCGTGAAGGAGGGCGAGAGTTCCTTCGCCCGCAACTGCCTACTGGCACGGCGCCTCGTCGAGCGCGGCACGCGATTCGTACAGCTTTATCACACCAACTGGGACCATCACGGTGGCAATGGCGAGACCCTGACTGAAAACCTCGACCAGGTGTGCCGTGAGGTAGACCAGCCTTGCGCGGCGCTCATTCGCGATCTTAAACAGCGCGGCATGCTCGACGACACGCTCGTGATCTGGGGGGGCGAGTTCGGCCGCACCCCCATGGGCGAGCTGCGCGACACCATTGGCCGCAACCATCACAACGGTTGCTCAACCATGTGGATGGCGGGCGGCGGCGTAAAGCAGGGAATGGTGCTTGGGGAAAACGACGAGCTGGGATTCGACCCCGTGGAAGACCCGGTGCATGTGCACGACCTTCACGCCACCATGCTGCACCTGCTCGGCATCGACCACCTCAAGCTGACCTACCGTTTCAAGGGACGCGACTTCCGCCTGACCGATGTGGCCGGGCACGTGGTGGACAAGATCATCGCGTGATCGAAGGGACGCGGGTTTGGACTTTCCGTCTCCGTACTCGTTACCCTGAATAGAGAGAACACCCGGGAGAACGCCGACATGTTCACGCCTCCGAAAAGCGTGCTGGTGTACATCAACACGGCATCCAACCTGAAGCAGAACGCCCTCGACCACGCGGTGGAAATCGCCCGCCGCTATGGCTCGCGCCTGACGCTGGTCGACGCGGTGCAAACCGCGCCGTGGTACATGGTGGATGTGCCGGGCGCCATTGGCGATCTCGAGCGCGTCTGCGTCAAGGCAGCCGACGAGCACCTTGAACGATTCGCGGAGACGGCCATCGCGCAGGGTATTACGCCCGACATCAAGGTGCTGCGAGGCACTGAATGGATGGAGTTGCTGCGTGAACTCGAAACTGGCGGTTATGACTTATTCATCAAGACACGCATGCCGGGCGACACGAGGGGACTAGGCATGATAGGCAGCATCGGCCTGCGCATCATGCGCAAGACAACCAAGCCGGTGCTTATCGTGGACCCCGAGGACCCGCCCGCGCTGGACCACGTTGCCGTGACGCTGAACCCGGACACCGGAAACGAATTCAGCCATAAGCTGCTGGATTACGGGATGGCCTTCGCGAAGGATTCTGGCGCGCGTCTGTCCGCCGTGCATGCCTGGCACACGCCGGGCGAATCCCACTTCGCGGCACGCCTGCCCATGGACCAGTACGAGACCTACCTCAAGAGCATGCGCGAGAACGCCAAAGCCGCGCTGGATGGGTTTCTGGCAGAGCGGGACAATGACCTCACGAAGGAACAGATCCATCTTGTCCCCGGCGACCCTGTCGATGTCGTGCCTGCCTTTGTCGAGAAGGAACAGTGCGACCTGCTGGTCATCGGTACCGTGGGCCGCAGCGGGCTTTCGGGCGTGCTGATGGGCAACACGGCAGAGAGTATCCTCCGGCGGGTGGACTGCTCGATCCTCGCCCTCAAGCCGGATGGCTTCGTCTGCCCCATTCGATTCGATAGCTGAAGCCCGAGCGACAGCCCGACATTACCGCCTACCCGTCGAATCGTTACCGTTCTCTTAGAGAAAATTGTTGACATTCTGGCCGAATTCATCTACTCTAAGAAGGTGAATCGGGCCCAAATTCCAAGCTGCGACGGAATGGGCTTAAGCAGTATCCGATCACTTTGAATGCCGAAAGCCGTTGGGCGCGTGCTCCCGTTCTTGGGTGTATGCGGAGCGCGCCGGGTTATCGGCAGAAGGAAAGGGCTGTACGATCTTGGAAGGCGCAAGAATCATGGCTATCGAAACCAACCGTCGTGCGGATGCGGGTGCAAGGACTGTCGACGCGAAAGGCCGGCTAAGTCACGGGGCAAAGGTGAAGCGCGGCCAATTGACGTCGGTGCAACAGGGGCGCTACGGCACCGGTCCCGCCCCCTATGGGTACCGTCGCGGTGTGGACGCGGAGAAGCCGCTGGTGGTGGACGATCGTGAGGCCGAGGTGGTGCGCATGATTTTCCGCGAGTATCTCGCCACCCGCAGCACCGGAAAAGTTGTCAACTATCTTCACTCGAAAAACATCTTCACCCGCAAGGGCAACAAGTGGTCGCGGCAGGCGATTGCCATCATCCTGTCGAACCGCACCTATCGCGGCCGGGTGAGCTATGGCGGCATCGAGACCGAGGGCCTGCACGACCCCATCATCGAGCCCGCGCTCTTCTACAAGGCCAACGCGCTGCGCGAACGCAAGCGCCGCGCGCGGGGACTTCAGGCCGACGACGATTGATTCAATGCGGTTGAACCGGGATTCACGCGGCGTCCCCTCCGGGACGCCGTAACTGTTTGCCGGGGACCGTCGCGGGGCCGCTGCTCCTTGCGGCACGCGATTGGGGCTGCGTAGACTTGGGCCGCGTGCGGGCGAAGCCGCCGATGGAGTCTGACTTGGGAATCGAACCACAACTGCAATCCGGCGAGGAGCCCCGCGAGAAGGGGCTCTTCGACGAGCAGCTTTCACTGCCGCTGCCTCATGCCGCGGCGCCCTCGGGCTATCCGGCGGTGCGACGGCGCGACGGCACCACGGTCCCCTTCGACCGGGACCAGATCGAGGAGGCCATCTACGAGGCCGCCCGTACGGTCGGTGGTGAGGACCGCGATCTTGCCTCGAGCTTGGCGCGCGCGGTGGAGATCTATCTGCTCAAGCGTTTCGAGCACGGCGGCGAGGCCACGGTGGACCATGTTCACGATGCGGTCGAGCGGGTGCTGGTGCAAATGTCGCACGCACGCACCGCCCTGGCCTACGCGCGGCTGCGCGACCGGCGCGAGCGTGTGCGCCGTCTTCAGCAGGGCGACTTGCGTGTGCTGCTCAACGAACTGGACGAGGCCCGCTTTGAGCGCGAGGGACGCGAGGCACGACAGGAAGCAGTGCTGTTTTCCCGGCGAGGCGCCGAACGCGAGATCGATTGGGACCGCGACTGGCTGGTGCGGGCGCTTGCGCGCGAGGCCGGCCTGAACCCGGCGCAGGCCGGGCAGGTGGCGGCCTCGGTGGAGCGGCGCCTTGCGCAGGCGGGCTTGCGCCGCATAACGGTGGGACTGGTGCGCGAGATGGCGCGCGCCGAGCTGCTGGAGCGCGGATGGCACGAGGCCTGTGAGCGGAGCCGCCAGCTGGCGCTGTCGCTTTACGACACGGAGAACCTGTTACGCGGCCGCACGCCGGAGACCATCGCCCAGCATCCCGGTGCGACGGACGAGATTCTGGCGCGCGCGGTAAAGCGCGAATACGCGCTCGCGCAGGTGCTGCCTCCCGAGGCAGCCGAGGCCCACCTTCGTGGCGAGCTGCATGTGGCCCGCCTGCACGCGGTGGACCGCTTCGACCATGCCACGCACGCGCTAGCCTATGTGGCAAGACGCGGCGTGTGGGGTCCGGGAAACCGGCAGATTGCCGCGCCCGCGTCGCATGGAGACACCCTGCTTGCACACATGGTGAAGTGGGACGAGCTCATGCGCAACTATTTCGCCGGCCCTGCCCGCTGGTCCGCGGTGAACGTGTTCTTCGCACCCTTCCTCTACGGGCTCGAGCCGGACGAGCTGCGGCAGTTCGCGCAGATGTTGCTGTATGAATACGCTTACCG
The DNA here is from genome assembly GCA_046047315.1 of Candidatus Hydrogenedentota bacterium. Classification (GTDB taxonomy): domain Bacteria; phylum Hydrogenedentota; class Hydrogenedentia; order Hydrogenedentales; family JAEUWI01; genus WGMK01. Next base: position 3,414 of record JBJOID010000028.1, on the reverse strand, counting down.
GGCGCTTGCCTCCCCCGCCTTGGACAGCCCTTCGCGGATCGAGATTGTCTGGAGCGTGCCCAGGGAACTGCGGGAGGTCTGCGCGGTTGGCCCCGGAGGGGAAACCATCGCCGATCCGTATGGCGCCTTCGAGCACACCGCGCAACAGTTCGCGTGGGCCTTGCTTGATGAGATTCATGCCGCCGCCGCCGCGGGCGCACCGTTGCCGTCGCCGATGCCGGTGGCGGTGTTCGAGGGACCAGCCCTGCGAGCAGCGGGCCAGGAGCGCTTCCTCGCTCATGTATCGACGGCCATCGCCGCAGGCGCGCCGCTGGAAGTGAGCTTCACGCGGGAATCGAACGATGTCGCCGCCGGGGAACCTTGGACCGCCACCGCCGTGCATCTGCCGCCGGTGGTGCTCAATCTGCCCCGGGCGGCATGCCGCGCGCTCGCGGGCGCCTCGTTCGAGGTCGTGCTGGAGGGCATGCTTTCCCACGCCGTGGTGGCTCAGCGCGCAAGGCGTGGCTTCGTTGAAACGCTCACGGTCTCACAGGACGCCCCCCTCGGGATGCTGGCCTGGCCTGGAACCGAGTCGCCCTATGTGCCCCTCGCACGATTGGCAGCGCCCATCGCGGTGGAGGGGCTTTGGGATTGCGCCGTGCTGCTGACCGGAAGCGACCCTGCGCAGTCGGAAGCAGCGCGGGTGCGCGCGGGAGGTATCCTGGCGCACCTTCGGGAGCGCTGCGCTTATTTCTCGCGGCGGGAAGGTTTCGCCCTGCCGCTGGTGGAAAACCTCCGCCCGGCCGTGGGGCGGCGTCTGGCAGGGCTGGACGCCAAGGAACTTCCTGCTGCCGCAAGCCATTTGCTGCGCGATGCACGGCTGGATACGGCGCCCGCCTATGCCACCGGCGTCACCCTACCGGTGAACACCAACATCACCCCATGGGAACGCGCGATGATAGAGACGCAATGGCGTCATCATCTGGACAACGCGGCGCCGACTGGCATCGCATTGCCCGGCGAAACCCTCAGCGCGGAATCGGTGGCGAGCTTCCTGACCCGGCTTTACCGGGACTCCCCCTGTGCGGCCGCTGCGTTTGGCGCTTCATCAAACTGAAGGAAGCGCTCGCCATCCCAGATGGTGTGGCAACGCTGGCGCAGCCAGTCGCCCGTATTGAGATACAGCCCCTCCCCTCCGGGCCCCTCAATCGGAAGCATTTCCATCGCGTGGGCATGGCCGCACAGCACGTAGTCCGCCTCGCCCCGACCGACCACCTCGTGGGCATAGGCCCGAAGGGAACGCGCCTCGGGCCCCTCGATGGGAACCTTGGTGTCAAACACGGTCCGGCTGCCATGGCTCACCGCGCGGGCAATCCCCATCGCCCAGTCGGGATGCACCAGCCGGAAGGCCCCCACGATTAAGGGCCAGCGGGCAAAGCGCTTCCAAGCGCGGTAGCGGTAATCGTCAGGATTGATCCCGTCGCCATGGATTACCCGGCCGGTGCGCGCTCCGAAAGGCAGGTCCACATAGGTCTCGTGAACCTGGACCCCTATCTCACGAAGGAAGCGGCCCGCCCAGAAATCATGGTTGCCGCAAACGAGATGTACCTCGACGCCGGCATCGACCCAGTCCGCGAAGACGCGAAGCACGTTGAAGTAGTCGGAGAAGATCACGCTGCGGTATTCGAACCAGAAATCGAAGAGGTCGCCGAGGCAGATTACGCGGTCGAACTCCTCCGGCGTAAAGCGCTTCAGAAAGGCGGTGAATTCGGCGCGCCGCGCCGCATCGCCCGGAATGGCGCGCAGGTGCACATCGGAAAAGATCAGGGTCTTCTTCACAGCGCGGCCAGTTTGCCCGGTGGCCACACGCGGAGGAAGGCCGTGCCGATGATCTGGGTGGAATCGATGGGGCCAAAGCGCAGGCTGTCCTTGCTCACGCTGCGGTGATCCCCCAGCACGAAGACCTGACCCGGTTCGAGTGTGGTTTCATAGTCCATGGGAGACTGTCGCTCTTCGGGAAGCAGATAGTCCTCTTCGAGCAGCTGGTTGTCCACATAGACCCGCCCCTGCTCAAAGACAACCCGCACCGGGTTGTCGTTACCGCAGGCGATGACCCGCTTCACGTAGCGGCGACCACCCTCTTCTGGACGCTCGAAGACGACAAGGGTGCCGGGTTCGAGGTTCAGGGGACCGCCGAGCAGCGGCAGGCGGGAAAGCACAGCGGGCAGCTTCCAAACAAGCACGCGCTCCCCGTCCATCAGGGTGGGTTCCATGGAGGGGCCAAGCACGGGGCACGACTCGACCACGAGGCTGCGCAACGCGATGGTGACCACCAGAAGCGCAATCATAATCTGGACAATGCGCTTGAGGGCAGCCCGCGAAAGCGCCTCGGCGGAGGCATCCGTGGCGATGGTTTCTTTGGGAGAATCTTCCGGTGAACGCATGTGGGGGAGAGTATCCCGCGCGGCGGCGCGGGCGCAAGAACGGGTGCGCTGGCCCGTGTGCTATCCTTCGCGCTTCAGCCGGAGACCATGCTCCTTGTCCTTGTCTTGTCGTGTCATAGGCGCGCTCGCGCTGCTCACGGTGCTGGCCGCATGCGGAGGAAACGAAGCCGCTGCGCCACCACCCGCCACCCCGGATGCGCCCGCCCGGCGCATCGTCTCGCTGGTGCCCAGCTTCACGGAGACGCTCTTCGCGCTGGGCGCGGGCGACCGCGTCGTGGGGGTGTCGGCCTATTGCAACTACCCGGAGGCGGCCCGGGCATTGCCGAAGGCGGGCGGCTACCACGATCCCAACTACGAGGCGATCATCGCCCTGAAGCCAGACCTGGTGCTGCTTTCGGCCTTTCGCGAGGAAACGGCGGAACGGCTTGCCCGCTTTGGCATTTCGACCCGGGGGTTCCCGCATGGAACGCTGGAAGAAGTGCTCGGATCCATCGAAGCGCTGGGGGTACTGACCGGCGAATCCAACGCGGCGGAGCGGATTATGGGCGAGATATCGGACCGCATTGGGTCGGCACGCGCCGCCACACAAGGCCGCCCGAGGGAGCGGGTGCTGCTGGTGGTGGGCCGCGACCTGAGCGACACCGCCATGCGGGAAATCTACGCGGCGGGACCCCAAGGTTTCTTGAATGACCTGCTCACCGCGGCGGGCGCCGACAATGCACTGAAGGACTCCCTGGCGGAGTATCCCATTCTCACCGCAGAGGGTATTGTGGCGCTGAATCCGGATCGCGTTTTCGAAATCGTCGATGGCCCGAAGCTGTCTCCCGAGGCGATGGAGGCCAGCCTTGCCGCGTGGAGCAAATTGCCGCACCGCGATTTACACGGGGAGGGCCGTGTGCACCTTTTCACGGGCGACTACATGAACATCCCGGGTCCGCGCATGTCCCGAATCTTGGAAGACTTCATGGCGGCGCTCCACCCGGACCTCGTG
>JBJOID010000027.1:0-3788 GCA_046047315.1 Candidatus Hydrogenedentota bacterium | reverse complement strand
GGCGATTGCGCGAGCGCGAGCTGCGGTGCTGCGGCGAGAGCGAGAAGGAACGTCAGGATCGTTGCGGGCTTCATGAGGATCGAAAGCAGGCGGACACGATGATCGTTCGCTTCAGCGAGATCCAGCGCGTCGGCGTTGTTCGGGTGCGAATCGTTGCCAGGATTCCATGCGCTGGTGCGGGCGCACGTTGAGGTAGGGCGTCCAGCGCGGGCGCACCGGCGGGCGCAACAGCCGCAAACCGGCCTCCTTGATGGAACGATCGGCCTTGCGCGCATTGCAGCCCACACAGGCCAGCACGCAGTTTTCCCAACTCGTCGTGCCGCCGCGAGAGCGGGGAATCACGTGGTCGACCGACAGGCGGTCGGTACCCCCGCGCAGGCCGCAATACTGGCAGGTGAAGTCGTCGCGCAGAAACAGGTTGCGGCGGGTGAACGGAGCTTCGTGGGTCGGCACGCGGTCGTAGTGCTGGAGCAGCACGACTTCGGGGGCCGCGATGCTGACACTCGGCGACCGGATCGCGGGTGTGCCCGGCGCCAACGGCACCCCGACCCATTCGGCAAACGAGTAGGTCGCCAGACTTTCCGGCTCGACGATCCGGGCGGCATCCCGAAACACCATGCACAAGGCGCGGCGTACGGTGGTGACATGGACCGGACGCCACGACCGGTTTAGGACCAGGGTCGCACGATCCAGCAGGTCGGCCCTGCGCGCTGTCTCGGACGCTTGCATGGCTCGGAAGTCGCCGCAGCAAGGCGCCGCGGCGGGCGGCAGTATAAGCAACCCAGGCGCGAACGGCAGTCCCGGTCTCCGATCGTCCGGGGTGCGGCGCGGGGGGCAAACGGGCGTTCCGGGAGCATTGCTGGCATCGTCTGCGTTGCCCCGGGTTCGCCGCGCCGATACACTCTCGCCCCCTTCGCGGTCTTTTCCACCAATCCCCCACACGGGAACATGAATCCAAACGCAAGCGTCTCACGCGCCGCGGCAACGCCGCGCGCGCTGCGCCGGACCTTGATCGTCGCCGCCTTCTTGGGGCTCGGCGCACTGCCCGTGGCCTGCTCCACGCCCGAAACCGACACCGGCGTCGGCGCGGTGCAATTCCAAGACATGGTCGTCCCGCTCGGCTTCACGCTGCTCGACGACAACCACCAGAGCCATTCCCGCGAAGCCGGCGAGTGGCGCATGGGCAAGTTCCAATACCAAGGCAGCGCGGCGATCGCCGACGCTGCCAACTACGTTCGTCAGCGCATGCCCCAGCACAGCTGGAGCATCGAGGCCGACGAGGTCCAGGCGACGGGCGGCAAGTTGCGGTTCGTCCGCGGCCGATACGTTGCTGAGTACACGTTCGCGCGGGTGGAAGGCTCGACGATGATGTACGTGGACTACCAGACCGACTACTCCCGCCGCTGAACCCCAAGCAGCTGACCGAATCTACCTATGGCCGCAATGCCCCCCCAGCTGGAGGGAACCGAAACCCCCAGCCAAATCGAGTTCCTTTGGGAACGCTACCGGCGCCTGATCCAAGTGATCGTCGGCGCGATCTTGGTCGCCCTGCTGCTTAATTACGGCTGGCAGTACATGCAGCAGCGTGAGACCGACTCCAAGTGGTCCGCTTTCGCCGCAAGTATTGGCCTAGAAAAGAGTTACAGCGACGTTAAGAATGCCATGGACAGCCTCGCGGATGCCGTTACGGGCATGAGCGCGGCCGACCTGGACAAGGCCAAGGGGAGCGCGGATGCGGCCCAAAAGCCCTACGTGCTGGTGGCGATTGCCCGCCAAGCCATGTCGAGCGGCGACTGGGCGCGTGCTGAGCAGGCTCTCAGTGAGCTGGAGAGCCAGTTCCCGCAGCACCCGTTGGTCAAGACCAACCCGTACCCCGTGCAGGTACGTGAGGTGGTCAAGAAGGAAGGCGATGACGCCGACCAGAACCCCAACAAGAAGCCGGAGCTGAAGCCGACGAAGGAAGGCAGTGTGGTCAGCTTGATGCGCGAGCAGATCGCCGCAGCCAAGAGCTACACCCGTCCCGAGCAGTTCGCCAAGGTCGAGCCGCCGGCGGATGCCAAGAAGGTCAAGTTCAACCTGACCGGTGGTCGGTCCTTCACCATCGCGCTGATGCCGCAGACCCCGAAGCACCAAGAGAAGTTCTTGGAGCTGGCGAAGGCCAACTTCTGGGTGGGCATCCACGTGGATGAGATCCAGCGGCCGGGCGAAGGCTTTGCCCAGGGCCTCCCCCACCAGCTGCACCTCGGCTACGAGTCGACCAAGGACTTGGACCGCACCAAGTGGACGACCACGGATCCGAGCAAGAACACGGTTGAGTTTGAGGCCACGAACCTCAGCCACTTCCCTGGGGCCGTCTCGGCCCGCGTGGATGCGGACGGCAAGTCGGCTGTGGACCGCTTCTTTGTCATCGGTGACGATGCAGCTCGCTACGACGGCGAGCGCGTGGTGTTCGGCTACATCGTCGAAGGCCTTGAAGCCGTGACCAGCATCTGCGAAGAAGCGATGTCCGCTCAGGAAGAGGCGTCCGGTCGCGGCAAGCCCTCCGAGAACATCGCGGTTGAGTCGATCGAAGTGATTGGCGGCTGATACGCCGCTCGCGTCTCGACTCTCGCAACTCCCCCGCACCTGCGGGGGAGTTTCATTTCCGGGCCAAGCAGCCCAGGAGCGCGCTCTGCCACGGCCGAGCAACGCCAAGGGCGAAGCTGGAAGCGCGTCAGCCTGTGACCTACGAGTTCTTCAGCTTGTCGTAGATGCGGTCGAACTCTTCGCGGCCAGCGCATTCGATGATGATCTGGCTGCGCTTCTTGCTGTAGCGAACGCTGACCGGCGTGCCCAGCGACTCGACCAGGGTCTCTTCGATCTCGTTCAGCCAAACCGGGCGAGCCTTGGCCGCGCCCTTGCCCTTCGCTGGAGCCGCAGCAGGACCCTTGCCAACCAGGGCCTGGTTGGCGTCCTTGACCTGTGCTTCGAGGGCGCGAACCGACCAGCCCTGGCGGATGGTTTCCTCGGCCACCTTGCTGATCATGTCCCGGTCGGCGAGGCCAAGCAGGGTACGCGCGTGGCCCATGCTCAGTGTTCCACGTGAAACATGGGCACGGACGTCTGCGGGCAGGTCCAACAGGCGCAGGAAGTTGGCGACCGAGGAACGGTCCATGCCGACCTTCTTCGCCAGTTCTTCTTGCGTGACGGACAGCTTCTCAACCAACGCCTTGAAGGCCTCAGCCTTCTCCATCGGGTTGAGGTCTTCGCGCTGCAGGTTCTCGACCAGTCCGAAGACCGCAGACTCTTCATCCGTGATCTCGCGAACCAGGACGGGGACCTCAGCCAGGCCAGCGAGCTTGGCGGCTCGCCAGCGGCGTTCGCCTGCAACAATCTCTAGGCCAGCCTTGGTGGTGCGGGCCAAGATTGGTTGCAGCATGCCACTGGCTCGCAGGGATTCGGCGAGCTGCCCGAGCACAGCGTCATCAAACGTCTTGCGCGGCTGGTACGGGTTGGTGGTGAGTTCTCCGATCTTCACCTTGCGAACATCACCGTCCCGCGGTGCGACCGGCTCTACTGGGGTGGTGGCAGCGGGTGCCGGAGCCGCAGGAGCGGCCGCAGGGCTCGCCGGTGTGGCTCCGGCGGGGGGAGCAGGCGGGGCGGGCGGATTGGTGTTGCGGCCACCAGACAAGAAGAAGTCGAGACCGCGACCTAGGCGACGATCAACCATGGATCAGTTCCTTGACGAGTTCGGCGTAGCAGAGAGCGCTCGTGGACCAGGGTGAGTGAGTGAAGACGGTTTGTCCGTG
>JBJOID010000026.1:0-4606 GCA_046047315.1 Candidatus Hydrogenedentota bacterium | reverse complement strand
GCGAACATTGCCAGACCTTCCGCTTCGCCTGTGATCGCTCTCACCTTTTCATCTTAAAAGCTGTTTTCCTTTCTGGGGTTCTTCCGTTGAGTCCGGCGCGTGAGCTTGTTCAACCGGGTGTCGCCGCATGGTGAGTGGAGACCGTTTTGCGTCCCGCACCAGCTCCTATCCGAGCAGGTGAATGTTTCACCGCCCAATGTGTCGTGCTTGTGTGACTGCGGCGACCGGGGGCCACGCCCCATCTAACCGACGGAGGGCTTGCGCCACGCCAGCTGCAGCTACGAGCAGTGGCCGCCCGGTCGCAAAATTGTTCACGCTCTCGCTCAAGGAAATTCAGGTTCTAGGTTCTCGGGCCTGGGGTCTGGGGCGGTTCACGCCGCGATCCAGCCCAAATCCGCCAGCGTGCAGCGACCGGTGCGCCAGCGCCACAGGTCAATGGCCAGTTGCCGCGCCAATGCCACCACTGTCTTCTTCCGGATCGCCGCGCCTTCCCGGAGACGGTTCTTCATCCGCAGCGCCGCCTTCCACCCGGGCTGCCATTTCAAGAAGCGCCACACCGCCTCCACCAAGATCGTCCGCACCTTGCCGTTGCCCATCCGGTCAATGCCCGTGAAGCGTTGCACGCCGCCGGTGCTGTGCTCGCCCGGACAACAGCCGGTGTAGCTGCCGATCTGCTTGCGGTTGTTGAACCGGTGCCAGTCGCACACCTCGCCATCCAGGGTGACGAGGGAGATCTCCCCCAATCCCTTGGGGCGCACCTGATCCTTCACCCGCGCCACCAGTTCGGCTTCGAGGATTTCGAGCTGCGCCTCCAGTTCCAGAATCACCTGCCGCAGTTGCTCAAGCCGTTCGCGCAGCCACGGGTCGAGCGAGGTTTGTAACTTCTTCCAGTTGCGCGCGCCCCACCAACGCCCGGGCAGTGGCACGTGCGCATACTCGGCCACCTGCCCGTGGCCGCGATTGCCCAGCATCCGGATGAGGCGGCCCAGGAACTTGCGGCGGCGAGTGCCTTCGCGCCGGCGTTGCTCGGCCTCGCTGGGAATGCGGATGGGCGCGAGTTCGTCGCGGTTGCCATCGAGCCAGCGGGAGAGGCGCAGGCACAGGGCGCGCGCGTCCAGCTTGTCGTTCTTGCGTTTCCCATTGAGGGCGATGGGCGTGATGAGGAAGGATTGGGCCCCGGCGGCCACCAGTTCACGATGGAGGGTGAAGCCGAAGCCGCAGCTCTCTTGCACGCAGAACACCTGAAAGCCTTCGGCCACCTTTTGCTGGACGTAGGCCACGAGTTCTTGACGGGTGAACTTGCGGGGGGCCTTGGGGTTGGCGTGGTCGTGTTGCACGACGGCCACGGTGAAGTCGAGGTGGACGTCCAGGCCGAGCTTGAGCATCGGCTTGGCGGGATCCATCACCGGGCGCGGCAGCGGCTGATGCGTGGGCTGCGGCTGGGTTACTGCGGACTTGTCGGCCTTTGCGCTCGGGGCTACGGTCTTCAGTGTCATGGTGGGTTTGAGAATGTATTCTTTCATAGATGTGATGATCGATTGTTTGAACTACGTTCGCAGCGTGGCGCTGAATGGCACCGCGTTCAACCCATCATGGCATCTAACGGCCTCTCCGCCGTCCGTTCGAGCGTCGCGGGAGTTCGAGAGCGCACCGTGCGCTCCACCGCCGCCGCCGAGGCCGTCGCTGAGCTTGGTCGTTAGGCGTAGCACCACACTCTTATGAAAATTCGACCGCTCGTATTGATTCTTCTGGCCAGCGCCACAGTTTTGTTCGCGAGGATAGTTGTGCCTTATGACTTCGCGAAGCCTCCGACGTTGCCTCTGCCATCAGCCTACGAGCGCGCACTCGTCGCCATTGGCGCTGCCACCAATCAGTTCCACTGCATCAGCGCGACTATCACCACTGATTTTTCGAGTCAGGGAGGGTGGTTCTTCACCTTCTGCACGACCAACAAGCCAGTAGAGCACAAGTGGGTGACGGTTGACTTTGATGGAGCAGTTCACGTTGAGGACAAGATTTTGAATAGATGACCACAAAAGCTACGCCTAACCACCAAAGGATCGGAAAGGATTGAGGCGCGGAGGGGGCGTGGTTTTGTCTGAGTGGGTGATCGCGCCGAGCATCCTTTCCATCCGTCGTTGAACCCGCCCCGAAGGTTCGTGGGGCCGTCCCCATTGCCTTTTGCTTTTTGGCCCGGTTTCCCCGTCACCCGCCAGCCGCCGCGCGTTCACCGGCCATTCCCCACACGCCGACTCGTCCCACTCCCGGTCGCACAGCCGTGCCTCCCGCCCGCCACGCCCGCGCACCTCTGGCACCAGCCCTTTTTCCCCGCCTTTCCCGCCGCGTGACAACACTCCGCCCCCAGCGTCGCCCCGCTCGTTCAGCGGGGCACACTCTGCGCCCCTTCGTCATGCGTTCTTCGTCATCGCTCATTGACCCCTTCACGTCGGCGCACGCGGCAACGTCCCGAGCAGCACCATCGGCTTCCCGCAGCCCGGACACGTCGGCAAGGGCAGCGGCGCGGGCTTCACCGGCGCCGGCGCCTTCCAATCCAGCAGCGCGGCAATGCGCTCGCGTTTCTGCGCCGCCGCCGCGCCCAGCCACCCGTAGTGCCGCACGCGTTGAAAACCCCGGGGCAGCACATGCTGCAAAAACCGCCGCACAAACTCGCTCCCGCTCACCGTGCAATGTCTTTGCGCGCCGCCATTGTCCCGGTAACGGTAGGTCACGCGGTGTTCGTCCCACCGCTCGATCTGCGTGTCGTGCAGCGGCGGCTTCACCAGGTAGTTCGCCAGATACTTCAACGCCGCCTCGCCCCGTGAGATAGCTTTCGGTCGCTTATGCTGTTCGCCGGAATGTTCGCTTATCTCACGGGGCGAGCCCGAACCCACCGGTTGCACGTCCGCCACCCATTTGATCCACCACACTTTGGCGGGCACCGCTTGGAACAACTCCGGCTCGTGCTCCTGCAACCACGCCTTGAGCCGCCCCTTGAACCGCGCCGCCAGCTTCACCTGCGGCACGAGGAACTGCGGATCGGCCACGCGCACCCAGCGCAGTTGATTGCGCGTGAGTCCGCCACCGGGCACCAGCAGATGCACGTGCGGATGGTAACGCAAGTCGCGCGTCCACGTCTGGAGCATGGCCGTGATCCCCAGTTCCGCCCCGAGATGTTTCGGGTCCGCCGCCAGATCCTGCAACGCCCCCGCGCCTTCCTTGAGCAACGCGCCATACCACAACTTCTGCGCGGCGCGGATGCACTCGCGCAGTGGTTCCGGCACCGTGAGCGTCACCAGAAAATACGGCACCGGCAGCAGCCGGGTGCGTTGGTGTTCCAGCCACAGCGCCGCGTCGTCGCGCCCGCAGCGCGGACAGGCCCGGTGATTGCACGAGTGCCACGCGAAGTGTTCGGAGCCGCAGGCGCACCGGTAGCGCGACCCGCCCAGCGCCGGCGTCCGGCACCGCAGGATGGCCCGCACGGCGGCGTGTTGCTCCTCCGGGATCAACCTCCCGAACTTCGCCACATACGCCGGCCAGTGCGTGTTCAGCACCGCCGCAATGCTCATTGCACGGCGCGATGCAGGGTGGCCAGGGCGTCCCGCGTGCGCTGCTCATTGAGCGGCGTGAGGTGCGTGTAGATGAGCGTCGTCTCCAGCGACGCGTGGCCAAGGTATTGCGAGATCAACCGCAGACTGACGCCTTCCTCCAGCAGGTGCGTCGCGTAACAATGGCGCAACGTATGCACCGTGGCTTCGGCGGGCAGGCCCGTCGCGGCGCGCGCGAGGCGGAAGGTGTTTTGCACGGCGGAGACGCTGAGGTGGCGTTCGGCGCGTTGCGCGGCGTCGGCCCGCTGGTCGCGTTCGCGCCAGCCGCAGGTCGGCCCGGGAAAGAGGAACTGCGGATGCCGGTGCGTTCGCCACCAGTCGCGCAGGCTGGCCACCATCGCGGGCGTCAGCGGCACGAACCGGGCCTTGCCCCCCTTCCCGCAACGGACATGCAGGCGCGGATGATCGGTCTGCGTCTCCTTGAGGTCGCGCAGCTCGACGCGCACCGCTTCGCCCACGCGCAGGCCGGTGTGATAGATGAACGCGAGCGCGGTGCGGTAACGCGGCTCGCGCACGGCCCCGAGCAGTTGCGCCACCTGTTCGCGGGTGAGCACCAACGGCAACGTCTGCGGCGGCGCGCAGCGCACCTCCTCGAACACCGTCCAGCCCGCAACGTGATGACAGTCGCGGAAGAAGGCGCGCAGGGCGCAGCGGGCCAGCTTCATGGCCGAGCCGCCATACTTCTTCTCCTGGCGGAGGAAGAGGAAGTAGGCGCGGAGCTGGTCCTCGGTGAGCGTGAGCGGGTCGCACCCGAAGTGCTCCCCGCACTTGCGGACGTAACGGACGTATTCCTTTTTGGTGGGACCGCGAAAATCTTTGAGTTGGACAAACGCGGCGAACTTGGTGATAGAAGAATGAGTATCCATGCGGCGGCGAGTGTGCCCGTGAGTGCGGGGTCACACCCGCCGCCAACTTGAAAAACTTACGACCACCCCGACGCCATGAACTCGCAAGGCCCGTCAAACCGCCGTCAGGTCCGCCGCCCAGCGGCTGGGTTCAAC
>JBJOID010000025.1:0-18573 GCA_046047315.1 Candidatus Hydrogenedentota bacterium | reverse complement strand
ACGGCGGGCGCCGCGGGCGGCAGGGTCTCGGCCTGCGCCATGGCTTCCTTCATGGCGGCTTCGCGTTCGGTCTCCACCGCCGGGGTTTCTTCGACGGCGGGCGCGGGCTCGGTCGCCTCCGGGGCTTCCGTCGGAGCCGCCTCGGCAGGAGTGGCCTCTGCCACCGCCACGGGTTCCGGAGCGGGTGCGGCTTCTGCTTCGGGCTTAGCCTCCGCCACCGGTTCCGGCGCGGGTGCAACCTCGGCCACCTGCACGGGTTCGGGCTTGGGTTCCGGCGATGCCACAGGCTCGGGCTTGGGTTCCGGCTTCGGCTCGGGTTTGGGTTCGGGCTTCGGCACGGGCTTGCTCGCCACCTGGGGGGCCGGGGCCGGTTCCGGCGCGGGCGCCGGGGCAGGGGTGGCCGCCGGGGCCGCCGGCAAAACCGGGGCGGGCAATTCCCTGGCGGTCACAATAGCCGCCTGCAACACGGGCGCGGCGGCATCCTGCACCTGCCCGGCGGCAATGCGCGCGCGCTTGATCTCATCGATGTAATAGTGTGCGCGCTCGGTGTCGATCTGCGCGAGCGACGCGTTCAGGTATTGCTCGGCCTCGTCGAGGCGGCCCTGATGAAACAGCGCGATGCCCAGCTCGCGGTTGGGAAAGTACTCCACGAAGTGCAGGCCATAGGTGCGCGCGCGCCAGGAATCCCGGTTGCGCCCGCGCAGCGCCTGCTCGAAATCGGCGATGGCCTCATCGTAGAACTTGCCTGCAAGAAACGAGGTTCCGCGCTCGTAATAGCTCCACCAACGGCCGCGAAACACGCCCTCGGTGACGCCATACGCCACGCCATCGCGCACGTACTGGCTTCGTTCGTCGGCGGCGCAGCCCGCTATGAAGGCCCCCAGGCAAAGCGCCGCAAAGAATCGTCTCACCATGTAAGCCCCATTCCTCATCGACTGAGCCCTCACGATAACAAAACCCATTCCACATGTAAACTGTTTTCTCCGAAAATCCGCCCGATAACACGCCGTCATTTGCGACGCGCACAGAGGGGGAGTATCATTCGGCGGCGGAAACCTGCTCCACGGAGAAGCGCGGCGATGGTCTCAGAGGTCGTTACAAATCGGATTCGAGTCAGCGTCAAGGCCTTCTACCTTCCCGAGCATTCCGATCCCCTCTCCTCCCTCTATGTGTATGCCTATCGCATTCGCATCACCAACGAGGGCGACTTCCCCGCGCGCCTGATGCGCCGCCACTGGATCATCACCGATGGCCTGGGCAACGTCGAGGAGGTGGATGGCGACGGGGTCGTGGGAGAGCAACCGCGCCTCGAACCGGGCGAGAGCTTTGAGTACACCAGCACCTGCCCGCTCAACACGCAATACGGCGTGATGCGCGGCCACTACGAGATGGTGGACGACGAGGGTCATCGCTTCGAGGCCGAGGTCTCGCCCTTCAAGCTCTTCATTCCCGCGCTGTCGAATTGAAGCGGCCGCAACGGCGCGCCACGGAGGCGGGCGCTTGAGCGCGACGGAATCCATCCGCCGGGACTTGCTGCGCTGGTACGAGCGCGAGGCGCGCGACCTGCCGTGGCGACGCACCCGCGACCCCTACCGCATCTGGATCTCCGAGATCATCCTGCAACAGACGCGCGTGGACCAGGGGCTTCCCTATTACGAGCGGTTCGTGGAGGCCTTCCCCGACGTGGCCGCGCTGGCCGCCGCTCCCCTCGACCGGGTGATCAAACTGTGGGAAGGGCTCGGCTATTACACCCGCGCGCGCAACCTGCATCTCGCCGCGCAGCGCGTTGTCGCCGAGCATGCCGGACAACTGCCGCAGCGGGCGGAACTGCTGCAATTGCTGCCCGGCGTGGGACGTTATACCGCCGCCGCCATCGCAAGCATCGCATTCGGGGAGCGCGTCGCCGTGGTGGACGGCAACGTCAAGCGGGTGCTCGCGCGGCTTTACAACATTGAAGAATGCATCGACGACACCGCCACCGACCGTCGCCTCTGGGAACTGGCGAATGCGCTGGTGCCGCGCAAGGCGCCGGGCGATTTCAACCAGGCGATGATGGAACTCGGCGCGCGCGTGTGCGTGCCGCGCAGGCCTGACTGCGAGTCCTGCCCGGTTGCCGCGCATTGCGCCGCGCTCCGGGAGGGCGTGGAAGCGGAGCGGCCGGTGCGCAAGGCCAAGGCCGCCCCGAAGCAGAAGGAGCTAGCCGCGGCCGCCGTGCGCCGGGGCGAGGCCTATCTGCTCCTGCGCCGTCCCGACGACGGGCTGCTCGGAGGGCTGTGGGAGTTTCCCGCCTTCGAGATGACGCAGGCCCGCGCGCCCGGAGCGTTTCTCGAAGAACGCTGCCAGCGCGAACTCGGCCTGGCGATCAAGGTGGGCGGTCTGCTGGGCGCGGTCAAGCATGCGTACACGCATTTCAAGGTGTCCGCCACGCTCTATGCCTGCCGCCATGTCTCTGGCGAGCCCGCCCCGGAGGCGCATGTCGAGTGGGCATGGGTCGAGCGCGACCAGCTCAGCGCCTACGCGCTGCACAAGTCGCAGCAAAAAATGGTGGCCTTGCTGCCCTGACGCAGCCGGCCCCGACTTCGCCTCAGGCGGGTGCCATGCCCGCCGGCCGGCGCATGCCCTGGATAAACCGCGCCACGGCAACCAGGGCCAGCAGCGCCGAGGCCGTCATGGCGGCCGCATAGACCGGAAGCAGCGTGGACTGCTTGTCCGCAATCCCAACGAAGGCCCAGATGAGCACCGCGACGAAGGCGTAGTCCCGCCGCTGCACACAGGCAATGACGCCCAGCAAGCTGGCCACGCTGATCATCACAATGACCCAAACGACATCCGGGAGGCCCCAGCCCGACCAGCCAATATGGCGCAGGTACACCGTGATGTTGGCGATGGCGGCCACCGATATCCACGCCAGGTACAGGCTGAAGGGCGTGTTGACGCACAGCCGCTCCGCCGCCGACACCCGGGTGCGCCCCACGTCGAGCCGCAGGTAAATCGCAATCAGCAAGCCGAGCAGCGTCAGCATCACGAGCACTGTCAGCGCGAAGTGCTCGTGATGCCAGAGCCAAAGCCAGAGGACGTTCACACCGCCGCTCAGCGAAAAGAGATTCGTCACGCGCTGAAGGCTCGCATTGGCCCGCTGCGACGGGAGAAACTGGTACACCGCGAACACGCACCAGGTGATGTAGAGCAGTCCCCAGATGCCAAACACGTAACCCGCCGGGGTGAACAGCACATCGAAGCGATTGGAAACGGCTCCCGTCGTCTGCCCGTTGAAGGGAAGTATGTTCGCAAGCGCGTTGCCGGAAATGGTGCCAATCACCGACAGGACGCACACCGCCTGACGCACAAGATTTCTATCCATGGAATTCACCCCCTTGCCCTGCGGCCTGCCATCGTTGTAGGCCAACCGGGGAAACAATTCAAACCCCCGATTCGATGCCCCGTCAAGCGAAAAAGCCTGCCCGGAGCGTTAGGCTCCGGGCAGGCGAGACTTCAATTGCGCCGTTGCCTCTAGGCAGCCGGCTCCGGGCTTCGCTTTACTTGCCGGCCAGGTCGAAGCGGTCGAGGTTCATCACCTTGTTCCAAGCGGCCACAAAGTCATGCACGAACTTCTCCTGCGAGTCGCTGCACGCATAGACTTCCGCCAGCGCGCGCAACTGCGAGTTGGACCCGAACACCAGGTCCACGCTGGTGGCGGTCCACTTCACTTCGCCGGTGGCGCGGTCGCGTCCCTCGAAGAAGTGCGCGCACTTCGGCGACACCTGCCACGCCGTGCCCATGTCGAGCAGGTTGAGGAAGAAGTCATTCGTCAGCGTCTCGGGGCGCTTGGTAAACACGCCCAGCTCGGAGCGGCCCGTGTTCGCATTGAGCACCCGCAGGCCGCCCACCAGCACCGTCATCTCGGGAGCCGTCAGGGTGAGCAGGTTCGAGCGGTCCACCAGTGCCTCCTCGGGCGTCATGCCCGGGGCGCTCCGGAAGTAATTCCGGAAGCCGTCGGCCTTGGGCTCGAGCACGGCGAAGGATTCCACGTCGGTCAGCTCCTGCGTCGTGTCGTTGCGGCCGGGCGTGAAGGGCACGCTGACCGAATGGCCCGCGTTCTTCGCCGCCTGCTCGACAGCCGCGCAGCCGCCCAGCACAATCACGTCCGCCAGCGACACGCGCTTGCCGCCGGAAAGGCTGGCGTTGAAGTCGGCCTGCACCTGCTCGAGCGTCTTCAGGACCGTGGCCAGTTCCGCCGGGTTGTTGACTTCCCAATCCTTCTGCGGGGCAAGGCGCAGGCGGGCGCCGTTCGCGCCGCCGCGCATGTCGGAACCGCGGAACGTCGAGGCGGAAGCCCACGCGGTGGAAACCAGCTGCGCGATGCTCAGGCCGCAGCCCAGCAACTTCGCCTTCAGCGCGGCGATATCCTGCGCGTCGATCAGCGGATGGTCCACCGCGGGAACCGGATCCTGCCAAAGCTGCGGCGCAGGCACTTCCGGCCCAAGGCAACGCGTCACCGGGCCCATGTCGCGATGCGTCAGCTTGTACCAGGCCTTGGCAAAGGCCTCCGCGAATTCCTGCGGATTCTCGTGGAAGCGGCGGGCGATGGGTTCATAAATCGGGTCCATGCGCAGGGCAAGGTCCGTGGTGAACATCATCGGCGCATGCTTCTGGTTCGGGTCGTGGGCATCGGGCACCGTCGTCGCGGCGGCCGGATCGGTCGGCTTCCACTGCCACGCGCCAGCCGGACTCTTCACGAGGTCCCATTCGTATCCGAACAGCGTGTCGAAATAGCTGTTGTCCCACTGGGTCGGGGTCGGCGTCCACGCGCCTTCCAGGCCGCTGGTGATGGTGTGGCTGCCATTGCCGGGGCCATAGGTGTTCTTCCAGCCCAGGCCCTGCTCTTCGGTGCTCGCGCCCTCGGGGTCCGGCCCCACGTACTTCGACGGGTCCGCAGCGCCGTGCGCCTTGCCAAAGGTGTGCCCGCCCGCGATCAGCGCCACCGTCTCGTAATCGTTCATCGCCATGCGGCCAAAGGTTTCACGAATGTCCTTCGCCGCCGCCAGGGCGCTGGGCTGCCCGTTCGGGCCTTCCGGGTTCACATAGATCAGACCCATCTGCACGGCGGCCAGCGGATTCTCCAGCTCGCGCTCTCCACTGTAGCGCTGGTCGGCGAGCCACTCGCCCTCCGGACCCCAGTAGATATCCTCTTCCGGTTCCCACACGTCGGCGCGGCCGCCCGCGAAGCCCAGCGTCTTGAAGCCCATCGTCTCAAGCGCAACGTTACCCGCGAGGATCATCAGGTCCGCCCAGGATATCTTGCGGCCATACTTCTGCTTGATTGGCCACAGCAGGCGGCGCGCCTTGTCCAGGTTCGCGTTGTCGGGCCAGCTGTTGAGCGGTGCGAAGCGCTGCGTGCCGGAGCCCGCGCCGCCACGGCCATCACTCACGCGGTACGTGCCCGCGCTGTGCCACGCCATGCGGATGATGAGCGGACCATAGTGCCCATAGTCCGCGGGCCACCAGTCCTGCGACGTCGTCATCAACTCCGCAAGGTCCTTCTTCACGGCGGCGAGGTCCAGCGACTTGAACTCTTCCGCGTAGTCGAAGTCCTCCTCCATCGGGTTGGACAACCGGGAGTGCTGGCGAAGGATGTTCAGGTTCAGTTGGTTCGGCCACCAGTCCTGGTTCGACCGTGCGCCAACCGAAGTTTGGCGCTTCGCGCCCATGACCGGGCATTTGCTTTCATCTGCAGACACGTTTCTTCCTCCTTTTCGTTACCCATGTGAAGGTTGCATCAACCTTGTGCTAAGCGTCCCCGTGACGACGCATAGGTTTGTCATGATGGTGGCCCGCGTGGCGCGGCGCGTGAGTAACCCCGCTCTCGCCAGCGGCGGCGAGGCACGCCGGACAGGTGCCCCAATAAACCACCTCGGCCTCTTCGATGCGGTAGCCTGCGTCGTGCGACGCCGTCAGGCAGGGCGCATCGCCCACCGCGCAATCCACATCCACCGTCTTCCCGCAACTGCGACACACCAGGTGATGATGGTTGTCGCCCACGCGGTCCTCATAGCGCGCCGCCGAACCCGCCGGCTGTATGCGGCGAAGGATGCCCTTCTCCGACAGCATCGACAGGGCGTCATACACCGCCTGCCGCGAAATCGCACCGATCTCGCCACGCACCTGCTCCGCCACCTCGTCCGCCGTGCAGTGAGGATGCGCCGACACCGCCCGCAAAACCGCAAGGCGTTGCGCCGTCACATGAACCTGATGGTCCCGCAGGGTCTGGGTGGGATCGCGCCGCATTCGAAGAGTATAACGCTTAATCTGGACTTTGTCAAGATTAAGCATGAGTCAAGAAATAGAGACGCGATACGCCCTCATCCCCGGCGGAATCGTGGGTTATTCCCAAACGGCACGCAAGGGAAAAGAGAGGAAGGAGCCAAGCAAAGCCACCGCAACCACGTATACCAAGCCTGCACCAAGCAGGTTTCGAAGGAAGGTAGGCCATGGCAGGGCTGTGCTCCGCCGGAGGAGGTGGACATGGAGAAGTAGCGCGATGATGCCCAGTGCAAGATACACGGGACTCAACCAGGGCCAGGGAGCTAGAGTCCCACGCCGCAGCGCAACGGCCACCATCCGCGCAAGTTCCCACCCTTCCCCGGTCTGCCCGGCGAGATACATCAGGTATGGTGCGGGCAACCAGAGCGGAAGACTGCAAAGCGCCAGCCTCCATGCGAGGCGTGGAAGCCTCTCGCTTGGACGCAACAGGAGCGAGACGATGCTGGTCCAGAGCAATCCCGACAGCGGGAAAACCAGCATCCAGTGCAACGCCTGAATCTCGGTGGCGGCATTGATCACCGAGAAGTAGTAGAGCAAGAGCGCCCCGAGTGTCTCGACCGAGGGCATGGGCCATCCCACGCGGCCGAAATAAGTGACGGTGTAATACCAGCCCAGGCTCAGGCCAAGCATCGACCAAGCCGTACATGCGCCAAGGAGATGAAATACCACTAGCCAGGGCAGTCGAACTACCCGTTGCGGTTGTTCACTTGGGCTCATCGGGGCCGGGGGCATAGGCGTCGTAGGGACCCGCGCTGGGGCGGAGCAGATCGTGGAAGTTGGGCAGGGCGGGCGTGGTAGCAATGATACGCCACAGGCCGTCGCGCTGCGCCCAGGTCATCTCGATTTCCTGCGCGGGGTCGGCGGGCAGGTTCACGCGCACGTCGGCCCATTGTCCAGAGGGATCGCTCAAGGCGTATCCGCTCAGCTGTATCCAAACGCGACAGGTGACCTTGCCCTCGGTCTCGAAGGCGTCATGGTTCCACGAGCGCACCTGATAACGTAGGCGCGGCATGCGGTAGCGCTGGAAGAACCAGCGATAGGCGCGGCGGACATACTGATGGCCCCAGCCCTGCGCGTCGGAATAATCGGCGGCATAGACCGCCATCACGCCCTCGATGTCCGGCGTGGAAAAAACCTTCTGTAATGCGGCCAGTCGTTCCTGAATGGCGGCCGAAGCCTCATCGCGCACCGCCTGCTCCGTCTGGGCAGGGTCCACGGCCGGCGCTTCGACAGGCGCGGGCGTGGCCTCGGCAGGCGCGGGGGCGGCTTCCACCGGGAGGCTTGGGGCGGGCGCGGCCGGGGCGGGTTGTTCTGGCGCAGGAGCAGCCTCCGCCACGGGCGCGGCAGCCTCGGACATGGCCTCGGCGGCAGGAGCCGATGCGGGCGCTGTTTCCGCCGGGGGCGCGCCTTCCACCGGCGCGGGAGTCTCCGTCGCTGGGGCGGGCTCTGGCGCGGGCGTGGCTTCGGTGCTCATGGCCTCGGGCTGGGGCGCAGGCTCGGGCGGTGGCGCCGGGGCGGGCGCGGGCATGGGTTCCGGCGCGGGCGGCTCAACCACCACGCTCGGCGGCGCCGCCACGGCGGGCACACCCTTCATCTCTTTAGGCACGCTTTGCGCCTGCGCAACGGCGGGCGACAGCACCACCTCTTCGGCGATGCGGCTCTCCACCGCGCTGAAAAGCAGGTACTCGTGCAGCCCCACCTCGCCGGAAAAGTCCTCGGCCTCGTTGGTCAGCGCGGTTACCGTATAGGCATAGGTCCCTTGGGGATCGGGGGGCACGTCGCGGTGGCTGCGTTCCGCGATGCCGGGCGCGATCAGTTCCCACGTCTCCGAGGGCAGCGCGCGGCGGAAGACGGAATACGAAACGTCGCTCTCCCGGAAGGGCCACGCCAGCACGACGGCGTCGGCCTCGCGCGTGGCGGTGATGGTGCGTACGGCCGCGGGCGCGCCCTGCACGGTGAAGGCCTGCGCGCCGGGCTCGTTCTCGCGGGTGTGATAGACCACGGTCACCCGGCCAACCCGGGCCACATAGGCCGGACCCGTCCCCCCCGGCGAAGGATGCGGCGCGAGCGCGCCATCCCAGATCTCGGGCGAGGTCAGCGTGCCCGCCGCGATAACCGAGGCAAACTTGGCCTTGGCCTCATCGGTTGCCTGCGGACTCAACAGCGGCACCCAGAAGCGTCCGCTCAGGTTGGGAGACAATTCGGGAAGCAGCCCGGGGCTTTCCCCGCCAAAGGCCGCACGAAACAGCAGCCCCTTGTCGAGCACGGGGTCGATGTCCGACAGGTTGGCGTGGAAGGCTTGCGGGTTGCCCGCCGCAACCAGCTGGCAGGCCACGCGCGCGTTCTTCAGCACAAAGTCCGCGCGGGCAATGGCGTCGCGTTCGAGCACCTCGCGCAGGGTCGGCGCGATCACGTTTTCCCAGGGCAGCGGCTCGTCCGTCACCCAGAGGTGCGCGGGGTTCTCGAACGCATACACCGTCGCGCCGCCGATCACCCCGTTGAGTATCATCACGCGGTAGAGCGCCGCGGGCGGTTCGGCAGGCGAAGGCACGACGCCCTGCTTGCCGGGCTCAAGGTAATGCGCGTCGTGATACCAGCGCGCATCGGCTGCCATGGACCAGTGCGTCGCCGCGCCTTCAAGCCACAACCCCATCAGCGCGGACTGCTGCGGAAGCACGTGCGCGCCCCGTGTCCACACGCCGGGCAGGACATAGTCGCGGCAGGCCACGAACTTGTCGTAGACCGGGCGCGCGTTGGGGTCGGACATCATGCGCGGCCAGTGGATGTCGCCCAGGGGCAGGTGCAGAAACCGGCCATAGCGGGCCAAGCGCTCGATGAGGTCGATGAGCCTGGCATGCGCGGGGTCGAGTCCCGGCCAGTCGCCGGGCGCGGGATAGCGATCGAAGCGAGGCGCGCGGCTGTAGGCCCCGCGGATCACCGTGTACGCTTGAAAGAGCGCCTCGAGATCGTCAGGGCGCAGATGCTGCGCCACCGAGTCGCCGTCGACGCCCACCGCCACCGGAATCCCCGCCGCCTGCACCGCCGGCAGCAGCGCGTTGTAGAAGGCCATGCGCTCGGCCACCGGCTGCGCGGGCGCGCTCACCTGCAACACGCTGAAGGGTTTCAAGTCCCCCGGCAGGGTCTCCCAGGCCTCGGCCACTTCGGCCGCGTAGGCCCCCCCGTCCGGCACGGGCGCGGGCGTCACCGCGAAGAGAAACAGCGGATGCTCCGGCGAAATCTCCGTCGTCAATGCGGGATACTGCGCCTGCGCGGAAACACAGGCGAGCAGCGGCGACAGCGCGGCGAGCGCGAATTGCAGGGCTTTGCGGGTCATGGCGGCAATTCTATGGAATGCGGAAAGGGGCGGACAAACCCGCGCGAGGACACCCGCCGTGAGGAGCGGGGTTTTACAAACGCGGCGGCCGGGCCCTATTCTAAGCGCTTTGGTATCAATACGGTAGTTTGTCCACGGAGTTGCATTCATGCCTTACGGCGAACGCATGCTGTTTCTGCTCGGGGTGGGCATCGCCCTCGTCGGGATTGGGTGGTTCTGCCTGACCCGCATCGAGCTGGCGCCCGCCACGGGCGCGCCCCCGGAGGCCCCCGCCGACACCCTTCCCGTGGAGCAGGACGCGCAGGACACCGAGCCGGCTGACGCGCAAGGCGAAAGCGTTGCGGGGGAACCGGCCGAAACCTCCAGCGCGCTGGAGGGCGAAGCGCCCGCCCTGCCGGAGCTCCCACCCGTCGCAGAGTCTTCCGAAGCGGCGACACCGGATCCCGTGGAGAGTGCGCCCGTCGTGGAAGAGGCCGCGACAGAGGAAGCTCCCGTGCCCCCGGAGACCGGCACGCCGGACGAGTCCACAACCACCGCCTACCCCTTGCCCGACCTCAACCTGCCCAAGCCCGCCGACGGACGCGACGCGCCTATCCAGATGATTCTGGTGGACAAGACCGAGGAGGTGGTCGCCTCAGAACAGGGGGAAGAAGTGCCGCAGGAAGTAGCCCCCGGCGAAACAGGCGCCGCCCCAGAGCAGGAAGGCGGCGATCAGCCCGGGAGTGATGCGCCCCCGGCGCAGGAAAGCCCGCAGCCGCAGGAGCAGCAACCGCAGGATTGACGGGCTAATCGCGGCCACGATGACCGTGATGTTGTCCTTGCCGCCGTTCTCGTTTGCCAGCGTCACCAGGCGCTGCGCAATCTCCGCCGCCGTGCCATGCTTGCGGAACTCCGCAAGGATCTCCTGGTCGCTCGCCATGTTCACCAGGCCGTCCGAGCAGAGCAGGATCATGTCGCCCGGCAGGATGTTCCAGAGGTAGGTGTCCACCGTGATTTCTTCATGCGTGCCCACGCACCGCGTCACGATGTTCTTGCGCCGGTCCGTCTGGGCTTCCGCCTTCGACATCAGCCCCAGCTTCACCTGCTCGTCCACCCACGAGTGATCCTCCGTGATGGCGATGATCTCGCCCTCGCGGATGTGGTAGGCGCGCGAGTCCCCCACGTTGCCAATCCAGATCTTGCGCGGCTCCACGATCGCCGCCAGCAGCGTCGTCCCCATCGGGCGGCTGTCCGGCGTCTGCAACACCAAGTCCTGGTTCGTGCGGTAGACGGTGTCGTTCGCCTTCTTGATGTAGGCCCGCAACAACGGCAGCGGACCCGCCTGCGCCTCCGGTGCATTGGGAGCGGCGTACGAGGGCATCTCCTCCTTCAGCACATCCTTGACGATCGACACGGCCAGCTTGCTCGCCACGTCCCCGCCGCCATGGCCCCCCAGCCCGTCCGCCACGCACAACAAGGCGCCCTCGCTGAACAAGCGAAGGTCGGGCGCGTCCTCGCGGTACACGCCGCAAAAATCCTCATTGCGCTGCTTGCGGCGCCCGATATCGGTTTGCGCCGCGATATCCAATCGCATGGCTAGCGTCCAAGGGTGAAATGACGCGGTAGCCTAACAGATGGAATGCCACCCCGCAAGCCGCGCAGGGCCCGGAAATCGCCGAACGCAACGAACCCCGCCAGCGGCTTTCGCGTCCCTAACTGCGCGCGCGACGCTCGAACAAGTGATGCTGGGCACTCAACACCAGCAGGGTGACGGCGGTCAGAGGGGCGGCGAAGTAGAGGATGCCATCGCGCAGCAGCGCGGCGGAATCGCTTCCCCCCGCCGCAAGCACAAGGTAGCTGGTGTAGGCCACGTAGTACGCAAGCAGCAGCCCGCCTTCCCACCGCTTGATGCGGCCCCCGGTGAAGAAAATCGGCAGGCAGGCCAGCGTCACCGCAATCATGATCGGGATGTCGAAACGGATCGCCTCGTCCGAAAGGGGAATGCCGTTGGGCGCCACCAGCCCCGTGAGTCCCAGCACCGAGAGAATGTTGAAGATGTTGCTGCCCACAACATTGCCCACCGCAATGTCGCGCTCTCCCTTGATGCTGGCCATGATCGAGGTCACCACCTCGGGCAGCGAGGTGCCCGCTGCGATGATGGTGAGTCCAATCACCATCTCGCTTACGCCCAGCATCTGGGCCATGCTCACCGCGCTGTCCACCAGCCAGCGGGAACCGAGCACCAGCATGCCCAGGCCCACGGCGACAAAGGCCACATCGCGCAGCAGCGCGGTCGCGCGGAGTGGCACGGCGTGCTGTGCGCCATCTTCCGGCAGCAGCTTCTCCCGGCGGCTTTCCAGGAATTGAAAGGTCAGGTATCCGAGCATTCCCGCGAAAAGAATCATGCCGTCGAGACGCCCGATCACCCCGTCCAGACCCAACAGCAGCAGCAGCACCGACGCAGCGATCATCAGGGGCACGTCGATGCGAATCAGCTGGGTTGCCACGACGAGCGGGGCAATCAGCGCGGAGATTCCGAGGATGAAGAGCACGTTAAAAATGTTGCTGCCGACGACGTTGCCCACCGCGATGCTGGTCTGCCCTACCCACGCGGCCTTCACGCTCACCGCCAGTTCGGGCGCACTCGTGCCAAAGGCCACCACCGTCAGTCCGATGATGAGCGAAGGAACGCCCAGCGCCGCCGCCAGGTTTGATGCGCCGCGCACCAGCAGTTCCGCCCCGGCAATGAGAAGTACCAAACCCGCAATAAAGAATACGACGATCATGTGGTTTCCTGGAATGATGCTGGCCCGCAGCAAGATAGCGGCTGTCTATTCAGGGCGACGCCCTCGCGGCGTCAGGCCCAGGGAGCGCCCGGCTCCCGGTTTGGAATAGCCCCGATTTTATCCCCGACGCCTCCCCAATGCCAAGGCAGGGAGAAGGTTGCTACGCGCGGCGGCGTCGCTCAGGGTATCAGCTTCCCCGGGTTCATGCGTCCTTGCGGGTCCATCTGTTGCTTGATGCCCTGCAACAAGGCCGTGGCCACCGGCCCCTTCTCGCGCGCCAGCCACGGCAGGTGGTCCGTGCCCACGCCGTGATGGTGCGATATGGTGCCGCCGTTCGCGAGGATCGCCTCGGAGGCCGTGGCCTTGATGTGACGCCACTGGGCCAGCGGGTCCTCCGGGTCCCGGAAGAAGGCGAAGGTGAAATAGAGGCTGGCCCCATCGGGATAACAATGGCTGATGTGCGCCATCACGATGCCGCCGGCCCCCGCCGCTCCCGGCCGCTCCGTCATCGCCGTCTGCAGGGCCTCGCGCACCGTCGCGTGAAGCCGCTCGATGTTCGACCAGCGCGTGGAGGTCTCCAGCGTGTCGATGCCGAGGCCACGGTCAAGCATCGGGTCGCGCAGATAGGGCATCGAGAAGCGCCCCTTGTACCAGCTTTCACCCGGCCCTTCGCCCAGCGACATGCCCCCGTTCGCCTCGATGCGTTGACGCGCCCGCACACGCGCCGCCTCCACCATCTCCGCCTCGCCCTCGATGCCCGCCAGCATCACGCAGAAGGGCGTCGCCTCGCCCACGTCCCCGTCGCCGTGCTGCAACGAGGCATAGAAGCGCGTCTCGTCGCTGTCTGACAGGCGTATCATCGCGGTGGGCACCCCGGCCTGAACCAGCGCGCGCGCCGCCGCAACGCCCGAGGGAAAGTCCTGAAAAAGGTAGCCCCGGTAGTCGCGCACCTCGGGAACCGGCTGCACCCGCACCGTCGCCTCCGTGATGATGCCCAGCGTTCCCTCGGAACCAATCACCATCTGGGTCAGCTGGGGACCCGCCGCCGAGGCCGGAAAGCCTTCCGTGCGCCACACCCCTTGAGGCGTGGCCAGCGTGGCGTCCACCAGCCACTTCTCCGGCTTGCCATACTTGTTGCTCTGCTGTCCCGCGCCGCGCGCGGCAATCCATCCCCCAAGCGTGGAGAACTCGAAAGACTGCGGGCAATGCCCCAGGGTGTATCCGCGCTCCTGCAATGCCGCCTCCAGCGCCGGCCCATAGGCGCCCGCCTGCACCCGCGCCACGCGCGATTCCTCGTCGATCTCCAGCAGCGCGCTCATCAGGGTCGTGTCCACGCAGAGCACGGGCCGCCCGCCTCCCGGCGCATTCACCCCGCCCACCACGCTCGACCCGCCCCCGAAAGGCACCACCACGGCATCATGCCGCTGGGCCCAGTCCAACAGTGCCACCACTTCGTCCGTAGAAATCGGATAGGCCACCGCATCAGGACAGGGACTCAACGCGCCCACGCGCAAGGCAAGCAGGTCCGCATAGCTCTTGCCCCGGGCATGAAAGGCGCGCTCGTAATCGTCCAGCTTCACGCGGTCCTCCGCGCATATCTGGTGCAACTCTGCCAGCGCATCGGCAGGTATGCGGCAGGGCGGCAGCGTGACCGACTCCAGCGGAAGCGCCGGCGTCTGCGGCAGCGGGCCACATCGCAGCACCTTCCCAATCCAACCCCACACCAGCTCGCTGCGCTCCCCCAGCAGGTCGGGCGCTTCATTCCATCCCCAGCCGTTCCAACGCAAACGCTTCCGTTCAATCGTCATTCGAATTCCCTCACACGCGAACGCGAACCGCGCCCGGCGCCACTTCAAACACTGCAGGGAGACAACCCGCCATCTCCCCGTCCAGATCGATCAACACCGGCGACGCGGCATCCACCGGCTCGGCCACCACGCGCCGCCCGCGCAGATGGAACACCCGCTCCATGCCGATGTGCGCCCCGGTGTAAACCTTGTTCACCCGCCGCAGCAACTCGCCCTTGCCAATATCGCCAACGATGACTACATCGAAAAGCCCGTCGTCCGGCTCGGCCTCCGGCGCAACGCGCATGCCGCCGCCAAAGTATTGCCCATTGCACACGGCGGCCATGTTCACGGTGATCACCTCGTCGAAATGATCGTCCACCCGGATGCGCACCGGCTGGTTCTTATACCCGATCAGCGCCTTCAGCAATCCCCACTGATAGGCCACCTTGCCCCCCAGCGCCCGGCCCCAGGTCAGCGCGTTCACGGCCGCGTCGGTCGCGCCGCTCAGACCAAAGCTGGCGATGTTCTGAAAGTAGCGTTCCTCGGTGCCCCCGTCGAGGCGGGTGAAGGTCAGGCGCCCCAGGTCCAGTACGCGCTCACGGCCCGCCAGCAGCCTTTCCAGCTGGGCCGCCGGGGGATGTGGCAAGTCCAGGGTCTTCCGGAAATCCCCGCCCGTTCCCACCATGAACAGCCCCAGCGCCGCACCAGGCTTCACCGGCTCCTGCCCAAGGAAAAACCCGTTCACGACCTCATTCAAGGTGCCATCGCCCCCCACGGAAACCACCAGCTCCGCGCCCTCGCGCAGAGCCGCCCGGGTCAGGTGGGTGGCGTCTTTCGGACCAGAGGTGAAATGGACGCGTGGCCCGCTTATGGCCGCATGGAAGCGCGGCGCCATGGTGTTCCACACGCGCAGCGCCCGGCCTCCGGAGGCCTTGGGGTTGACCACGAAGTGCGTCTCGACGCCCCTAGCCATCCGAGGGCGTGCTCCCTTGCGCCGCGGCATACCGGGCCATGGCCCCTTCCACCTGTGCGCGCCGCTCTTCCGCATCCCAGTCCAGCAGTCCGGCAAGGATTCCACTCACCCGCTCCATGCCCGCGTCTCCCGGGTATCCCAGCGTGCCAAGGCCCGTCCGGCGAAACAGCACATCGTCCAGCGTTACCGCCATCTCCTCGCGAACCGCGTGCGCCACCTGCGCGCCGATGTCCATATAGCCCTGCGCCAGCGGGGCCGCCCAGTCCGGTTGTTGCCCTGCCAGTTCCAGCAGCGCATCCATCCGCGTGCCATAGTTCCGTGCAAGGTGTTGCACGAGGCCAGCGGGCTGCCCGGCATGGCGGGCCAGCGCTTCGCGCACAAAGGGCTCGAAAGGCCCCGTTGCGCCGCCATGGGTCGGCGTCACGTCGGTGGTGCAGGGCGGCGGTTTGCGCCCCATGCGCCGAAAGGCCAGATCCACCACCTTGCGCGCCAGGCTGCGCGAGGTCGTCCACTTGCCCCCAATCGCAGTGATGCCGCCCGCGAGCCCATCGTGCGCCTCGTGGTCATACACCTCCGCCGCGCGGCTGGCCTCGTAGGTGCCGCCCTCGTCCTTTCCCGGCTTCGCCTCCATGTCCACGATGGGCCGGAGCCCCGCATAGAAATACTGCACATCCGCCCGGCCAAGCCCGAGGCCCGGCAGCGCCTCGTTGACGATGGCAAGGAAATCCGCAATGTCCTGCTCGAGCACGCGGCACTCGTCGGGATTCCCCTGAAAGAGCGTATCCGTGGTGCCGATGAGCGAATGCCCCCGCCAAGGGATGATGAAGAAATGCGCCTTGTCCGTCTGGATGCCCAGCCCATGAGACCGGGTCAACGGACGCGTCAACAGGTGGATGCCCTTCGAACGGATCAATCGCCGGGGCTGCCGCGTGCTCCCCAGTTCACCCAGGTACATGTCGGCCCAGGCCCCGCAGGCATTCACCACCATCCGGCCGCGCAGCGTATGCATGGCCCCGCCCCGCAGCCCGTCCGCCACCTCCACGCCATGCACGCGCCGCTCCTCCACCAGGAAACGCTTCACCTCCGCATAGTTCGCCACGTCGGCCCCATGCGTCACCGCGTCGAGCACGCACTCGAGCGACAGCCGCTCCGGAGAATACATCTGGTAGTCGGTGAACGTCATCGCCCCGGACAACCGTGTGGATTCCAGCGCGGGTTCAATCGCGATCGCCTGTTCCCGCGAGTACACCCGGTGCCGCCCAATGTGCTTGTCGGGATCCAGCAGCCGGTTTCGGTCGAAGGAAAGCAGGTCGTAGGCCGTCAACGCTGCGGCCAGTTCCATCCTGCGATAGGCGCGCGCGTCAAAGGTGGGCACCAGGAAGGTCATCGGCTCGATCAGGTGGGGCGCCGTGTTTGCCCACACGCGGCGTTCATGCAGCGAATCGCGCACCACCCCGAACTGAAGGTAGCGCAGGTACCGCAGGCCGCCGTGGATCAGCTTCGACGAAGCCGCCGTGGTGGCATGGCCAAAATCGCCCTTGTCCACCAGCGCAACGGACAAGCCGCGCAGCGCCGCATCGCGCGCCACGCACGCGCCCGTGATGCCGCCCCCCACGACCACGAGGTCATAGGTTCGCCGGCTCATGGCTGCCAAATCGCGTTTCACCCGCCCGGTCGCTCCACCATGCTCAAGAGGGCCGGCGGACTCGCCGCCGAAACTCGCCACATTCGCATCACGCTTTCCCGCTTCCTTCGATTCCCGCCCTCGCGAGTATACACGCCCCCGACGGCGACAGCGCGCTTCCACGCCCGGGGAGTATACGACGCCGGGAACAGCCGCTATACTCGGGGCAAACCCGAGGGAGCCGCACGATGACGGCCCGGCTGAACATGCTCGAAACCGAGAGACTCCGGCTGCGGCGCTGGCGCGAGGAAGACCTCGACGCCTTCGCCGCCATGAACGCGGACCCGCGCGTGATGGAGCATTTTCCCGCGACCCTGTCGCGCGAGGAAAGCAGCGCGCTGATGGCGCGCATCGAGTCCGTCTTCGAACGCCACGGCTTCGGGGCCTGGGCCTGCGAGCGCAAGGACTCGGGAGAATTCATCGGCTTCACCGGGCTGTCCGTCCCCAGCTTCGAGGCGCATTTCATGCCCTGTGTCGAGATTGCCTGGCGCATTGCCCACGCCCACTGGGGACACGGCTTCGCCCCCGAGGCCGCGCGCGCCGCCCTCGACGCCGCCTTTGGACCGCTCGCACTGCCGGAGGTGCTCTCGTTCACGGCCATCGTGAACACGCGCTCACGACGGGTCATGGAAAAGATCGGCATGCGGCACGACCCCGCGGGCGACTTCGATCATCCCGCGCTGCCCGAGGGCCACCCCCTCCGGCGGCACGTGCTCTACCGAATTACGCCGCAGCAGCGATAGCCGCCGCTACCGCGCGCCCGCGCAGTAACCATCCAGCGACTCGACGCACGCGCCGTATCCGCCCAGGTTGAACAACTGAATCATGCGCAGCAGCTCGGACAGGTTGATCGTCCAGTCCTGGGGGCTGTAGTCGCTGTCATGCGCGACGCATTCGCGCGGCCCCACGCCGGTCGCGTAACCGTCCTCGCTGTCGCCCTTGGCCGCCGCGCAACTGAACTCACCCGCGTTGAAGAACTGGATCACCCGCAGCAACTCGCCCAGGCTGAATCGCAGGTTGCCGTCCGTGTCGGCGGTGTGGAACACAGGAGGCTCGCCCTCGCCGGAAGACTCCGCTTCGCCTTCGCCCTCTGCGGCGCCCTCCCCTTCGATGCCTCCTTCCACCGCCCCTTCAACCCCGCCTTCCGCGATGCCTTCCACGCCGCCCTCGAAGGCGCCCTCCTCACCGCCTTCCCCTTCGCCCGGTGAACCGGGATAGACCGTGGGATTCAGCGCAAAGGAAATGTAGGTGTCTGCGCTGAACGCCGCATAGGCGTCGTACTCCGTCCGGTTGCTCGCGCCGTCGCCGTCCGCGTCGCCATCGGCCGACAGGAACTGCGGCAGCCGCGTATAACTCGCCACGTCAAGCGTGCCCACGAACAACTCCTCGTTGATGATGTCGAGCAGCGCCTGCACAAAGCCCACCGAGTCGTCGTCGCCCACCGTCATATAGGCGGCCACCAGGTCCAGCAGCCCCGGCGCGATGCCCTCCACCAGCGAGGCATACAGCGCGGTGATGTCCTTCACCAGCTGCGCACGGTTCGCCACCAGCGCCGCGTTCACCTGCGCGTGCGTCAGCCCGCCCGTCGTGCTCAGGTTCAGCGCGGGCGTCTCAATCACCCGCCGCAGCAGGCCCAGCTCAAACCCGCAGTCGAGCAGCCCGTTCCCCAGGAAGGTCAGCGTCTCCGCATTCGACCCGCCATTGAG
>JBJOID010000024.1:0-40824 GCA_046047315.1 Candidatus Hydrogenedentota bacterium | reverse complement strand
CCTCGCTGTACGCCACGGGCGACCAGGGCGGAGGCAGCACACGCCCCGGGCCGAGTTGCTCCATTAGGCGAGCGTCCTCCTCGGGCATGAGGGCGTAGTCGAGATAACCAAAGGGGCGGGGACCGTCGGCTTCGTTGTGCTGGATGAGCCGCAGGGGGCCCTGAAAGAACAGGGCGCCGACAAGGATGGAAGTCATGCCGCAAAGCAGGATGGCGGCCAAGGCCACGCGCGACCAGCGCGGTGGCAGCAGATTCGAACCAGCCGCCGCAACGACGGCCATCGGCAAGGCGGTGAGCACCATGAAACGTTGCGGTGACAGGCCCAGGGTGTCGCCGCTCGTGGTCAATCCCAACCACAGAAACATCAGCAACCACAGCGGAATCCACGCGGGCATCCCATGGAAATTCGACCCGGACTGTGGGAGGTCCCGGACGGATTGAAAGAATTCCGTGCGCTTGCTCCAAACCATGACCGCAAACCAGATCGCAAGTGGCACCCATGCCAGGTTTCCCGCAAGCGCCGCCGCCGCGGCGTCGCCGCCATAGAGCCAGGCGCCATGCCACACGACGTGGAACAGCGTCACCGCGCCGACCACCCCGAAGGAGGCGAGGCACGCGCGGCCGATGTAAGCGCCATCTGAGATACTCCACATCTGCCGCAGCATGGGCGCAAGTGGCAACAGCAGCGGCAGCATGGCGTAGACCAGTGGCAGGAAGTGGATGCCGTCCCGCGTTACCAGCGAAACGTTTCCGCCAAAGCTGGGATGCTGCATGATGAGCAGGGTGCCCAACAGGCAACCCGCGCCCGCCGCAAGCGCGGTACAAACCTGACTGGACATGCGCCACAGGTCTTTCCAGACGGTTGCCTCGCTGGTGCCCAGCGCGATAAGGGCCGCCATCATCCCGATGCGCGGATTGATAAGGCCGGCGAAAAAGGCGAGGAAGCAGGCGAAGAACAGATGCTGGGGGCAGCGCATGCGCACCGCCTCGATGAGCGCGGTGAGACCGGCGAGGCCGAAGGCGAGCGGCAGGGTGTAGTAGGGGCGGTAGAAGTGCAACAAGGGCGACAGATACTGTCCCTCGATGAGTCCGTACTGCGCGAAGCGGAAGAAGGCGCGCTCAAAGAGCGGGTGACTGACGAGACCCAAGGCCAGGGCGGCCAGGTAGGCGAGACCTCCAACGCCGCCTCCAAGGGTGAAGAGCAGGAAGGCGCTGCGCGCCAGTGAGGGCACGGCGACACGGAGAAATCTCCAGGCGCACCAAAGATAAAGTGCGCCGCAGAGTCCCTCGATCACGCCGAGCCAGAGGAACTCGTGCAGGCCCAGCATGCGCCCCGCCTCGCCGATGAGGGCGTACATGATGAAGAAGGGCGTGGCGAAATAGCGCCAGGAATGGGGATTGACCTCGGGTGGCGCCACGCTGGCGGAATTGCCCGAAGACGCGTCGGGCAGCGCAAAGGGGGAATAGAAGCCGTTCTCGAAAGCGCGCATGCTCAGGAGGTGATGCGCGTGGTCCCCGACCAGCATGCCCGTGGGCACGTAGCCTTCAGGGGGATAGTGCCACACCCACACATGTTGCAGGGGTGGGATGGCGGAGAGGGCCACGATGACGGCGAAGACCCAAAGTGGCGAGCGGGAGCTTCCCATCATTCCACCTTGCTGAGCAGGAGGGCAACAGCCGCTTCGTCGAGAACCCGACGGCGTTGAATACCGTGACGCTGCGCAAGCGCGCGCGGCACCGAACAGGCCAGCCATGCCAGATAGCAGGCGGAGACGACGAGGGCGCGGACCATGCCAAAATGCGCGCGGGCGGCGCGAAACATCATGGCGCGCTGGTGGCGGCGCTCGCGCAGAATGGCGGGGGCATCGCGCCACAGGAACGCGACAGGAAAGCAGCGCATCACCAGCAGGGCATGGTTGCGGCAGCACTGCGCCGACCGCCACCAGGTGTTGCGCTGGATGCTGGCCGAACCGACGTGAAAGGCGACAGCCCCGGGCACCACGGCGGCATCGAAGCCGGCGAGTCGCGCCCGCAGGCACAAGTCAGCGTCTTCAAAGTAGGCGACGAAGGATTCCTCGAACAATCCCACGACCTCAAAGACCCTGCGATCGAAAAGGCCGCAGGCGGCAGTCACCCCGAGGGGCGCCTCTTCGAAAGCGAAGCCCTCGCGCGGCGCGCGAAAGCCAATCGCCTCGGGGCGGCCATCGCGGCGTATACGGTCCCCCGCGCTGTAGATGGTTGCCGGGTCGTCGCGCCAGAGCAGCAGCGGGGCGACCATCGCGGCGCCCGAAGAGAGGAGAGCGTCGAGACAGCCGGGGGCGAGGGTCACGTCGTTGTTGAGCAGGAGAATGCGCGCGCCCGACGCCGAGCGAATGCCCTGATTGACCGCGACCGCAAAACCCCGGTTGCGTTCCAGCCGGAGGACGCGGACCCCGGGATAATCTCGCACCAAGACGCCCGCGATGTCCTCCGTGGAACCGTCGTCTACGACAATCACTTCCGAGCCCGGAGAACATTGGGGCAATATCGAGTCGAGACATTCGAGAAGCAGGGCCATGTGGTTGTAGGTGGGAATCACCACCGAGAGCGGGGTACTCACCTCCGGGGCTTTCTCGGGAAGACCCACAGCATGGTGCGATAGCAGGGGCCGAAATGGCAGAGGACGAGCAGCGGCGTGAGCGCACGCAGCACGGCCTGCGCAAGGTTGTTGCCGCGCCCCGGCCATCCGCACATGAGCACGAGCCACATCCATTCCCAGAGCCAGATGTTGGCGTTGCCCGTGCGCAAGACGCGCCGTTCCGCGCCCGCCACCTCGCGCAGGTGCGCGTAGATGCGCACCCCCGTGGGCAGACCGTTCGTAACGTGTTCCTCGAACCAGCGTATAACGCCGCCGGTGTAACGGTAATACGCGGCGCGGATACGGGCCTCGGCCTCGAAGGCGGCAGTGCCGGCGGGAAAGCCAATCGCCGCCGCGCCATCGGGACGCAGGATACGCATCATCTCCGCGCAGGCGGCGTCACGGCCAGCGCGGCTGGTGTGCTCGAAACTGTCCATGCACACGCAGGCGATGGCGCTAGCGTCCGCGAAGGGCAGGGCCATCATGTCGGCGCGCACCACGGCCGCCACGCGCTGGCTGGCGCGGCATTCGCGCAGGTGTTCCATGCTGAGGTCCACCGCGACAACGGGGCGGCGCGTGAAGCGGCCGAGGCCGTTGGCGTTGGCGCCAATCTCAATCACGAAGCCGGGCTGCTCGAGCCAGGGGCGGAGCGTCTTGACCACGGGCACATACCGCATGGCCCAGTCGGGATAACCGCGCCCGTCCTTTTCGGCCCAGCGGCGCAGGGCGGAGGGCTTTCTCTTCTTAGGCACTTGCGGCGCCCCCTATCAACAGGCGCGCGCCGGGAAGCTTTTCCAGCCGCAGCGTCTTGAGCAGGAAGTCGCGGTCGAAGGCGTCGAGGAAGGGCGCGAAGCGCAGCACGGCGAGATAGGAAGAACCAAAAGCCACGCCGCTGGCGGCAAGCCCCGCGAGATTGACCAGATGGCCGAGGTCATCGTGGAGAAACAGCGCGATGGCCAGGGTGATTGTCGCACCGGGCAGGCAGGCGAGGGCGGGCCACAACAGGGCGCGCAGCGCCAGCGTGGCGAGGGGGATGCGGATATGCTTCCGCGCGTGCGCGAAGAACCAGGTGCTCGAAACGGCCATGCCCAGCATGGTGCCAAGAGGCACGCCGTAAA
The DNA here is from genome assembly GCA_046047315.1 of Candidatus Hydrogenedentota bacterium. Classification (GTDB taxonomy): domain Bacteria; phylum Hydrogenedentota; class Hydrogenedentia; order Hydrogenedentales; family JAEUWI01; genus WGMK01. The sequence continues at coordinate 37,090 of JBJOID010000024.1, read as the reverse complement.
AGCCAATCATCCAGAACAACAGGAGGGTGGAGGTTATATTGACCGCCATGGAAATCACTCCTGCGAACATGGGCGTGGCGGCAAGCCCCTTGCCGAGGATGATGCTCATGCCAGGGCCGGGCAGCAAGTTGATGAGATAGCCCATGCAAAGGATGCGCATGACCCAGGCCGCGCGGTCGAGGCCGGGCTGTTCCCCCAGCCAGGCACGCAGGGCAAGGTCCGCCGCGCAGACGAGGTAGCACGCGAGCGGCACGGAGACGGCCGCCATGTATTTGGTGGCCAGCAAGTAGAGTTTCTCGAGCTGCTCTTCGCGCGAGAGGGCGTTCATGGCCGAGGCCGCGGGGATTAGCGCACTGACCAGCAGGGCCGGTCCCTGCCGCATTTTCATGGCGAGGTATTCGCCAAGCCCGTATAGTCCCACGAGCCCCATGTCGCCGAATTTGTAGGCGGCAGCCACGATCATCCGGTCAGTCTGGAAGTTGATGAGGTTGGCCAGCTTGGCCACCTGGGTGCGCCAGCCGAAACTGAAGAGTTGATGAAAGACCGCGCGATCGATGTGGGCCGGGGACACGCGCAGGTGCGGCGCGATGACGAAGGCGGCCACGACGCAGGCAGCGCCAAAGAGGCAGACCGACACGCCCTGGGCCAGCAGCATGCCGCGCACGCCCCAGCCCGCCTCGATGAAGGCCACAGCGGCCACGAACTTCACCACGGTGACGACCATGGCGAGGCTGTTGTTGATGCCCATGCGTTGCAGGCCCACGGGCAGATTGGCGAAGGGGGCGATGCAGTTGTTCACCGCGAAGACGAGTGCCGCGCCACGACAGAGGAAGCGGAGATCCTCGAAGGTGCGCGGATCGGCGACGCTGTCTCCCGCGAAGGGGATGATGACGTAATCAAGCAGAAGGTCGGCGAAGACCCAGATGACGATGACGGCTGCGACACTCAACACAAAGTAAAAGGCGAGGCCAGTGCTGACGACCTGGCTGATGCGGTGCCGCTCGTCCCGGGCGTCGTGCTCGGCGATGTATTTCGCGAAGCCGCTGCCGAATCCGAGATCGAAAAGCGCGGCGTATCCGGTGAAGACGGCGACGAGCGACCAGAGTCCCCACCCCTCGGCGCCGAGCCGCTGCACAAGATACCAGGTGAGCGCGAGGCCGAAGACACCCTCGAACGCGCGCCCGCCCATGTTGAAGAGCGTGTTGCGCGCGATGGTCGCCCGCACACTCACGGCGCGTTGGCTCCCGCCACGTCGAACACGAGCACCTCTTCCATGCCGCCGGGCGCGGCCGCCTCGATGCGGGCGCGAAGCGGGTATCGCTCTGGCTCCGCACGCAGCTGGCGCAACAGTTCTTCCGCCGCCGCGCGGATGTTGCCCGAATCCGCGACATAGGCGCTTGGGTAAAGGATGTGATGTATGCCCTGTTCCCGCATCCATTGCAGGCGCTCGTCGGGTTGCATGGCGACGATCTTCTCCAACGACCAGTGGTTCTGGTAGGCGGGCGCGTCGAGGTAATAGCTGCGCTGGTCGAGCGTGAACACGCGCCCCCCGCCGAGCAGCTGGCGGTTTGCATACTCAAACATCTCGATGCGCTCAATGCGGGCGCGCAGGTAGTCCGCACGCGAGACGAGCCCGAGGGCGGCGGGCACCTTGAAGTGCATGGCGGCCGCATGCAGCACAAGACCGAAGGCGACGTGCGCGAGAAGGACGGCCAGCACGAGAGGTCGCAGGCGCTTGAAGCGGACCGCCCCGGCTCCGGCCAGCGCGATCATGGGAACGAAGAAAGGCAGGAAATAGCGGGCGAAGCGCTGGAAGAAGAAAAGCGCCAGCCCGCCCGCGCCGCTGAATGCTGCCACGCCACGCTCGCGCGCGCCCAGGGCCAGCGCGGCGGGAACGCCGAGTATCAGCACCAAGGCGCCGGGGGACTTGGTCCAGCCGTCGAAATCCTGCGGGCGCATGATGATGTCCCAGGGAAAACGCAACAGTGCCAGGGCTAGGCCGAGCCCGCTTCCGCGCGCGGTCTCGTGCATGCCGCCGGTGATGGCGATGTGGTCGATGGGAGATTCGGAAAACCATTCGTGGAAAAAGGGAAAGAGGGGATTGCCCGTGGCGAGCGCCGTGCGCAGCATCCACGGCGCGGCGCTGAAGATCAACGCAACAAGGTACACGCCCAGCGCCGGCACGCGGGCGGCACGGGGCGTGGCCAGCAGCACTCCAACGAGCAGGAGCGTGGCCACAAGGAAACCGGTGTGGCGAATGCCGCACGAGGCGCCCGCTAGCAGGCCCGCCGCGCACAACGCCATGAGGTCGAGGCTGCGATGCCAGCGCAGCAGCATCCACAGCGCGGTGGTCGTGAAGGCGGCGAAGATGAGGTCGATAGATACTCCCCCGATTTGATCGGCGAAGACTGGTGCGGCGGCCAGGATGGCGGCGGCGGCGAGGCCCGCGTGACGCCCCGCCAACTCGCGCGCCAATCCATAGACGGCGTAGCAGGCCGCCAATCCGAAGAGCCAGTTCAGCAGCGTAACGGAACGCTCGCCCCCTCCGGAGTAGGCCACGGCGTAGAGGGTGTGCGCGAGGTGGGGATAGGCGGAGTAGACATTGCCCGCCCCCGCCTCGATGCGGCCCGCGCGGGCGTAGTCGGCGGGCAGCGCCAGGTGCGCCACGGCGGCATCCCATGAAGTGACGGGCGCGAGGGACGCAAGAAATCCAAGCAGCAAAGACAGGCCAAGCGCGGTGAGCAGAGACCATGCAACGGCACGTGGAAAAGCAGGCTCGCCCGCCACCGCCTCGAAGTCGGTGGGCTCGGGCTGGGAGTCATCGCGAAAGCAGAGATAGGCACCGCCCGCGCCCAACAGCACCGACACCATCAGCGCCAGCGAGAGCGAGAAAGAACCCAGAAGTAGCAGCAGCGCCGCCAACCATGCGAGGCCGCACAGCAACAGGGCGAAGGGATAGGCGCGCACGGCATCCACACCGCCCAAGGGGCGGAAGATGAGACAGCCAAAGATCCACGCGGCCGGCAGCAGAACGAGCGACAATGGGGGACTCCTTCGGCCCTAGCATAGAGTCCCGTGCGGCAGGGTTGCCAGCCTGTCCCGAGGTGGCGGGTTCAGGGAAGCAGCGCGGTGACGATGTTCAACAAGATGACGGCGGCCAGCCCGGCCACGGCAAATACACTGCCGAGGGTGACGGACAGGATCTTTCGGATGATCTTCTTCATGTGGCATCCTCCCTGCGCCAAGGGTATCGGCAGCGGGGTGCCCGGCGCAAGGCTCGCCCCGTCGCCGTATGCGGCTTACCGACTGGAGCATGGAGATTCCGTACGATGATTTTCGTCAAATCGTTCAAGGGATACGAGGACAAACTGGCGGAGCTGGACGCGGTTGTGAACCGTTGGATACGGGACAACAACGTGGCGGTGCGCGATGTGCGCACGGCGCTGAGCCACGAGGTGGAGGGACGCCACAAGAGCGGCGACCTGATCTACACCGTCTTGTACGACGCGGGCGCACCGCTCGACTGAGTCACCTTGGGGACTGAAGCTCCTTGATGGCGAAGTTGATACGCTGCGTGCTGCCCTGTCGATCGACCACCAATTCGACGGCGTCACCGACGAAGAGATCCCAGTTGACAAAGTCGATGTCGGAGGGATGGGTGACGACCTCGCCGTTTATGCCCACGATGACATCGCCCAGCTGGAGCCCGGCGGTGTCGGCTGGGCAGTCGCGGAGCATCTCGGTGACGATGACGCCCTGGTCGATGGCAACGCGAAACTCGCGGCGCGCGAAGGGTTGCAGGTTGGTCACGGATTCGCCACGGAACCCCATCCAGGGATTGCGGCGGCGGCCATACTGGATGATCTCGTCGGCCACCTTCTTGACGCGGTCCATGGGGATGGCGAAGCCCAGGCCCTGATATCCACCGGTGTTGCTGAAGATCATGGTGTTCACGCCGACGACTTCGCCGTTGGCGTTGACCAGCGGTCCGCCGCTGTTGCCGGGATTGATGGCGGCGTCGGTCTGGATGAGGTCCTGATAGAGCCGGTCGGCCTTGCCCACCTCGCGGGCGACGCGGCGGTTGTTGGCGCTGACCACCCCCACGCTGACGCTGGGCTGCGGGTCGCGCATCATGTTGCCAAAGGGATTGCCAATGGCGATGACCCATTCACCGATCATCAGACCTTTGGAACTGCCAAGCGGGGCATGGGGCAGGTTCTCCCCTTTCGCCCTCAGCACAGCCATATCGGTGCGCTCATCGGCGCCAACGAATTCCACCTGCAACTCCCGGCCGTCGGAAAGCGTGACCGACGAGATGGCGTCGGCTTCCTCAAGCACGTGGTAGTTGGTAACGATGTGGCCCTGCTGATCGATGATGAACCCGGTGCCGAGGGACTCGACGGACTGGGCGCGTGGCCGCCTGAATCCGTAGTCGAAGAAGTCGTAGAAGTCGTTGAACATCGGGTGGGCGCCGCGGTCATACTGGATGGACACGACGTTGATGGTAACCACGGCCGGTGCCACGCGTTCGATGGCGTTGACGATGGCGGTGCGCCGTGAAGCGTCTATGCCGGACTGCGCCCCCGCGGTGAGGGCGGCGGCAAGCATCAGGGCGGGCACAAGCAAGGCGGCTTTGGGTTTCATGGGGTGCGTCTCCTGTCGCGCTGGATAACGCCGGCAACCGCCCCAGGGTTTACGCGGCGCTCAGGCGGCGCTCTCCTGCTTGCCGAACTGCGTCTCATAGAGCCGCTTATAGAGTCCCCCCGCTGCGAGCAGCTCCTCGTGGCGGCCCTGCTCGACGACGGCCCCATTGTCCATGACAACGATGCGGTCGGCGCGGCGGACGGTGGACAGACGGTGCGCGATGACCAGCGCTGTACGGCCCTCGATGAAGTGATCCAGCGCATCCTGAATGAGGCGCTCGCTTTCGGAGTCGAGGCTGGAGGTGGCCTCGTCGAGAATGAGGATGGCGGGGTCCTTGATGATGGCGCGGGCAATGGCGATGCGCTGACGCTGGCCACCGGAGAGCGAACTGCCCGCCTCGGCGAGCGTGGTGTCGAATCCGCGCGGCAGCTTCTCGATGAACTCGAGGGCGTTGGCCGCGCGGGCGGCGGCGCGCAACCGGTCCTCGCCGTAGCACTCGCGGCCGAAGGCGATGTTCGCCCGGATGGTCTCGGCAAAGAGGATGGTGTCTTGCGTGACCATGCCGATCTGGTCACGCAGGCTTTCGAGCGTGACGTCGCGGATATCGGCGTTGTCGATGATCAGGGCGCCGCCGGTCACGTCGTAGAAGCGCGGCAGCAGTTTGACGAGGGTGCTCTTGCCCGCGCCGCTGGGCCCAACGAGCGCCACCATCTCGCCCTTGCGTACTTCGAGATCGACCCCCTTGAGCACTTCGGGACCGCCGGCATACGCGAAGCGCACGCCTTCAAAGCGGATGGATTCCCGGAAATCGCCCATGGGCCGGGCGTTGGGCCGGTCGGCCACGTCGGGCTTCATGTCGATAAACTCGAAGACGCGCTCGGCGCTGGCCACGCTGGTCTGCACCTGGTTGTTGACCGAGGACAGCTTGCGCATGGGGTCCATCAACATGGCGAGGGCGAAGTAAAGCTGGGTGAGGTCGCCCGCGTCGAGCTGGCCGGCGACCACGCGCTGTCCGCTGAGGAGCACGAAGGCCACCACCCCCAGCACCAGCAGGAACTCGGTGATGGGATCGGTGGCAGCGTTGAGACGCACGATGCGCAACAAGAACTTGCGCAGCCGCCCCACTTCGTCGCGGACGCGCGCCACTTCGTAGGCCTCCATGTTGAAGCTCTTGACGATTTGCACGCCCTGCACGGTCTCGTTGACGACCGAGGCCATGGAGGCGATCTTTTGCAGGGAGCGCCGCACGCTCTTCCGCATTTTCTTGCCGAGGCGCAGGAGGATATAGAAGACGGGAGGAAGCACACAGACGCCCACAAGGGTGAGCCACACATCCACCGAGAACGCCACGGCAAGGAAGGTAAGCGCCTTGAAGGGTTCGCGCATCAGCTTGATGAAGACCCCGGACAGGCCGTTGTTCACCATGAAGATGTCATTGGTGAAACGGGCGAGAATCTCTCCAGAGTTGCGCGCCTCGAAAAAGCCCACCGACTGGCGCATGAGGTTCTCGTACATCTCGCGGCCGAGGTCGGTGGTGATGTAGGCGCCGATTGAGCCTGCGAAATATTCCTGGATGAACCGGGCGATACCGATGACCATGGCCAGCAAGAGGACCATCCCGGAGACATACAGGAGCGCCTGCATGGGCTCAGCGCGCATGCCCTGCACCAGGGCGAGGAAGGACTGGTCGAGCCCTTCCGGCGCCCAGCCCAGCATGCCGCGCAGGTCGCTGGTGTACCGGGCGATATCCGCCGCGATTTCCACGGCGGGATCGGGGCGCTGTTCTTCACCCGCGGGCGCGGGGCTGTGGAAGGTAAGCTTGACCGCCGTGCCCACGCCGAAAAGCATGGTGCCGAACGAGGCGGCTATGACCACGGCAAAGAAAAGCGAGACCGCGAGCTTGAGCTTATAGCGCGCGGCATAGCCCACGAGGCGCTTATACACCCGCCACGACGAGCTGCGCCCCTGTGCGCCGTCGTGCTGGCGCAGATCGAGCCCAAGCTGCTTCATGCCGCTGCGCTTCCGCGCGGTGCGCCCGCCATGCCCAAGTCGATCACTCTGTCCATGCTGCCTGCGGCGGGGTCACATAGTCGGCGTAGCGGTCGGCCACGGCGGCCTCGGTCACATCGCCGCTGTGCACGTAGACGCGGTAGTTAAAGGTAAGGTCCTCGCCGGCCTTGAGCGTGTAATCGCCATTGTCCGGCATCAGCCCCTTGTTGTATTCCGCTTCCGTGAAGTGGGAATAACCGAAACTGTTCGCCCCCATCAACCCGTATTTGCGCACGTGCCAGGAAGTCGGGTGGCGCAGGTTGGCGTTGTGATCCATGATGGTGATGCCGCGCGTGCCGTGGCCTTCAATCGGCCCGGAATAGTCGCACCAGGGCGAGGGCTTGCCCCAGAGGTTTTCCTCGCCCACGTCGCCCTGCGCATTGGTGATGATGCCGTTGCGATAGGACAACTCGGGGCTCATGCGCACGGCGCAGATGCCTCCTTCCTTGGTGTCCTTGAACAGCACGTCGCCCTCGACGGTGCGGAAGGTCACGCGCATGTCGGTCAGACGGCCCTTCTCCGGCGTGGCGTGAAAGCGGAATTCCCGTTCTTCATGCACCACGGGCTGATCCTCGGCGGTGTTCCAGGTGTTCTTGGCGCGGATCCAGCCGTAGGCGTCGCCCGAGCCAAACGTCACTTCGCCGCTGCGCTGGAAGCCGGAGCCGTCCCCTTCCACCCAGACATCAGCCGGTCCCACATGACCATACGCGCTCCACCAGGAACGGTGATGGGGATGGTCCTTTGCGAACTTGGGCACATCGGTCTCGTCCATGGGGAAGCTGCGCGTGACGGGAATCCCCCCCTCGGAAAGCACCGGCCAGAGGAAGGGCTTCTTGTTGTCGTTCGTGTAATGGTAGGCGGTGAAGAGTTGATCCTCGATGTAGACCTCGACGACGTCCTCGCCGGCCTTCTTCTCCACGCGCACCACCGGGGCCATGACCGACTTCTCCACCACGACCCGGTATCGCGATTCGCCGCCCGGGCGGATGCCCTTGGGGACAAATACAAACTGCCCGTCCCGCAGCGTGGCCGGATAGACGTTGCCCGCGCCAAGCTGTTCCACCCACACCTTGGCGCCCTCGGGGAGCGCGGGACCGTCGAAAGCGAGATAGACCGGCGGGTAATAGCTCTTCACCTCGCCGCCCTTCAGGACGATGAGCTTGCCGTTGAGCGGGTGATCGACACTCTTGTCCTTCGGCAGGCCACCATGCTGCTCATCGATCGGCGGATGCCCCGCCGGGGCCTCCTCCGCGGCCGCACCCAGCGCCACCGCGAGGCCAAACAGAAAGATGGTGAAAGATTGAATCACTGAATTCACGGGCTTTCCTCCTGACGGCCCCAAAGACGGGCCACTTCTGAGGCTTTGGACAAGCGCTTACTCTAGCATACGCGGCACAAAGCGGGCCACATGAGCGTGACAGGAAGTGAAAATGGTGGGCGATGCAGAGTTCAAACCTGCGGCCTATGGGGGCCTGTGATCCATCGGGGCGTATTCCAAGGTCTCTACGCTATACTGCGATCGAGGGAAAGACAATGGAAAAGTCTGGATTGGAAGCCCGGTTCCACGAGGCGGCACGCCGATTCGAAAAGGATGACGCTGTCGGGGCCAAGGCACTGTTACTGGAGGTGGACGCGGCTTTGCCGGGACAGGCGCAAGTGGCCTATGCACTGGCGCTTTGCCATGAGCGTCTGGGCGAATGGGACGCGGCGCAACGGCAATGCAGTGTGGCCATGGCCGCAAACCCGACGCCACAAGTTGTGGAGCTGATGCAGCGGCTGAACGACCACGCAGAATTCTTGCCTGGACGAACACCCCCAGACTCCGCAACGAACACGACATCGAAGAGAAAACTTGGGTGGCAGCAGTATCTACCCGAACCCCGGCAGGGGGTGATAATCATTGGACTATTGCTGATTGCCTGCGCGGGGTTTGCCTTCAACCAGAACGTGGCCATTGAGGCGCAGCAGACGGAAGCGCTTCGACTGAATGTCGTTGAGTTGCCTCCACCGCCACCGGGAGCGCTGGCCATCATGGTGGCGCAATGGATCACCCTGGGATTCGTCTCGGTGACGGCGGGCGTCTTCGTGGCGCTCTACATGTTGGAAGACCTGCCGGGAATGGATTTCGAATCCTCCATCATTGGCGTGGCCACGGCGTCGGCCTACCTGTTCCCGTTCCTGCTGGTGCCCGTGTTGGGGTGGATTATCGCCCTTGTATTGATAGCCCGACTCTACCAGCAGGGGATCGGGGCGATAGCGCGGGCCACGGTGCCCTTCCTCGCGGCGGGGGGTGTCACGCTGGTAATCCTTACGCTCCTCGTAGAAGGAATGGAGCGCGGACTCAATAGCATCTTTCTCTAGGTGAGACGCTTCAGAGCACAAGCCGAGTGGGTCCGTTGTCCCGCGTAGGAAAATTGGTGGGCGATGCAGGGCTCGAACCTGCGACCCCTTGGGTGTAAACCAAGTGCTCTAACCAACTGAGCTAATCGCCCACAGTGGTGGGGGGACGGGGAGTATACCTTTCGCTGGAGCCTTGCGGCAATGCTTGGATGGGGTGTCAGGGACGCGACAATGCCTCTGGATTGTGGGGCATCATGTCAATAATTGTTGACATCATCCACATGTTGTGCTAAGTTTCCCCATCAAGGCTGGTATATTGTGTCCACAGGTGGAGGGTTATGCCTGCCGGGGAGGCGGTCTTGGATATCGATGCGCTGATATCGCTGGGTCAGGAGGCCATTCTGATCACGCTGTTGGCCTCGGCGCCGATGCTGGTGGCGGGGATGGTGGTGGGGTTGACGATCAGCATCGTGCAGTCGGTGACGCAGATTCAGGAAATCACGCTGACTTTCGTGCCGAAGATTGTGGTGGTGCTGGTGGCATTCGTGGTGTTTCTGCCGTGGATGTCGGAGTTGCTGGTGGAGTTCATGCAGGAACTGCTGCTGGGCCTGCCTGATATGGTGCGGCCGGTGTAGTGCGGGAGGACTTGCGAACGCGGGAGGAGCGCGGTTCGACGGGGAAGCGAAATGCTGATCGCGGAAGTGGAAATCTTCAAGTTGTTCCTGCTGGTGTTCGCACGGTTCACCGGTCTGATGGTTTCCGCGCCGATCATCGGCTCCGCGAATTTCCCGAACACGGCGAAGATTGGGCTCTCCGGACTGGCGGCGATGCTGGTGACGCCGGTGCTTCCGGCGCTGGCTGCGCCACTGCCCGACGCGGGACTGGCTTTTGCCCTGATGGGCGCGAGCGATTTCTTGATAGGCCTGCTGATTGGGTTTGCGCTGACGCTGGTCTTTGCGGCCATCCAGGTGGGCGGGCAAATCATGGACATGCAGACCGGCTTCGGGATGATGAACGTGTTCAACCCGGCACTGGAAACACAGTTCCCCATTTTCGGTTTCTTCCTGTTCATCCTGGCGGTGATGTACATGCTGATGGCTGGGGGGCACCGGCTGATGATTTGGGCACTGGCCAAGACTTTCGACCATGTGCCGCCGGGCGGGCTGCGGGCCGACGCGGACCTGTTCTGGCAGATGGCGGCGCTGGGACGGGTGATGTTTGTGGATGGCTTGATGATCGCGGCGCCGGTGGCGACGGCGATGCTGTTGGCGTATTTGACGATGGGCCTGCTGGGACGGGTGGTGCCGCAGATTCAGTTGTTTGTGGTGGGCTTCCCGGTGACCATCGCGACGGGACTATTCGTCGTCGCCTTTTCGATAGGGGTCTATACCGACTTGATCGATGACATGTTCCATCGCGCGTTCCGCGACGTGGACCTGCTTATCCGGGCGCTGGGGTAAGCGGGGATGTCGCAGGAACTGGGCGGAGAGAAGATTCTCCCGGCGAGTCCGCAGAAGAAGCAGCGGGCGCGCGAGGAGGGGAATATTGCCCGCAGCCAGGACCTGAGCGCGGGGCTGTCGCTGGCGGTGGCGCTGCTCGGCTTGATCGTTTTTGGCAAATACATCTTCGAGCAGTTGATCGCGGCGGGCATCTACTTCATTGGCGACGCGGCGACCCTGACGCTCGAACATGAGTCCATGCAACAGATTACGATTCGCGCCTTGTATTTCATCGGGATGGCCACCGCCCCCATGCTGCTGCTGATGGCGGTGGCGGGCGCGTCGTCGAGCCTGATGCAGGTGGGTTTCCTGGCGACCAGCAAGCCGCTGATGCCAAAGCTCGACCGCATCAATCCCTTTTCCGGGCTGCAGCGCATGTTCTCGGTCCGGTCGCTCGTGGAGCTGGCGAAGTCGCTAGCGAAGCTCTCGTTCATCACGGCGGTGGTGGTGTGGTATCTGCGGGGCGAACTGGACACGGTGATCCTCTTGATGCACATGGAGCCCTTGGCCATGTTGCCGGAGGCGGCCTGGCTGGCCTTTGGCGTTTGGTGGCGCATCGCGGTGGTGATGTTCGTGATCGGCGTGGCGGACTATGGCTATCAGGTTTGGCAGCATGAGCAAGACCTTCGCATGACGGCGCAGGAGGCCAAGCAGGAGGCGAAGGAGCTGGAGGGCGACCCGCACATCAAGCGGCGCGTGCGGCAGCTGCAACGTCAGATGGCGGCGCAGCGGATGATTGCGGCGGTGCCAGAGGCGGACGTGGTGATTACGAATCCCACGCATTACGCGGTGGCGCTGCGCTATGACCCGGAGCAGATGAACGCGCCCGTGGTGGTGGCAAAGGGCATGCGCCTGGTGGCGCAGCGCATCCGCGAGATTGCCGTGGAGCACCGGGTGCCCATCGTGCAGAAGCCGCCGCTCGCGCGCGAGCTCTTCCGCATGGTCGAAATCGACATGCCGGTGCCGGAGAAGCTGTTCGTGGCGGTGGCGGAAGTGTTGTCCTTCGTGTATCGCATCGACCGGCGGGCGTCGAAGCGGCGTGAACGCGAGAAGCTGATGGGTGGCGCGGGCGCGAGGGCCGCCGGATGAACGGGGTGACGCATGGCCGCTAATGCCGACACCCTCACCGGACGGGGCCGCTTCGGGCTGGGCGCGAATCAGGACATCGCGCTGGCGGTGTGCGTGCTGTCCATCCTGCTGGTGCTGCTGATTCCGCTGCCCACCTTCATGCTGGACCTGCTCCTGACGCTGAACATCTCGGTGTCGGTGGTCATGCTGCTGGGAACGCTTTACCTGCAGCGGCCGGTCGAGTTCGCGGTATTTCCTTCACTGCTGTTGATGCTGACGCTGTTTCGCTTGAGCCTGAACGTGGCCAGCACGCGCTTGATTCTCGCCCAAGCCGACGCGGGCAAGGTGATCGAGGCCTTCGGCAGTTTCGTCACTTCGGGAAACCTCTTCGTGGGCGTGGTGATTTTCGTGATCCTTGTGGTCATCCAGTTCGTGGTGATCACCAAGGGCGCCACGCGTATCTCGGAAGTGGCCGCGCGCTTCACGCTGGACGCCATGCCGGGCAAGCAGATGGGTGTGGACTCGGACCTGAACGCGGGGATCATCACGGAGAAGGAGGCGCGGGAACGGCGCCGCATGATCGAACGCGAAGCGGACTTCTACGGGGCCATGGACGGTGCGACCAAGTTCGTGCGCGGAGACGCCATAGCGGGAATCATCATCACGATCGTGAACATCGTGTTCGGGTTGATCATCGGCGTGGTGACGCTGCAACTCCCATTTGCGGAAGCAGCCGCGCTCTACACGCGCCTGACGATTGGTGACGGGCTGGTGTCGCAGATACCGTCCTTAATCATCGCGGTGGCGGCGGGTCTGGTGGTCACGCGCACCACGTCGGACGAAAATCTTGGCAAGGACCTGGGCACGCAATTGACGCGCTATCCGCGCGCGCTCGGCGTGGCGGCGGTGATGCTCGCGGGATTCGGCCTCGTGCCGGGCATGCCGACGGCTCCCTTCCTCGCCATCGCGGCGGGGCTGGCCTTCCTGGCCTATCAATCGGTGACGACCGCGCAGCGCGTGGCGCTGGAGGAGGAGAGCGCGGCGCTGGAGGAGGCGGAGCGCGTGGCGAGCGAGCAGCCCGCGCCGCGAACGGAAGACCTGCTGACGGTCGACCCGCTGAAGATCGAGCTGGGTTACGGACTCATCGCACTGGCGGACGCGCGCCAGGGCGGCGACCTGCTGACGCGAATCCAGGTGATTCGACAGCAGATTGCGACGAAGATGGGATTCGTGGTGCCGGTAATCCGCATCGTGGACAACATGCGGCTGCGCCCGACGGAGTACCGCGTCAAGCTGCGCGAGGCCTCTATCGCCTCCTATGAATTGATGCCGGATCATTTTCTGGCGATGAACCCGGGACTGGCGGAAGAGGAGATTGAGGGTCATCCCACGAACGAACCGGCCTTCGGGTTGCAGGCGGTGTGGGTGTCGCGCGACAAGCGGGACCGGGCGGAGCGCATGGGCTACACCATTGTGGAGCCGACCGCCGTGCTGGCGACGCACCTGACCGAATTGATCATGGCGCATGCGGACGAGTTGTTGACCCGCGAGGATGTGCAGACGCTGGTGAGCCACGTGAAGGAGACGGCACCCACCGTGGTGGAAGAATTGCTGCCGGGCTTGCTCACCTATGGCGAGCTGCAAAAAATCCTGCACGCGCTGCTGCGGGAGCGAGTGTCGATTCGAAACCTGGAGACCATTCTCGAGGTGCTGAGCGACTATGCCCCGCGCACGAAGGACGTGGAGGTGCTGACGGAGTACACACGCCACTCGCTGAACCGTGAGATCTGCGCGGCCTATGTGGACGAGGAGAACACGCTGCGCGTGGTGACCATTGCCCCGCAGATCGAGGAGGAGATATTGAAGGCGGTGAACGCGGGCGAGGCGGCGAACTATGTTCCGGTGCCTCCGGCGCGGGCCGAAGCCATCAGCGAGGCGACTGCGCGGGCGGTGCAGCCGTTGGTGCTGTCGGGACAGGACCCGGTCGTGCTGACAAGCGCGCCGGTGCGGCGTTTCTTCCGTCGCATCGTGGAACGGCGCATTCCGAAAATCGTGGTGCTTTCCTACAGCGAGATTGATCCCGCGGTGCGGCTGGAGAGCAGCGGGGTGATAGAGACATGAGCAAGCGGAGAGGAGGGGCGCGATGAGACAGCGGCTGTTTCGCGTGACGGGCGCAACGCTGGACGAGGCGCATCAAGCCATGCGCGCGCGCTTTGGCGACGAGGCGGTGGTGCTGAATACGCGCCAGATCAACCAGGGAGGCTTCCTGGGATTCTTCGGACGCAACCAGGTGGAGCTGACGGTATCGGTGACAGAGCGCCCCGTCGAGCCCGCGCCGCGCGCGGCCACGGCGGTTGAGCGACGCTACCAGAATGCGGGGCTGCCCTCGGGTGAGGCCATGGCGGCGGACTCGCGAAAAGAACTTGAGGCGCTGCTGCGAACCGCGCAGCGGCGCATTCAGGCGCAACCCGCGCCGCCGGCTCCCGGCGAGGCCCCCTCTCCCCCACGCCCCACGCCCCTGCGGGCGCAGGCGGGGGAAGCTGCAAGCGGTGCGCCGGCGGGCAAGATGGTGCAGTTTCCTCAGCCGAAGATCGAGGAGGGCGACGCGATCGAATCGCTCAAGCTGGAGCTTCGCGAGATTCGCGAGATGATGCAGGTGCTCTACGCGGAAAATCCCGGTGCGGGTCTGCCCGCCGAATTTGCCCCGCACTACCGGGAGCTGCTCGCTAAGGGGGTGGCGCGCAAGGCGGCGGCCGCGCTGATCGGCGCGGTGGTGCGCGAATGCGAGCCAGAAGTGCTGCGCGATGAGCGGGTGTTCCGCGAGCGCCTCGGCTTCGAGATCCGCCGGGCGGTCCGCGCGACGGGCGGCATTGCCTTGCGGGGTGGAAGCTGTCAGCGTGTGGCGGTCTGCGGCGCCACCGGGGTGGGCAAGACCACCAACATCGCCAAGATAGCCGGACAGTTTTGCGGGGGTCGCGAGCGTGCACGGGTGGCGCTGATCACCACCGACACCTACCGCATCGCCGCACCGGAGCAGTTGCGGGTTTATGCGAACATCATGGGTATTCCGCTCACCGTCGCCGATGATCCGGAAGCGGTGCGCCGCGCGGTGCGCGAATATGAGCAGCACGACCTTGTGCTTATCGACACTGCCGGGGGGAGCCAGTTCAACCTGGAGCAGATCAACGAATTGAAGCTGCTGTTGCAGGCGGCACAGCCGCACGAGACGATGCTGGCGGTGAGCGCGGGCACGCCGCTGGAGGACATGCGCAACGTGCTGCGCAACTTCCTCTGCCTTGGCCCGACTTCGCTCATGTTCACCAAGGTGGACGAGACCCGGCAGTACGGCGCCATGCTCAGCCTGCTGTGGGAATCATCGCTGCCCGCGGGTTACTTGAGCGTCGGGCAAAACGTGCCCGACGACATCGTGGTGGCGAACGGCGGCAAGGTGGCCCAGTTGATGACGCAGGGAGGCGCAACCCATGGCTGACCAGGCGCAACGGCTGCGCGAGATGGCCTTTGCCCAGCGGCACGCCGCGCGCGTGCTGGCCGTCACCAGCGGCAAGGGCGGGGTGGGGAAATCGAGCACCAGCATCAACCTGGCGATTGCGCTGGCCGAACAGGGCCGACGCGTGGTGGTGCTCGACGCTGATCTGGGCACCGCGAACGTCGAGGTCTTGCTGGGCCTCAGTTCCTTCTACAACCTCGAGCACGTGATTCGCGGGGAGAAAACCCTGCCCGAGGTGCTGGTGCGCGGGCCGGGCGGCATACAGATCATTCCGGGCTCGTCTGGTCTCTCGCAGGTGGCGGACATGTCGCAGGCGCAAAGGCAACGGCTGTTGTCCGGCTTGCAGGACCTGCAGAGCCTGGCCGACTTTATCGTAATCGACACCGTGGCGGGCATCGGCCGCAATGCCGTGGCTTTTGCCTCGGCCGCGGACGAGGTGCTCCTCATATCCACCCCCGAACCAACCAGCATCGTGGACGCCTATGCCATGCTGAAGACCCTGCACCACGCGCGCGAGGACGTGGCGCTGCGCTTGATTGTGAACATGGCGGTGAACGACGCGCAGGTGCGCGCAGTGGCTTCGAAGCTGGGCAACGTATCCCGGCAGTACCTCGGGCGCAACCTCTCGCTGCTGGGCTACCTGCCGCGCGATCCGCATGTGTCGCAGGCGGTGATGCAAAGTGTGCCCTTCCTGCTGCAATATCCGCAGTCCCCTGCGAGCCGATGCGCCCGCGAGATGGCGCTGCGCTTGATGGCGCAGCCAGTGGCCCCGCGCAGGGAGGCCGGTTTCCTGCGGCGCTTCGCCCAGACCTTCGGCATCGCGAGCAATGCCTGAGAAACGATGGAAAAGATGGCTGCCGTGGATGCTCATGGCGACAGGCACCATCGCGATTGTCGCGGTCGTGCTGGAGCTTGGCGCCACACTAATCCTGGGGACGAATTCGCAGGAGCCCGAGGCCCCCATCAAGGCCCATGATATGTCGAGCCTCGACAAGACTTTCCAGTTCGATGTGTACACCTGGTGGAAGCTGCAGCCAGGCCTCGACAATTACCACGTGGTCGGGCGTTGCTGGGGAAAAGACGTGGACTTCCACTTCTCTACCGACAGCGAGGGTGTGCGTCTTGACCCGGGCGCTCCAGAGGCGCCGGAAACCCGCATTCTTGCCCTGGGCGACTCGGTGACCTTTGGCCTCGGGGTGTCGGACGCGGAAACCTGGCCCGCGCAGCTGCGCGCCCGGCTCGCCGAGATGACGGGAGCCAACCGCTTTCGGGTCATCAATTTCGGCACGCCGGGCTATAGCGCGTTTCAGGGACTCCGCCAATTGGACAAGCGCGGCCTTACCATGAAGCCGGACCTTGTGGTGGCCTGCTTCGGTCAGAACGACTTCGACACCTGGAACACGACCACGGATTTGCAGCGCGCAATGAACGAGACAAGCGCGGTGGCAGCCAAGGAGAGCGGCCAGAGTGACTTGTTCGTGCTGGCCAGAATGGCGATAGCCGGAGCGAGGGAACTGCTGAGCACCTCCTCCGATGCACCGCTTCAGCCGCGCTTGACGCGCGAAGAATTTCGCGACACGTTGGAGCAGATACGCCTGTTGTGCGTAGAGCAGGGCATACCCCTGATCCTGTTGCGCTGGCCCCAGGAGCCCCAGGTGCTCGAGAAGAACCCAACGCCCATTAATTACGAAGACATCATCCTCTCGTTTCAAGGCGCGGAAGGCGTGACCCTACTCGACCTCTACCCCGCCTTTGCCGCCGAAGAGCGCTCGCTCTACATCGACCCCGTGCATGGCAGCGCGGCGGGTTGCGAGGTGGCCGCGCACACGCTGGCGGGGACCGGACTTCAATTGCTTGGCGGGACCGTTTCCAAGTGACCCGCAGCGCGGCGCAGCGCGTTGCCCTGCTGGTTTCCGGCAGCATGCTCGCTTTCGCCCTTGGCAATGCATTCCGCGCCGTGCGAGACTCGGAGTGGCCCTGGCTCTACGACGCGCTGCGCGACGCGGGCCTGGCGCAGGTAATCCTTGACGGGCGATACCCCGCAGATAATCTGCTTCACGGCGAGACGCTTTGGTTTAATCCTATGACTGGCTTCCTCATAGCCTGCGTCTCGTGGCTGACAGGCCTGACGCCTCCCGAGGCCAGCGTCGGATTTGGGCCTATCGCGAACCTGTTTCCGGCCGTCATGTTTGGCCTGTTGGCCGCGCGGCTTTGTTGCCGCTGGAGCGGCGTGGCAGCATTGGCGGTTTATCTATTTTGGAACGCAGCCTCTCCCGCCTATGCCTACGCCACCTATACCCCGTGGCTTTTCGCCAGCCACCTGGCGCTGGGCTTTTTCTGCGCCTCCCTGCTCTGCCACGACAAGGCCTCGAAGACGGGAAACAAGGGCTGGCTGCTGGTGGCGGGTGTGTTGCATGGACTCACCTTTCTCACCCACACGGCGCCAGCCGTGATCCTCGGCTGCATTTACGTGCTCATCGCCGCCCGAGAACTCTTCGCAGCGCGCGACGCAGAGCTCGGCACGGTTACGCGCGCGACGCTCCTTCGTCTCGGGTTGCTGCTGGGCACGGCCTTCCTGGTCAGCCTGCCCTATACTGCCCCGATCCTTTGGCTCTATGGATTCGAGATTAGAAACCCCTTCCCCGGAATGAACCTTCAATCACCGGTGCTGCTGGCGGAGTTGCCAGGGCGCGCCTGGGACGCGCTCAATCTTGCCAACCTGTTTGCCGCCCTTGGGCTTGTCCGCATCCTGATGGCCGCACACGGTCTGCGCACGCGGGCAACCGTCGTGACGTGGCTGCTTGTAGTTGCGGCGTGGCTGGCATTGGTCTATGCCGGACAGCTTGCGCCGGGATGGTGGCCTGGTATCGTGCCGGGTCATCATTTCCATACGGCGCTCACCTTGCTGCGTGCGCTGCTCTGTGGAGCCGGCTTGGCGTGTGCCGCCGGATGGGTCGCGACGCGCTTGCCAGGACGGCCCGCATCACGCGAGACCATCGCAGGAAGCGCGGCCGCATTGCTGGTCTTGCTGAGCGCGCTGCCCGGTTACCTGCACTGGGAGGAATTCAGCCAGTCCGCACGAGAGCGTTCCCCCTTTGGCCAGGTGTTCGCGCAACAAAGGCAGCTATACACATGGCTCCGTGAAAACAGCACGCCGGATGAAGTGATCCTTTGTGACGACCTCAGCGCGATGGTGATTGCTGCGCCTGCGGCGCGCGGCGTGGTGGGCACCATGCTCATCTTCAGCAGCCCCTATGTGGACGCGGCCAGGCGGCTGGGCGACCGCGAACATCTCTTCGGAATGCTGCGCGCCAAGGATGCTGAGGGCTTCCTGCGGCTGGCGGAAACGTACAGGGTGCGCTACCTGCTGGTGAGCGGCGATGAGGCGCGCTTGGTGCGGGCGACGGAGGCGCCCTTTATTCAGGAAGCGATGGCGGCGCCGCCTTGGACGCTCTATCGGCTGCAAGTTCCCGCGCAACCCGAAAACCCAGATCAGAAAAACTGAAGTCGAGGCGGTCCCGGTTACGCGAGCTTACCCGCGCATACTGGATGTCGGTGTACCAACTGCCGCCACGCTGCGCTCGCAATCCTGGGGCCACTTCGTCCTGGCACCATTCCCAGACGTTGCCGCTCATGTCGCAACAGCCGGCCGGGCTCAGGGCTTGATCACCGTGCTGCTGACGATACCAGCCCACGGGCGAGGTGAAGGGCTTGTAAGAGAAGTGCAACGGGTTCGCAAAGAGGGAGAGGCTTGCATCGAAAGCATTGATGATCTGAAGGGATGGCTCGGGATGAAGCACGGCGTACGCGCGATCCGCCCCGGCAGCGGCCATCCACTCGGCCTCGAAGGGCAACCGGTAACCACCGTCGCTGGAAGTCCACGCACCCGTGGTTAGGTCATAACCGGTTGGCTCACCGCATGCCTGCGACAACCAATGACAATAGGCGACCGCGCCGTGCCAGGTGACCTCGACCACGGGATGATTTTCCATGGGCTTGCCGTCGCGCGGCGTAACCACCAGCCGCTCCCCTTCCGGGCGGATGGAGAGATTGGGGCTACCGAGTAGAAGCAGGGGCTTGTCGTCGAGCATCAACGGCCCGGTGGACGGCAGTTGCACGCGGCCCTCTCGCAGGGCCCAGTTGACGACAGCGGCAAAGTCGGCGTTGGTGACTTCATATACGGCGATCTCGACGGGGAGCCCGGGCACCGGCACCATGGCTGGCCGGGCGGGCAGTTCAGCCGCCGCCATCCATGTCGTGACCGCTGTGAAGATCAAGGGTATCAAGGTTCTCATGCCGTGATTCTACCAGTCCCTCAAGGTGCTGAAAGAACTGCTCGCTGTCGTCGGCCCGGGTGGCTGCATTCACAAAGGCATGCGCCGCATCTGAAATCCGGCCCCGCTGCAACAGGGCGAAAGCGAGGCGCACATAAATGCCACCGCGCTCGTCCGGCTCGAAAGCTACGCGCACCCGCTCGTTGGCAACGCCGGTGCTTTCGATGTGAGACGCGAGAAACTCCGCAAGCTTAATCCATTGCTGGGATGGCGGAGCGGACGCGGGCGTCGATGCGATGACCTGAACGAGGTGCAGCGGACGTTCCCCATGGAAGGGTGTTGCTCGGCAAGTCATGCCTGCACCCCGCAACGTTTCCAAGAATCCCGCGCTTCCCTCGCCACGGATATCGACCAGCAACACCCAGGCCTCGCGGCCCTGGGACACCGTAGCGCAAAGGGTCGCCGCTTCGGCCAGCGTATCACGGCCGAAGGCCGCCTCCACGATGCGGCCGCCCGGCTCGTGATTGACAGCCACGACCTGAAGCCAGAAGGGATCCTCCACAAGGAGCACGGCGTCGGGCTCCGCCTCACGTGCCACATGCTCAAGGGCGCCGCGCCAATCGGTCCGGGTGGGTGAGGGCAAGGCCAGCGCCATCTGGTAGCCCATGAGCAAAGCCAGCGTGGCCAATGCGCCGAGGCGCATGGAAACACGCGGTATCGTGGCAACCGCGCCCCCCGCCAGCAGGTAGAGCGCCAGTTGACTGTGCGCGGAATAGCGCGAGGAGTACACCGGCTGGCCGATGTACGACACCAGCGCCAGTGCGGCGAGCGGAGCAAGGAACCAGGCGAGCAGCAGGATATGCTCGCGATAGGCAAAGCCGTGGGTGCGGCTGCGATACAAGAGCGCCACACGCACAAGGCCCCAGCTTGCGGCGGCCACGAAGCAGAGCAGCGCGGCGTAGTCGAAGATGCCTCGAAGTGCCATGAAGGCCGCGGGCCAGGGGTTGCCGTCCGGAGGCAGGTGCCAGAAGGCAAGCGAGGACCAGCGCGTGATGTCGTCCGCGAGGAGATCAAAGAGCAATGTGCGCGCGCCGGGCGGGGCATAGTAGCCATAGAGCGGCGCTCCGGCATGGGGTATGGTGAGCGCCCACAGCAGCAGGGGCAGGGTGAGCGCCCCGTGCCAGAGAACCCACCGACGCAAACGCGGCCAGCCCGGCCGCACGAAGAGCAGGAGCCAGGCGCCCTGCGTGGCCAGAAGCAACAGCCCGAACAGGTGGCTCCACAAGACGAGCGCGTTGCACAGCAGGTTCATTCGCCACCAGAAGGGATCGTCCGAACGGGAAGCCTTGACCATGGACACACAGGATAGAAGCGCGAAGAGGGAAAGGAAGGCATACATGCGGGCTTCCTGCGCATGCATGTATTGCACGGGCGACAGTGTGGCGAGCAGGGCGGCGACGAGCCCGGCCCAGCGTCCCGCGTCGCCCCGAAACCAGACGCAACCGGCCCAGTAAAGCGCCGGTATCAGTGCGAGGCCGAAGGGGAGTACGAAAAGCCGTATCGCGGCGATGCCATCGCCCGCAACGCCGGACCACAGGTAGAACAGCAGCGGAGCCAGGGGCGCGCCATAGGGGTAGAGGGCGCGCTGGTCCTTCAGGAACTGAAGGATGTTGGGCGCATCAAGCGCGCCGGTACAGGCGTACTCCTCGAGATCCGTGGAATGGCTGGCCAGCCCATGGAGGCGGAGCAGCAAACCTAAGATCATGAAGACCAGCAAGGCCAGAAGAAAGGGCCGTTCTTCGCGAGGCAGGAGGCACGGAATCATGGCTCGAAGCTACGCCGGGCGAACACGGCCCGCGCGCGCGCAGATCGCGTCGAACAATTCGGACACGGCGGCGATGCCGTAGTCGTTGAAGTTCTTGGGATTCTCCCAAAACTCGTGCAGGTTGCCGCGCCGCTCGCGCTCATAGCAAAGCACTTTAACCATCATCTGGGCCTTGTCCAAGGCGCGCAGAAGCCGCGCCTCCGGGGTGGACGCGTCGGTGAATTCCTGATGCAAGGCCGCCAGTCCGCCGGGCAGGTGCTCGAAAAGATCATCCGCGATGGCCTGTTCCGCGCGGTGTTTCGCGTCGCTGAGATAAGCATCGGCGTACGGCATGGGAATGTCCATCAGCCGGGCCTCGGGCAGATCGTGAACGATCGCCATGGCAAGCACCCGCGCCTTGTCGTACTCGGGAAAGCGCTCGCAAAAGAGCAAGGCCATCACCGCCAGAAAGTGGGCATGCGCCGACACGGACTCGGGTTCGGCCACGCCCCGCAATAGAAATCCCGCGCGTGGCACGCGGTCAAGCGGATGAATCGCCTCGAACAAAGCCAGCAACTGCGCGGTGAATTCGCCGCCCGCCTGGCTCACGCGTCACTCTCCGGTTCATCCCAAGCAAGGGCCTCGTTCACCGCGCGCGTCAGCGGGCCTTCCGTTTGCGCGGTGGATTCCGGCGCGCGTCCGGCCTCCAGCAGTTGACGCGAGATGGCCTGCAACAGGGCGCGGCCACGCTCGGCCTCCTCGAAGAGCGGCGGCTGCTCGGGCAGGGGATAGTCCTCCCCGGTCAGTTCACCCAGATGCTGGTCGGTGGCGAGCGCGCCGAGCGCACCGGCGAGTTCGTGCCAAGCCTCGGCGTCTTCTCCCGTGGTTTCGGCATAGCGGCCGGACAACAACTGCAACTGCGACTGTATCGCGGCGAGATGACGGCGGGCCTTGGCGAGGTCCTCCCGCGTGGTCTCGCGCAGGGCGTCCAACTCGGAGAGCAGGATGGCCTTGGTCTGCCGCGCGGCATCGCGCTCCCGCTGCGCCTCCTTCACCCGCCCCTCCAGCAGGCCGCGTTCCACGTCAAGCCGCGCCTGCTCCGCGCGGGCCTCCTCGTAGAGGCCTGCCTGCATTTCGCGCTCGGACGCCAGTTCGGCCAGTTGCGCACGCAAGGCGCGTTGCGCCGCCGACTCGACGCCCGTGGCGATGGCGTCCAAACGGGTAGGCAGGTCGATGCCCGCCGTGCTGCGGTGCTCGCGCAGGCACTCAAGAAACTCGCCAATCAACGCATAGGATTCTCGTGCGGCATCGGCCGCCTCGGGACTCAAGGCCACGAGATGCTCCACCACGGCGGCGGCCTGCTCGGCAATGCGCTGCGTTTCCTCGCGGGCCTCGGCGGCCTCGGCCTGCGCATCGCGCATCGCCTGCTCCATGCCCGCTGCGGCGTCCAGTTGGCCGCGCAACCGGCTCATCTCCTCCTGCATGCCGGCCATGGCCGACACCACGGCCTCAAGGGCTTCGCGCGCCTGGGCGGCCTCGGCGCGGGCGGCGTCACGCTCTTCGCGCGCGTCGGTCAACTGCGCAGGCAAATCCTGCGCGCGGCCCAGTTGCTCGCGCAGGGATTGGGTCTCCGCCTCAAGCTGCTTAAGCGCAGCCTTGGCGGCGTCGCGCTCATCGCGCGCGTTGGCCGCCTCCATGCGAAGCGCCTCGCGCTCGCCCTGAAGACGCACCAGGTCCCGCGCAGACTCGCGCGCCTGGCGCTCGCTGCCCTCCAGCGTCGCGTACTTCTGAAGCAAGGCCGCCAGTTCTTCCTCGAGCTGGGTCACGCGACGCTGGCTCTTCTCGTAGCGCGCGGCCACATTGTCACGCTCGCGTTGCAGCGTCTCGATGCGGTCCAGCGGCGTGGGCGTCTCCACGGGCGGTGCGGCATCCGCCGCTTTCGCCAGAACGCTTCCGGCGGGGGCGCGCCCCCCAACGGTCACGATGTCCGCCGCCGTGAGCATGCGCTTGAAGCCCAGGCTCAGGGATTCTATCTGTATGGGAGGCCGCGGCGTGGCCAGCACCACCGCAAAGTGATTGGCGAGAAATGCCTCGACAACGGCCTCCAGCGTCGCCGCATCCTGCCGGAACTGATGCAGGGCGTCGACAAGGAGAATCGCGTGCCGCGACTTCTGGATGGGTTCCGGGTTCTCCGCCAGCGCCTTCACCCGCTCGGGAAACTCCCGCGCGGTAACCAGAGCAAGCGCCGTGTGCGGATGCTTCTCGCGCACCTCATTCACGATGGACCACAGAAGATGGGACTTCCCCTGCCCCGTTCCACCCACCAGCACCAAAGGCGCGGCCACCCCCTCTTCGAGATTGGCCACCCGGCGGCAACGGTCGAAGGCCGCCTGATTTTCCGGCGTCACCTTGAACGTGTCGAAACGATGAGAACGCATGCCTACCCCGCGCGTCAGAAGTAGCAGGGATTGTAGGGCGCGCACAGCAGTCAATCAAACCCCCGGGTTTCGCGGGCACATGGGCTGGCGCGAAGTTCGCACCTCCAGCCATAGGCTGGCTAGGATGTCGCGCGGCAAGGGAGGACGTCATGGAAACTGCGGATATGGAAGTCACACAAGAGGTTTGCATTCGCGGCGAGGGAACATTGCTGAATCCGGCTGCGCGGGGATGGGGCCGCCATCCGTATTGGATCGACAACCTGCGCGGGCGCTTTCCCCGAAAGAAGCGTTGGGATTACTGGTGTTTCATGGGACCCGAGCGGCTCTACTCTTTCTGCATTGCCAACGTGGACTACATCGGGCTCATCGGCGTTTACGTTCTCGAATACGCCACCGGGCGTTTTGGCGAATGTGGCACGGTGCGCCCCTTCTCGCGGCAACCCGTCATGCCGCCGCGAACCGTAGGCCGCGCTGCATTGCGCTTCGGCCGCATCGAGGCGGAGCAGGAACTCGATGAGGGCGGCGGCACCCTGCGCTTTACCGCCCCGAACTGTGCGGGCAAGCCGCTGCACGCCCTGATGCACGTCGAGACGCCGCCGGCTCAGGAAACCTTGAACGTGCTCGTGCCCTGGTCGGAGCGGCTTTATCAGTTCACCTCGAAGCAGGTGCCACTGCCGGCATGGGGCGAAGTGCGCTGGGGCGACGAAGTCTGGACTTTCGACCGTGCGTCCACTTTTGGCGTGCGCGATTACGGGCGGGGCATCTGGCCTTATCAGACGAACTGGAACTGGGCCGCACTGAGCGCCGTAGATTCCGGCCGGGTGTACGGCGTGAATCTGGGCGGGCAATGGACCGATGGAACCGGAGCCACCGAGAATGGCCTCATCGTGGACGGGGTGCTTTACAAGATCCACGAAGACGTCACGTTCGAATACGATCGCAGCGACTTCATGAAGCCCTGGCGGCTCTACACCAAAGGCAGCAACACGTTGGACCTTGTGCTAACGCCCTTTTACGACAAGCACAGCCACGCTAACCTGGGCATCATGAAGAGCACCGTGCACCAGTGCTTCGGGCGTTTTCATGGATGCGTGCAAACCGGCGGCCAACGGGTGGATGTGGATGGGGCACTGGGTTGGTCTGAAGAGCAGTGTGCCCGCTGGTAATCTGGAGCCTCAGTCCCACTGCGGAATCTTGAGCCACTTGCCATCCTTAAGGGCGGATGCGTGTGCCTGGATTCCGGCGGCGGTCATGTTCAGCGCGAGGCGCAGGTGGACCAGGGGCTCACGCTCCTGAAGGATCGCGGTGATGAATTCGTTGCCGAGGTAGCCATGCGATCCGCCATGCCCGCCCGCGGCCACGCCGGGAGGCAGGGCCGGCTTCTTGAGTGTTTCGGGGTCGTAATGCTCAAGGCCGTCGAAATGCAACCCGTGCATGGAGCCGCGCTCACCGCGCACCCGCCCCATTTCACCGGGATAGCCGGGGGTGTCCCAGCTGACGGCCATGCGCGCGAGCGCGCCGTCGCTGGTCTTAAGGTGCGCAATCTCCGTGCCGAAGGGATTCTTGTAGGGATTGTTCTCCGGGCGCAAATGCCCCACGGTACTTGGGGTTCCCGTACAGGAAACTTCCGTAAAGCGGCCACCGGTGACGCAGGAGTAATAGGCATTCGAGTGCGTGGGATACCACTGCGGCGGCAGGCCCACGCGCCACCCCTTATACGAGTCGATGGGCTCCTGCATGTAGTGGTAATACTCGCCCTCGCAATAGAGCATGCGGCCGAAGGCACCTTGTTGGAAAAGTTTGCGCATTGCGAAACAGTCGTCATGGAAGGCGGAGGTCTCGAACATCATGTAGGTCAGTCCGGATTTTTTGACGGCCTGATAGAGAGCGTCCCCTTCTTCCAGGGACCCATACATGGCCGGCACGGCGGTGGCGACATGCTTGCCATGCTCGACCGCGGCGATACAGTGCCCGGCATGGCTCGGGGCGTCCGTCGCCACGAACACGGCCTCGATGCGATCGTCCTTTAGCATCGCCTCGAGGGACTCATAGGTGGTCTCGCAACGGCAGGCCTTGGCCAAGCCATCGCGACGCTCGGGGATAAGGTCCGTCACCGCCACCACTTCGACGTTCGGGTGATCCTGAAACCCGAATGCCGCACCGAATTTGCAGACTCCGTAGCCCGCGATCCCGACACGGATGCGTCGGTCGCTGACTGGCGTCCATGCGGCGGAGGGATCGGTGTTGGATCCCGTATCCTCGAAGCCCTGAATCACCGGCTCTTCGCCGATGGCCACGCGCGAGGCGGCGAAGGCGGCTGCGCCACCAAGGAACATCCTGCGGGAAAAGCGGTGTGGCATTGTACGAACCCTCGGTTTTTCAGAGGCACCCTATGCGAGCCCGCGACGAACTGTCAATCCCGAGGCTTGCAGCAAAAGCGGCATCGTGGTAGTTTGGGCGAACGTGCTTGGCGCGGTGTTCGCGAAATGAGGAGGTTGTCATGAGCGACTCGAAACGGCCCCCGGGCGGCTGGGGCATTTCCCGGCGCGGGTTCCTTGGCATTGGGGCGGGCACGGCGGCCACGTCGCTGTTGCCCGGCGGCGCGCGCGAAGCGGCGGCGCAGGAAGCGGCTGCGGCGGCCCCGCCCGTGCTGGGGCCCGGCGACGCCCCGATTGAACTGCGCGTCAACGGCGCGGTCAAGACGTTGAGCGTGGAACCGCGCGTCACACTGCTCGACGCCTTGCGCAACCGTCTCGACATCACCGGCGCCAAGAAGGTCTGCGACCGGGGCACCTGCGGGGCCTGCACGGTCCTGGTGGACGGCGCCCCCGCCTACGCCTGCTCCATGCTGGCGGTGGAAGCCGTGGGCCGGGAGATCACCACCATTGAAGGCCTGGGGACGCCCGAGCAGATGAGCGCGGTGCAGTCGGCCTTCGTGGAACACGACGCGCAGCAATGCGGCTTCTGCACGCCCGGCTTCGTGGTGGCGTGCACGGCCTTCCTGAACGAGCACCCCAACCCGACGCTGGAAGAAGTGCGCGCCGGGCTGGGCGGTAACCTTTGCCGCTGCGGCACCTACGCGGGCATCACGGAAGCCATGCTCGACGCCGCCAAGGCGCTGAAGGGAGGTGCGTGATGGCGACTCCACAGTGGCCCGCAGCCGAGGAACGCGCCCTCATTGGCAAGCGTATCAGCCGTCTTGACGGCCCGGTGAAGAGCACGGGCCAGGCGCGCTACGCCTACGACATGAACCCCAAGAACCTGCTGCATGCGAAGCTGGTGGCCTCGCGCCACGCTTCGGCAAAGATTGACGCGGTGGACACCTCCGCGGCGGAGGCCCTGCCGGGCGTAAAGGCCGTCTGGGTGGACCAGGAACTGATTGGCGGCACCGTGCGCTATCAGGGACAGATTATTGCGGCGGTCGCGGCGGAAACCGAGGAACAGGCCGTCGAGGCCGCCAAGGCGGTCAAGGTTTCCTACACGCCCGAGCCAGTGCAGGTGCGGGATGACGACCCGCAATTCGCGGAGGGCCGTCCGGCCAGCCGCGACGAGGGTGACGTCGAGGCCGCTTTCGCGGCGGCCAACAAGGTGGTGGAAGGCCGCTATGGCATTCCCGCCATAACCCATTGCTGCCTGGAAGCGCATGGACAGGTGACAGAATTCCGGGACAATGCGCTCTATGTCTGGCCGTCGACGCAGAATGTCTCGCGCTATGCGGAAGGCATGGGCGAGCCGCTGGGTATCGCGGAAAGCGACATCCATGTGGATTGCCAATACATGGGCGGAGGATTCGGCTCGAAGTTCTCCCACGACAAGTGGGGCATCATCGGGGCGCAGTTCTCCAAGCAGACAGGACGGCCGGTGAAACTGATGCTCGAGCGCGACCTTGAGCTGATGGACGGCGGAAACCGCCCGAGCACCTATGGCAACCTGAAGATCGGCGTGGATGCCGACGGCACGGTCACGGCCTTCGACGCCTCCGTGTGGGGCACGGGCGGCTTTGGCGGGTTTCGCCCGCCACCGCTACCCTACGTGTTCACGCGCATCCCGAACCAGCGCACCACCAGCCAGCGCATCGCGACGAACCGGGGCAGCCAGCGGGCCTGGCGCGCACCCGGGCACCCACAGGGCTGCTTCCTTACCATGGCCGCCTTCGAGGATGCCGCCGCCGCGCTCGGCATGGACGCACTCGCCTTCTTCAAGGCGAACCTCAAGCACACCGACCGCGCGGAACTCTATGCGCAGCAACTCGACATCGCCGCCGAGATGATCGGCTACAAAGGCAAGGCGCATCCGCGAGGCGACCAGACCCCCGGCCCCTTAAAGCGCGGCATGGGCATCGCCATCCATACGTGGGGCGGCATGGGGCATCCCTCGGAATGCGAGGTCTCCATTCATCCCGACGGCTCCGTGAGCGCAAAGATCGGAACGCAGGATCTCGGCGTTGGAACGCGCACGGCGGTGGCTATCGTACTGGCGGAGACGCTCGGGTTGCCGCTGGAGGCCGTGCAGGCCAACATCGGCAAGAACGCGTATCCCGTCTCGGGAGGCTCGGGCGGCAGCACCACCATCGGCGGCGTGAGCAGCTCGACCCGCCTCGCCGCGACGGCCGCACTGAACCGGCTGCTGGAGCTGGCGGCCGCCGAGCTGGGCGTGCCCGCAGACACGCTGGTCGCACGCGGTGGACAGATCGTCGCGGCGAGCGACTCGGCCAAGACCATGGCCTGGAAGGACGCCTGCTCCCTGCTGGGGCCGAACGTGATTACCGAGCGCGGCCAGAACGACGGCAAGAACGCGCAGGAAATGAAGCTGATGGACGCGGGCGTGGGCGGTGTTCAGATAGCCGACGTCACGGTGGACACAGAAACGGGCGTGGTCACGTTGAACGAAATGGTCGCGGTGCAGGACTGCGGACTCATCATCGATCTCAAGACCGCCGAGAGCCAGGTTTACGGCGGCCTGATCATGGGCATCACGTATGCGTTGTACGAGGAATGCGTCTACGACGCGACGACGGGGCGCATGCTCAATGCCGACATGGAGTTTTACCGGCTGGCGGGCCTCAAGGATGTCGGCAAGCTGAAGGTGCACATGCAGACGGGCCCCGGCTTCGATGAACGCGGGGTGATCGGACTCGGCGAACCACCCGTCATTTCGCCCGGCGCGGCGATTTCGAATGCCGTGGCCAATGCCTGCGGCGTGCGGGTGCCGGACCTGCCGCTCACGCCGGAACGCGTGATTGCGGCCCTGCAACAGGGAGGAGTGCTCGCATGAAGTCATTTGAATATGCCGCGCCCAAATCGCTGGACGAAGCACTCGCTCTTCTCGGTGAATCCTGGGGCGAATCCGAAATCCATGCGGGTGGCACGGATTTGGTCACCTGCCTGAAACAGGGCCTGGTTGCGCCGAAGCGCCTGGTCAGCCTGCGAAACATCGCGGAGTTATCGGGGATCGAGCCGCAGGGAGACAACCTGCGCATCGGTGCGATGACTTCCCTGAAGGCCGTGGCCGCGCACCCGGAGGTGGTGAAGCATTTCCCCGCCATCGCCAGCGCCATTCGCGGCATCGGCAGCGAACAGATGATCAACGTGGGCACGCTTGGTGGCGACCTGTGCCAGCGTCCACGGTGCTGGTACTACCGGACTGGCCATGGCCTGTTCGGCGAAGAGGGCGGGAAGTCGCTGGTGGAAACGGGCGACAACCGCTATCACGCCATCTTTGGTAATGCGGGGCGTGCAAAGTTTGTGAGCGCAAGCAGCCTGGGCCCGGTGCTCGCCTGCCTGGGCGCCACGCTCTCGGTGCAGGGTCAAGGCGGGCCGCGCGACATTGCCGCCGCCGATTTCTTCCGGGCGCCTGAAGAGGACAGCCAGCGTGAGACCGCGCTGGCTCCGAACGAAATCCTGCGTTCGATTTCACTGCCCGTGAAGGGCCTGAAGAACGCCTGCTACGAAGTGCGCCACCGCCATGGCCTCGATTGGCCCTATGTGGCGGCGGCGGTTGCGCTGGGCGATGGCTTCGCCAGCGTGGTGCTGGGCCATGTGGCCCCCACGCCGTGGAACCGTCCGGAAGCAGCAGAAGCGCTGGCTTCGGGCACGGTCGACGAGACGGCGGCGGGCAAGGCGGGAGAGCTGGCCGCGCTCGGCGCCACGCCGCTCAACGGCAATGCGTATAAGGTGCAGTTGGTCAAAGCCGCCGTGAAGCGCGCCGCCCTCGCCGCGGCCGCAGCCGGCTGAGGAGATACGCCATGATTCGCTCGCCAAAGGGTGAACTGCTTTGCAAACACTTGCGATGCAAGGACATGTATTACAAACCCGCCCACGAGGAGCCCAATCCCAACGGGGCCGCCGCCTATTGGTGCACCCGCACCTATGAGACCTTCGGGCCGGATGGCGCGATGACCGGACATGAGGAATGCATCAAGGCGCGCGGGTGTTACTGCCGTTAGCCACGGGTGTGGCCTTGCATTGAAGCACCATTGCGTGAGGACAAAACGATGAAGACTGCGCTTTTGTTGGTCGCGGGAGCCCTGTCGTTGATGCCGCATGGCGCGACGGCGGAAAACGTCGCCCACGGCCGTTATCTTGAAGTTCGCACCTGTGACGTCTACACGGGCCCCTGCTTCGCCAATGGGGAGATGGGCCTCACGGGACGCGAGGCCATTCTGGTTTGGTCGGTGACCGAGGGCGCCTGGGACGGCGTGGATATTTCCGGGTTGAACGTGATTGCCGCGCTTGAAAGCCGCGACACGCTGGGCGACGTGGCGGGCAAGAAGGTCGAATCTGAAGCGTCTATCATCGTGGATGAGCGAGCCACTGCGGGACAGCGCGCGGCGCTGGAGGCGATGGTCCGCGAGAAGGCGGGCCACGTCGTGGGTTCGGTGAAGAAAGTGGAGTCCGCTCCCATCGCAACGAAGCTCGCCACGTGCGACAAGTCGGGTTGTGCGGAAGTGAAGGCAGCCGATTTGGTCGACATCAGCACGCGCTGCATGGGCGGCGACGACCACGTGTGTGGCAATGAAAGCACCTTCTATCCACCGCTGACGGAATTGCGCGCCGCCTATCCGGTCTTTACCAAGGTGGCTGCGTACCGGGGTGACGCGCTCGGCCTGACCTGGGCCGCGACCGAGCAGCGCGGCGCCTTCCTTGGAGCCTTTGAATACTAGGCTCCGGGGACCGTCTCATACCTTACGGCGTCAAGGGAAAACACCGCCAACGGCTGCGCCGCGTCAACACGCCCCATCGCGGGCAGGGAGAGTATGATGTTGTTTCGAGTATTCCGCCGCACCACGCTGTGCCTGGCCGCAACGATGATCCTGTCCGCCGCCGGACACGCCGCGGAGTGGAACGCCAAGCAGGAGTCCAAGCCCGCACCCGATGGCGTGAGTGAGCCCATAAAGGCCCTCCTCTCCGGTGATGCAGTGGTTGTGGAGAAGGACGGCACGCCGGAACTAACCCTCTGGTTCCTGAAGGAACTCCCCCTTTCCGCCAAGCCGGAAGCAGCCGAGAAGGCGCTCGACCAGGTAAAGGAATCGCAGTTGCTGGGCGTGGTCGAGGTGCACGCCGATCGACGCGACTACCGCGACGACGAGATGTCTGCCGGGGTGTACACGATGCGCATGGGGCTGCGCCCCAACGACGGCGATCACCTTGGCACTTCGGACTATCTGTACTTCGGCGTTTTGATCCCGGTGTCCAAGGACACGAAGGTGGAGGCTTATGGCAGCCATGACGCGCTGGCCGAGGCGAGTGCGGAAGAGACGGCCGTGTTCCATCCCTCCATCATCAGCCTGCGCCCCGATTCAAAGCCCGGCGCCGCGCCCTTGACGGTGCATGAAGTCGCGGAAGACCACGTGGTCGCGCGCGTGACCGCGTCCGGCAAGGCGGCCGACGCCGCCGAAACCATCGCCTTCGAGGTGGTGCTGGAAGGGGAAGCCGCGCACTAAAGTGCGGCTGGCCGCGTCCACGGTTGAAAAAGCAAGGGGATTGCAGTCAACATCTAAGGCGCGACGACAACGCAGAGGAAGTAACACGGTCATCCAGGCGAGCACAAGATACGGATGCGGGACAGCCTGTTCCCGCCGTGGCGCGCATGAAACCCCAACGGGAATGGCGCGATGACCGCTGATTTCTTCGCCAATCTCTCCAGCCCGCCCGTGCTCTTCTTTCTCCTCGGCGCCATCGCCGTGGCGGTGCGCTCCGATCTCGATTTCCCCGAGCCCGTGCCCAAGCTGCTGTCGATGTACCTGTTGTTCGCGGTGGGCTTCAAGGGCGGGGCTGGGCTGCGCGAAAGCGGCATGAGCGCCGAGGTGGCGCTCACGGTGGGCGCCGCCGTGTTCATGGCCATCCTCACCCCGGTCATCGCGTTCTCCGTGCTGCGGCGCGTGCTCCCCGTGCGCGACGCGGCCGCGGTGGCCGCCTCCTACGGCAGCGTAAGCGCGGTCACCTTCATTGCCGCGGCGGCATTCCTGCAACGCTCGGGCATTGAATACAGCGGTCACATGATCGCCTGCATGACCTTGATGGAGTCGCCCGCCATCATCATCGGCATTCTGCTTTACCGGCGCTGGTCCACCGATCAGGCGGGACCGACCGGCAAGCTCAAGCACCTGCTGCATGAGGCCTGCCTGAATGGCTCGGTATTGCTGCTGATGGGCAGCATGCTGATTGGCCTGTTCAGCAACGAGGCGGGTCGCACGGCGATGAAGCCCTTCTTCACCGGCATCTTCGACGGGGTGCTCTGCTTCTTCCTGCTGGACATGGGCATCGTAGCGATGCGCGGGGTGCGCAAGCTGCGCAGCGCGGGTTGGGCGCTGCCCGCCTTCGCCGTAGGGTATCCCCTCTTCAACGCTCTGCTGGCCACCATGCTGGTGTGGATGATCGGCATGGACACCGGCAACGGCATGCTCTTCCTCGTGCTGTGCGCCAGCGCCTCGTATATCGCCGTGCCGGCCGCCTTCCGCCTGGCGCTGCCCGAGGCAAACCCCAGCCTCTACATCGCGCTGTCGCTGGGCGTCACCTTCCCCTTCAATGTCACCTTCGGCATCCCCCTCTACTACCGGCTGGCGAGCTGGGTCACGGGCATGCCCGAGTAGCGCTCCGGACTAATCCCGCAGCACGTCCTCCCTATCCAACAGCCCTGCCTCATCGCCATTGCCGCTCAGGTAATGGCACACGCGCCACGTATGGTGGCTGATGCGCTCCACCCAGCGGATGGCGTCAAGCAGGCCGAGTATCTGCGACGGCGTCCACTCGGGCGTGTGCTGATGAAGGATGACCGGCCGCTCGCGCAGCCGCTCCTCCGAGGTTTGGGTGGCGCTGTCGGCCATACCGTCCAGCCAGCCCTCCTCACCCTGGCCGCATAGCCCCGCGATACCCGCGTCCATCACGCGCAGGCACTTGTCCACGGCGACCTTCAGGCGCTCGTTCTCGCGGGAGCGCTGCACGCTCGTGGGAAGCGGCATGCGCAACCTCAGGCGTGACAGGTGGTCAATGGCATGCAGCATGGCGACACGCGCCGAGGCAAGGGCGTCCTCATCCCCGTTGGACGGAACACGCGCAAGGAAGTCCTGTATGTCCTCGAGCGCCTGTTGTATTTCCCCCGCAACCTGCGCGCTGTGGTCGCGGCGTGGGTCTTCCAACTCCGCCCGCAGTTCGCTTATCAGCAGCACAGCCGTCTCGGTGAGCGCGCGCCGCGACGCCTCGATGGCCACCGGCGGCGTGGCATAGAGGGACCGGTCGAGATGACGCGTGAGCGCCGGGCCGGAGTCTGGAGCCATGCGCTCGATGAGCCGCGCGAAGGGCCGCACGAAAGGCAGGAAGATAAACACCCCCACGGCGATGAAGGCGGTGTGGAAAGCAGCGAGGCTCATGGCGCCGGGGTCGAGGCTCCAGTGCGCCTGGGCGTAGGCAATCCACCAGAGATAACCGGGCAGCAAGGCAAGCGCAATAATGCCGGTGGCCAGATTGAAGAGTACATGCGCGAGGGCGGTGCGCTTGGCGGACACGCTGCCCCCAATCGCCGCGATGACCCCGGTGGCCGTGGTGCCGATGGCGGCGCCGATGGCGAGCGCGGCGGACTGCTCGAAAGTAACCGTGCCCGTGTGAAGCGCGGTAAGCACCGTGGCGACCGCCGCGCTGGACGACTGGAGCAGCAGCGTCATGACGATGCCAATGCCCACTGCGAGCACGGCGCCAAGCGCCCCCGTCGGCGGCAGGGCGGACAAATTCATGGAGGCAGCCACCGTCTCCATGCCGCGTTGCAGGGTGTCGATGCCCACGAAGATGAGCGCGAATCCCGCGAGGGCGAGGCCCAGCGATTTCCAGCGGCCGCGCCCGAGCAACTCGATGAACGCCCCAAGCGCCACCAATGGCATGGCGTAGAAGCCAAGGCTAATCTTCAACCCCAGGGTGGAGACGATCCATCCGGTACCGGTGGTGCCGAGGCTGGCCCCGAAGACCACGCCGATGGCTTGGGGGAAAGTGAGCAGGCCCGCACTGACGAAGCCGATGACGGTGACCGTGGTGGCGCTGGAAGACTGAATCAACAGCGTGGAGAAGAGACCGCTAAGGAAGGCCCGGAAAGGATTGCCCGTGAAACGCACCAGGATGCGGCGGAGGGCGTCTCCCGCGAAGGACTTGAGGCCCGAGGTGAGCAGGGACATGCCCAACAGGAAAATCCCGATTCCGCCCGCCAGTTCGAAGAGCATCGCTTAATCCCCCGCGCGCGGTGCATGCGCGCAGCTCAGCCGCCGCCCGCCCGCACCTTCGCGACGATGTTCTCCGTGGACATGGCCGGGTCGCCTGCGATAAGGGCGATGCACCCGCCCGCCCGCTCGACAATGGCCCGCTCCCCGGGGTGAATGCCGCCGTGCAGGTGATGCATGCCCTTCGCATAGACCTCGGGCCGAAGCGCTTCAAGCACCCGCTCCGAAGTGGGCTCGTCGAACACGGCCAGATAGTCGATGCACTCGACCGCCGACAAGACCTGCACGCGTTCGGCCAGCCCGGTGAGCGGACGTCCCGCCCCTTTGAGCGCGGCCACCGAGGCATCGCTGTTAACCCCGACGATGAAGACATCGGCGAGACGCGCCGCCTTCAGCAGAAACTCGATGTGCCCGGCGTGCAGTATCTCAAAGCAGCCGTTGGTCCACACGACGGTCTTGTCCTCGCGGCGCGCGTCCCGGGCGATATCCACCAGTTCGTCCAGGGTGCGGAGTTTCTCGTTGGTCTCGGGATTCACGTCGCGACGGCCTCCTGTTTCCGCCAATAGCCCAGCAGGTCGTCGAGAATATCGCCGAAGGCTTTATCGGGCGCCCAGCCGAGTTGTCGGAGCTTTTCATTCGAGCCGCGGATTTCGGCCACCTCCACCGGGCGCATGCGCGCGGGATCGGTCTCCACGCGAATCGCGGCGGCGCTTCGCGCCAGCAGCATCTCCAGCGCGTCGCCGACGCGAACCACATCGCCGCTGCACACGTTGTAGGCCTCGCCGGGCACGCCGTGAAGTGCCAGCATCTCGTAGGCCGCCATCACGTCCGCCACATGGGAGAAGTCGCGCCGGGCGTCAAGATTGCCGACCTGAAGCACGGGATCCGATTTGCCCGCCTCGATCCGGGCGACCTGCCGCGCGAAACTCGACAACACGAACTGCGAGGTTTGCCCCGCTCCGGAATGATTAAAGGGACGCACCCGAATGATCTCGAGCTTGGCAACGCGGGAGAGATAGGCGCAATACTGATCCGCCGCGGCCTTGGAAACCGCGTAGGGATTTTGCGGCGCCAACGGATGCTGCTCGTCTACAGGCAGCGCAAGCGGTGGGCCGTAGGCCTCGGCGCTGCTTATGAACACCACGCGCGGCGGCACAGGCATGCGCGACAGACGCGCCAGCAAATGCACGGTCCCCAGCAGGTTCACCTGAAAGGCACCGGAGGGATCGCTCATCGACTCGGGAACAAAGGTGCGCGCCGCCAGGTGAAACACGTGGGTGAAGTCGCCTGCCCCGTCAATCAGCGCGTCTATGTCTCCCGCGATGCCAAAGTCGCATGGCACGCAGCCCTCCCCCTCGCGGTCGGAACAAAGCGTTGCCCAGCCGTTGCCCTCGAGCCGTCGGGCAAGGTGACGCCCGGCAAAGCCCGCCGCGCCAGTTATGAGCGCCCGGCGTGTCATGCCACGATGGGAGGATGGGAAATCTCGGCCTGGACGCGGGCAAGGTCGGCGTCCACCATCATCTCCACCAGGCCCTTGAAGGAAACCTTCGGTTCCCAGCCGAGCTTCTTGCGCGCCCGCGAGCTGTCGCCCAGCAACAAGTGCACCTCGGCCGGGCGATAGAATTTCGGGTCCACCTTCACGTAGTCATTCCAGTCCAGCCCCGCATGGGCGAACGCAATCTCGCAGAGCTCACGCACGCTGTGCGTCTCGTCGCTGGAAACCACGAAGTCGTCGGGCTCGTCCTGCTGGAGCATCAGCCACATGGCCCGCACATAGTCCCCGGCAAAACCCCAGTCGCGCTTCGCTTCAAGATTGCCGAGGGACAACGAGTCGGCAAGGCCCAGCTTGATGCGGGCCACGCCGTCGGTGACCTTGCGCGTGACGAACTCGAGCCCGCGCCGGGGGGACTCGTGGTTGAACAGGATCCCCGAGCAGGCGTACATGTCGTAGCTCTCGCGGTAGTTCACGGTGATCCAATGGCCGTAGACCTTGGCCACGCCATAAGGGCTGCGGGGATAAAACGGCGTCGTCTCCACCTGGGGCGTTTCACGCACGTGGCCGAACATCTCGCTCGACGAGGCCTGGTAGAAGCGAATCTTCTTGTCGACGAGCCGCAGGGCCTCGAGCATGCGCGTCACGCCGAGCGCGGTGATCTCGCCGGTTAGCAGCGGCTGGCTCCACGACGTGGGCACGAAAGACTGCGCCGCGAGGTTGTAGACCTCCGTCGGGCGAATGTCGCCGACCGCCTCCACCATCGACCCCTGGTCCGTCAGGTCGGCCTGCACCAGCGTGAGCTTGTCCTTGATGTGGGCAATGCGCTCGAACTTCTCCGAGCTGGAACGCCGCACCACGCCGTAAACTTCGTAGCCCTCGTCGAGCAGCAGTTCCGCAAGATAGGAACCATCCTGCCCGGTGATGCCGGTGATTAGCGCGCGCCGCGCCCCCGTGTCCGCCATGTATAGCACTCCTCGCTGTATTCCGGGGAGTCTAGTGGATGCCCTCGCAAGGGCGCAAGCCCCACCCCGATTAGCGAACAATCGAAATGGAAATTCTTGACTACAGAATTCGGTCTTCGATAGGCTCTATCCGGTTAATGCCGGATTTTTTCATGCTGTCTAGATGCTTCAGAGATACACATTCCACCTGGTTCAGGGCGCTTGCCCTGTTGCTGGTGGGCTTTGAGCTGGCGGCCACCTCGCGTGGGCTGGTGCCCAGCCTTTGCCTCACCCTCGGCGCTGCCACGGAGGCCGCCGCCGAGGGTGA
>JBJOID010000023.1:0-6719 GCA_046047315.1 Candidatus Hydrogenedentota bacterium | reverse complement strand
TGCCATCCGGCATACAAGGCGTGCTGCTTAACCTTGGGGGCGTGTTCCTGCTCGTGTTCATTGGCCTGATTCCGCACAGCGACGCGGCTCAAGCGGCTTACACGATTTGCTACGCACAACTCTTCTCCCTGGTCACCTGGACTTCCTTTGGCCTGCGCTCCGCATCGGCAACCCTCATGGGGCAAAACATCGGCGCGGGCAAGCGCGAGCGCGGCAAGCGTGCCGTGGGTGTGGCGGCCATGCTGGGCACGGCCTGGGCCGGGC
This sequence comes from Candidatus Hydrogenedentota bacterium, assembly GCA_046047315.1. Lineage (GTDB taxonomy): Bacteria > Hydrogenedentota > Hydrogenedentia > Hydrogenedentales > JAEUWI01 > WGMK01. Next base: position 6,455 of record JBJOID010000023.1, on the reverse strand, counting down.
TGGTCGGCATCATGTTCTGGAGCATTCCACATCAGTTGCTCTGGGTGTTCGACGCCACCGGCGAGCCCATTCATTCCTTCGGGGTGTCACTGCTGCACTGGCTGGCTTTCTCGGGCCTGGTGCTTGCTCCGGCCCTGGCCCTGACCGGCGGATTGCAGGGAGCGGGCGAAACGAAGATTCCGATGTACATCGCCTTTGCCACTCAGATCGTGCTCCTGCTTGGCATGTGCGGGATATTCTGGGCGACCGGAACACTCACCGCCGACCGCGTCTGGATGTCGATCTTCGTCTGCCACCTTGCCCGGCTGCTGCTCACCTACGGTGTTTTCCGCACCGAGGGCTGGACGCACACCAAGGTGGAACTGGCGCGAGAGGCCGCCTGAGGGTATAATCTTTTTGTTGGCGCGGGATATCCCACGCCCTGCAACCCCCAACGGATTCAAGGCCTGCCGTGTTTTTATGCGCGGCGGGTTTCGTGATTTAGGAGAATATGACGATGAAGCTGGCCATTGTGGGAACGGGTTATGTCGGACTGGTAAGCGGCACCTGCTTTGCGGACCTTGGGCATGACGTGATTTGCGCGGACATCGACCCCTCGAAGATCGCCATGCTGGAAAAGGGCGAGATTCCGATTTACGAGCCGGGCCTCGAGGAGATGGTGAACAGCAACGTCGAGGACGGGCGGCTTCATTTCACGACGGACGTCGCGGATGCCATTCGACAGTCGCTCATGGTTTTCATCTGCGTGGGCACCCCGCCGCTTCCCGACGGCACGGCCAACCTCGAGTATGTGCTCGGGGTGGCCCGTACCATCGGTCAGGTCATTGACAGCTACAAGATCGTGGTGGACAAGAGCACCGTGCCGGTGGGCACGGCGGACAAGGTGCGCGCGGTCATCATCGAGGAGATGAAGAAGCGCGGCGTGGACCATGAGTTCGACGTGGTTTCCAACCCCGAGTTCCTCAAGGAAGGCGCGGCCATCGAAGACTTCATGGTTCCGGACCGTGTGGTGATTGGTTGCGACAACGTGCGCGTGCGCGCATTGATGGAGGAGGTCTACTCGAACTTCGCCAAGAACGGACGCCCGATCATCGTCATGTCCACGCGCGCGGCGGAGATGACGAAGTACGCCGCCAACGCTATGCTGGCCACGAAGATTTCGTTCATGAACGAAATCGCGGGGATTTGCGAGCGGGTGGGCGCCGATGTGGACGAGGTTCGCAACGGCATCGGCTCGGACCGCCGCATTGGATATCGCTTCATCTTCCCCGGCATCGGCTATGGCGGGTCCTGTTTCCCAAAGGACGTGAAGGCCCTGATATCGACCGCCCGCGAGGCTGGCGTCGAGACGCAGCTGCTGCCCGCCGTGGATGATGTGAACGAGCGCCAGAAGCAGGTGATGCTTGAGAAAATCCGTTTGTATTACCGCGACGACCTGGCCGGCAAGACCTTTGCCGTGTGGGGCCTGGCCTTCAAGCCGGAGACCGACGACGTGCGCGAGGCGCCGGCGCTGGTGATTGTGAATTGGCTGCTGAGCGTGGGCGCAAAGGTGCGCGCCTATGATCCGCGCGCCGAGGAGCAGGCGCGCAAGTTGATTGGCGAGCATGCCGGCATCGAGTACATTGCCAATTACTATGACGCGCTGGAAGGCTCGGACGCGCTGGTGCTCTGCACCGAATGGAAGTTCTTCCGCAATCTCGACATGGCGCGCCTGAAGAAGTCGCTCAAGGCGCCGGTCATCTTTGACGGGCGCAATGTCTACAACCCGCGCACGATGATGGCGGAGGGTTGCGACTACTTCTCCATCGGGCGCGATCCCGTTCTGGCTTACAGCGCGACCCTGGCAAAGCCGGAGTCTGTGGCCACCGTGTAGTCCCGCCTGCGTCCGGGCTCGTTCAGAACTGGTAGAGGAGCAACTCGGGTCCGCCCAGTTGCTCGCGCCTCAGTTGCTTGCCGCCGTGGCTTTCCAGCAGCGCGGTGAATCCGTCCAGGTCGCGGTGATGCCAGACCGCCACCCACAGCCGCCGGCCGCGCAGCTCCTCCAGCGGAATCTGCTCGAGGCGCGCGGCGTCATCCGGCTGCAACTCGAAGGGCGCGGATTCCAGCAACACGGCCTCTTCGGGAAAGTCGTACCACGTGCGGCAGTAGTGGAAGGTCAACGCGTCATAGAAGCCGAGGTACAGCCGGTCGCCTGATTCCCAGTTGGCGGCCGCCTTGTTGAGCGCGGTGTTCAGTTCGAAGCGTTCTGGCGGGGCAACGATGTTGCGCGCCGCCCGCGCGGTGGCCGGGGCAAGCAACAGCAACAGAAGCAGCACCAGCACCACGCGCCGACCGCGGGTCAGGTTCTCATAGAGGAAAGCAACGCCCTCGCCCAATACCAGAAACAACGCCGGGGTGAGGAAAAGTATCATTCGACCATCGAAGGGATAGAGTTTCACCAGCGAGACGGCGAAGGCCACGATGAACGGATTGAGCAGCAGCCAGAAGAGTTGCGGGCGTTTCTGATAGAGCGACCACCAGCCCACCAGCCACACGAAAGCCGCCAGGCCTGTGAGGCGGAATCCGCCGGGATTCCAGAACAAGCGCAGGAACTGGTTCTGGTACTGGTCGATATCCGCGAAGGAAGTGGGGGGAAATGGCAGGAAGCCAAAGCTCCAACTTGAGCGCATGGTTTCCATCAGCGATTCCCCCCGGAAGTCGCTTTCCTGATTCATGCCGGGGGCGAGGATGAGCACGTACAGCACGGCGAAGCTTGCGGCCCAGCAGACATAGGCGGCAAGCAACCGCAGGAAACGCGGGGTGTCGCGGCGAAGCGCGCAGCGGTCCAACTGATAGGCGCCGATTCCAGCCAGCACGAAGCAGGAAGGAAAGCTAAACCACACGGCGGCCGCCCCGGCCGCGCCCAGCATCAGGCACCACCGCAGGGTGAGGGTGGTCTGCTGCGCGGTGGCGGCCGCCAGCATCCAAAGCAGCAGGGCCACGCAGACATCCTGCGCGTAGGGCTTGGCTTCTCCCGCGTAATAAATCAGCAACCCTGCGCTGGAGAAGAACGCGAAGCCCAGCGCACCGCCCCAGCCCGGCAGCCAGCGGCGCACCGCCACCGCGAAGAGCACCAGGGACGCCAGTCCCGCCATCAGGCTGGGGAAGCGGAGCGCGTATTCGTTGACGCCGCCAACCAGCAGCGAAAGCTTGGCGAATAGGAGATAGCCCGGCGCGACAATCTGGTAGAGCCCGAGCGGCTGGAAGAACTCCGCGAAGCTGCGCGTGGCAATCGTTACGCCGGTGTAGCCCTCATCCTGCCAGAGCACCCGGTAGTGGAGGTATTCCGCGAGGCGCGCCGCGATGCCCAGCGCCAGAAAGCAATACACCACCAGTGCGCAGAGCCGGGTGTCGGGCGGTTGTTCCCGCTCTTCTTGTCCAGCCTGCGACAAGCCCATGGTCCCCAGGTCCCCTCCTCAAAAAATCGGGGTGTCCCCTCCCATGGGAACACCCCGAAGTAATCACATTGAAACTAACATCACTCGATCACGAAGGTGTCCTGGCCGCTGATGCTCGACTTGGCTGTGCGCACCCGGGTCTCCAAAGTGTACAGACCGGGGCCCTGATTGTTGGGCAGGCGGAAGTTCTGCGCGCTCGACCACGTGCCATCGGTGCGGGTGAGGGTCTCGTTGGAAAGCTCGGCGACCACGCGGCCATCGCGAATCAGCAGGCGCGACTCCTGCACGCTCACCCCGGCGCCGGTGCCCATGATGGCGTATTGAATGCGTCCCTCGATCATGTCGCCCGGGCGCACCGATTTCGGCATCACCTGGGCACCCTCGAAGCGAAGCATCTCGCCCTGCGCCGGCTGATAATTGTAGGCCGTCTGCGTCTCCGCAGCCTCGCGCTGCTTATTCGATTTGATCTTGTGGGCCACGGCCCCCGCCGCGCCACCCACGGCCGCGCCGATGGCGGCGCCCTCCAGCGCATGCCCGGACTGGTGCCCGATGATGGCTCCGCCCACGGCGCCCACGGCGGCGCCCAGACCCGCGGCCTCGCCATAGCTCTGGCATCCCGTCACGCTGGCCCCAAGGCTCAACGTCAGCGCAACCGCGATTGTTTGGCTCCAGCGCTTCTTATTCATGTCGACTCCTCCAATAGTGCGGTCTGCGCACGCTTACGTTGTACCCGAATTGCCCGTCTCATGCAAACGAGGCGGCAGCATAAACGGTTTACAACTGGGGTTGGCATGGGGTAGCGTAAGCCTCGCAAGCACTGCGATTCCAAAAGGTTGGGCATGGCGCAATACCTCGTTACCGGCGGAGCCGGATTCATCGGCGGACACCTTGCTCGACGCCTCTGTCGAGACGGTCATGAGGTGCGCATCCTCGATGATTTTTCGACCGGGAAACGCGGGAATCTCGACGGACTGGAGAACAGCGTTGAGATTATCGAGGCAAACATACTTGACCGCGACGCCGTGAGGTCCGCGATGCAGGGGGTGGAAGTCTGCCTCCACCAGGCCGCGCTGCCCTCCGTGCCGCGCTCCGTGGCCGACCCGTGGACCAGTAACCGGGTGAACGTGGAGGGAACGCTCAACGTCTTTCTGGCCGCGCGCGATGCCGGGGTGCGCCGCGTGGTCTATGCCTCGTCGTCCTCGGTTTACGGCGACGCGGATTCCTACCCCGTGCACGAGCAGATGCCGCGCTGTCCGCTTTCTCCTTATGCCGTGAGCAAGGCCACCACCGAACTCTACGCGGAGTCCTTCGCCCGCCTATACGGGCAGGACTTCGTCGGCCTGCGCTATTTCAACGTCTTCGGCCCACGGCAGGATCCCGACAGCCCTTACGCCGCCGTGATTCCCCGCTTTATCACAGCCATGCGTCAGGGACAGCGCCCGGTGATCTTCGGGGACGGCCACCAAGCCCGTGATTTCACGGCGGTGGAGAACGTCGTATCCGCCAACCTCAAGGCTGCGGAAGCGCCGGGCACGATCGCTGGTGTTTACAACATCGCCTGCGGAAAGCCCATCACGCTGCTGCAATTGGTCGATGCACTCAATGCGGCCCTTGGGAGCAGCATCGAACCCGAGCTCGCCCCGCCGCGCGATGGGGACATCAAGCTATCCTGGGCAGGGATCGAGCTCGCCCGCCGCGCCTTCGGCTACGAGCCTGGGGTCAGTTTCGAAGCGGGGCTTGTGGAGACAGTCGCTTCGCTGCAATAACGTTGAAGCAGCCGGAGTCTCGTCGCTACGACGCCGATCCCATAGCGGAGATGTCTCTTCCTCACCCCAACTTGAGCAGTGTCTTGCCCCGGTTATTGGGCTGCTGCACGTCGGCAACGGCGGAGCGGAACGCTTCCAACGGGTACACCTGCCGGATGTCGCTGCCCAGTTCTCCGCTTTGGACGAGTGCCGCCACCTTGCGGGTGAGCGAAAGCTTCTTCAGAAGGGGCAGCCCGGCCATGTAGTTGGCTAGGAAGAATCCCTCGACGGAGGCGAGTGGTGTCATGAGATCACGCGATGAGAATTGAAGCGGCTCGGCGGAGAGCGTGCCGTAGACCAGCATGCGCCCGCGCAGGCCCATGCAGGGAATCATGGCACTGGCGAGCGATCCCGCGATGGGGTCCAGCGCAAAAGGAACGCCCTGTCCGCCGGTGATCTGGTGCACGCGCTCCTTGAGGTTCTCGGTGCTGATGTCGATCACGTGGTCCGCGCCGATGGATTTGAGGTGGGGCGCCTGCGTGGCATCGCGGACGATGCTGATGGTCTTATAGCCAAGGCGGCGCCCCATGCGGATGATCATCTTGCCGAGCTCGGAATTGCCCGCCGACTGGAGCACGGTCTCGCCCGCGCCGCAGCGCAACACTTCGTGCACCATCGCGTAGGCGGTGACGGGGTTCACAAAGGCCACGGCCGCCTGCTCGTCGGGGATTCCGGCCTTTACGGGCAGGGCCTGCTTCGCGGGCACCACGTTGTATTCCTGCCAGTTGCCGCGCTTGCCCCCAATCACCAGCACCCGCTTGCCCATTAGCAGTCGGGGATAGAGCCCCGCGCCTGCCTTCACCACCACGCCCACGCCCTCAAGTCCGGGCACTTGCGGCGGCGGAGTCAACTTCCGTTCGCCCTTGGGGTCAACCGCGTATTCGCTTTCCGGCTTGCCGAGATTCCAGATGGCTTTGCCGATGGCGTCGCGGTAGGTGCCTTGGATGGTGTTGATGAGGTCCGACGGGTTCACCGGACTGTACAGCATCTTCACCTTGACCTCACCCGGGCCAGGCTCCGGCTCGGGCAGGTCCACCAGCCGCAGCACGTCCTCAGGCTTGCCGTATTGATCGAAGAGGAGCGCTTTCATGACTTCATCCTCCACGCGGTCGGGGCTTGCCGTTGTCGCAGGCGCTCGTCCGTGAACTAATCTCGCTCGAAGGTGACGCGCTGGCCGATATACGCGGCAAGCTCGTCGGCGGGCACACGAACC
>JBJOID010000022.1:0-5773 GCA_046047315.1 Candidatus Hydrogenedentota bacterium | reverse complement strand
TTTAACACCGGGCTCACGCAGGTGTCCTTCGCGACGGTCGTCGCGGGCGACGATGCTCCGGTGGTGCTGAGCGAGCCTTTCGCCGCGACCGGCACCGGCGGACTGGGGACGCCCTTCGACCTGCAGTTCTCGCAGATCACCTTCACGCCGGTGGGCCCTGCGGTGGACGAACTGAACCGCGAGGTGGGCTACTCCGGCTATGAGGCCTACGAGGCGAGCATTCTGCGCAACATCCGCGACTTCCCCGTGCCGCGCGAGGACGCGAACGGCGGTTCCTTCAACCTGCCGCTCTCCGACGAGGGCACCTTCGCCTTTAACCTCGGCTCGGACCGCTTCCCCTATTTCGGCCGCGACTACTCGCGCCTGTTCATCCACGCCAATGGTTTCGTGAGTTTCCAGCAGGTGCCCTTCGATAGCCCCTTGAGCCGGCCGGGCATTCTTGAGCATTTCGCCATTCCGCGCATCTCGGGCCTATTTGCCGATTTTGCGCCGACCAATGGCGGCCAGGTCTGGGCGCGCCCCTTGGATGACCGTCTGGTCTTCACCTTCGAGAACGTGCCCGCCGTGTCGGGCGGCACCATCTTCGCGCCGGGCCAGAGCAGTTCCTTCCAGATGGAGCTCTTCTTCAGCGGCATGATTCGCTTCACCTACAAGAGCGTGGCCGTGCCCACCAGCTTCGTGGGTATCTCCGATGGACGCGGTGTGCCGCAGGCCCCGCAGCAGCTCTTCCCCGGGCTCGACTCAACGCTCGCGCTGGTGGACTTCTCTGCGCTGGGCGCCTTGCCGTCCAAGCTGCACTTCCAGCCCGTGGCGCCGGTGACGGTTGACGAGGGCGAGCTGGTCGAGATCAATGTGCGTGCGATTCCGGACATCCAACTGGAGGGCACCCCGATCCTTTCCGCCGAGTGGACGCGTCCCGGCGCGCCGCCCTTCGGCGACAACGGCGACGGCAGCGGGGTGCTTCGGTGGCAGACGACTGCTTCCGACGTGGGATCGAGCACCTTCCGTGTGACCGCACGCCAGGGCAGCGAGCGTGCGTACCAGGACATCCGCATCATTGTGGGTGAGGCCATCGTATCGCCCGAGGTGGACAACCTCGGCATCTCCACCGGCGCGCCCAACGAGGATCCGCTCGAGAGCCGTCTCATCAGTTCGGATCGCCCGATGTTTGCCTCGTATGAATATTTCCATCCGAAGCTTGATGATGACCCCAACACCTTTGGTGAGGGCCCGTCGATCGTGCGCTGGTTCCGGAACGGCGAGTTGATTCCCAGCCTGAACGACGCGCTTACCGTTCCCGCGAATGCCACCCGCGCCGGGGAGGTGTGGCACTTCCGGGTGATTCCCCTCACCAAGAACCTCATCGCGGGCGAGGAAGCCATCTCTCCCTTCGTCACCGTGGTGGAGATTCCGATTATCGAATCGCTCACGCCCGCCGTCGGCCTGACCACGGGTGGCACCGTGGTGCGGATTCGCGGCGCCCGTCTCGGTGCGCCGCTTGGAGTGGCCTTTGGAGGCACCGCCGCCACCAACGTGCGCACCATTTCCGACAACGAGCTCGAAGTGACTGCGCCGCTGAGGCCCGCTGGAACGGTGGATGTGTCCGTGCGTACCACCAAGGGCACGGGCGTGCTGCCCCGCGCCTTCCGCTATGTGAACTCGCTTGACGAACTCGACGAGGAAGACGTGAACGGCGACGGCAAGGTCGACGCGGTTGATATTCAGATTGTCGCGGGCGCCGTTCTGGACAGCGCGAAGGCCTTGGAGAAGGCCGTGAAGTCGCTGGATATCAACGGTGACGGCCAGGTTAACGCCGCCGATCTTCAGTTGGTGGTCAACCGGGCGCTGCTTCGCTAAGGCCGTGGTTCGGATTGTAACGTCATTGCTCGCCGGGCGCAGGGAACCATCCCGCGCCCGGCGCTTCTTTGCGCTGGCCCTCTTGCTGGCGCCCTGCACCCATGCCGAGCCGCTGGATTGGATTGCCTGCGTAGCCGGAAACCAGCACGGCGCTGAGATCCTCTTGCTGGACCCTAAGGCTGAAGCAGCGCCCATCTCGCTGGGGCGCTGTGTTCCCGATACTCGGCCCGCCTGGTCGCGCGACGGCAGGGTGCTGGCCTACGAGGGCATTGACTCCAAAACGGAGCGCCATCACGTCACTTGGAGCGCATGGGACGAGGCCGGCGCCCGTGTCGACGGAAGCTTGGGCGACGGCTATTTCCGGTATCGCCATCCCGCGCTCTCTCCCGATGGCCGCTACATTGCCTGCGAAGCCTACAAGGAGGAGCCACAGCAGAGCGCCCTCTTGGTGATAGACCGCGAGACCGGCGCACAGCAGGTGTGGGGGGGAGCGCGACGCGCGCTCTACCAGCCCGTGTGGCTGCCCAACCCCCGGCTCCTGCTCTCCATCGATCCTGCCAAGACCGGTGAGGTGCCCGGCGTGGATGTGGAGGCGGTGCGGCGGGAATCGGGCCTGAGCACGGGCGAGGCGCTGAGCGGCGGTCCCACGCGCGCCCTCTTTGCCATCGGGCTCGATGCGGGACCCGATGGGCTGACCACCGAGCTGCTGTTGCTCACGGAAACGCAGGCCGTTCCCGTGCTGGCCTTCGTACCGGATGCTCCGCCCAGCATCCGCTATTCCGAATGGAATCCCAGCGTCAGTCCCGGCGGCACCCGCATCGCCTTCGAGTCGGACCTGGGCGGCGACCGCGAAATCTATCTGCTCGACCAGTATGGCCTGCGCAACCGGAGCAACCATCGCGCGGCGGATTGGAACCCCGTGTGGGCGGCGAATGGACGCTGGATCGCCGCCGAGACGTTTCGCGAGGGAAAGCGCGGCCTGTGCCGCATGATGGCCGACACCCAGCAGGTCATCCTCCTACCGCGCGAGAATGACGCAGCGTACTGGTCGCCTTCGTGGTCGCCCAAGGGCGATAAGCTGGCCTGCGTGACCGGCTCCGAGAATGCCACCGCCATCGCGGTGTTTGACACGGAAGACGAAGCGTGGTCGCGCTTGCCCGGCCCGGAAGGCAAAGCCTGCTGGGCGCCGGCATGGAGACCCCGCAAATGACCAAGTCCGTCCTCCTGCTCGCGCTTGCGCTGCTGCCGGCGCTAGGGGCTTTCTCGCAGGAAGCGGGCGCACCTGCTGGTGAGGCATCATCGCCGCCTCCACCCGCGCGTGACTACCTCCTCGCCTTTGCCGCGCCCACCACGCCGGAGGCCCTCGCCGCTGTGCTCTCGGAATACGCACAGTCGGATGCGTCGTTGCTGCTGCTTGCGCCGCAGCCTTGGGTTGCCTTCACGGCGGAGCAGATTCAGGGCGTCGAGAAGCCCGTGCTGGCCGCGCCCTACTACTGCGACGCCGCGCCGATTCAGGTCGTCCAAGGCAAAGAGCATTATCTCGTTCTCTGCCAGAGCCCTTCCGGCGCGGGCGTGGCGCAACTGCACGAGGCCCGGCGCGCCCACCGCGCCGGCCGCTGGTCCGTGGGTCTCGCCGCACGCCATGAGCCTATGGACGACCTCCGCCTCACCCTTGCCCTCTTCGTGGACGACCCGATCGACTACCTCTTTGTCGCGCAATCCTCCGTGCTGCTGGGCGCGGCCGCCGCGAAGCATCCCCTCGGGCGCACCGTGGTTTATGGCCCGGCGCCGCCCGAGGCTCCCGCCCTTCTGTTCTTTGCGGTGGCGGAATCGGGTATAACGCCCTATACGCCGCCAGCCTCGGAGGCTGCCCCAGAGGCCGCACCCGAGCCCTGACGCGGCGCAAGGAGCACGCATGCACATCAAGCGATTCGTCCTGCTAGCCCTCTTGGCCGCCCCCCTGCTGCCAGCCGAGGAACCCGCAGCCCCCGCCACGCCCCCGGAAACCAAGCGTCCCCCGGCACCCATCATGACCTACATCGGCGCGGCCTGGCTGGAGCGTCCCGAGCGCGAAATTGAAGAGCAGCCCGACCGCGTCATCGCCCAGATGGGGCTCAAGCCCGGCGACGTGGTGGCCGACATTGGCGTGGGCACCGGCTTCTTCGCCCGCCGCATGGCCAAACTGGTCGCTCCGGGCGGCGTGGTCCACGGGGTCGATGTGCAGCCCGAGATGCTCGAGCTCCTCAAGGATTACGCCGTGCGCGATGGCGTGGACGGCATCATCAATCCCGTGCTCGGCCAGGACAACGCCACTGGCCTGCCCGACGCCAGCGTCGACTGGATTCTGCTCGTGGACACCTACCACGAATTCCAGGATCCCAAGGCCATGCTCGCCGACATGCGCCGCACCCTTAAGCCCGGCGGCAAGGTCGCCTTGATCGAATACCGCCTCGATGGGGAAACCGCCGCCCACATCAAGCTCGAACACCGAATGTCTATCCGGCAAGTGCTCGCCGAGTGGAATCCCGCCGGCTTCGAGCTGGTGGACCTCCTCGAATTCCTGCCCGCCCAACACTACTTTATCTTCCAGAAGCGCAAGGACTGCGAGTAATCCCCGCTCTATGCGCTTTGCTTTCTGCTCAATTAATTGACATATCAACTAATTGGTGGTAAACTAAATACCGGAGAAGAAAGCATGGAAGTTGAAGACACGAAGCAGGAAGCAAGGCATGGCTCGCTGGAGGAGGAGGCCACGTTGAATCTCTGGCGCACGGCGGACCGTCTCCAGATCCACTTCACGCGGCTGTTCCGCAGTCACGGCCTAACGCCTCAGCAGTACAACGTGCTTCGCATCCTGCGCGGCGCGCGTGAACCTTTGGCCTGCCTGGACATCGCCAGCCGCCTCATCACGGTCACACCCGCCATCACGGGCTTGATCGACCGGCTCGATGAGGCGGGCCTCATCGCGCGTGAGCGTTGCAGCGAAGACCGCCGCGTCGTGCATGTGCGCATCACGCCGTTGGGTCGCCAGAAGCTGCGCGCGCTCGACGCCCCGGTGGAACGGCTGCACAAGGAGCTCCTCGGGCATCTGGGCAATCCGCAACTGCGACAGCTCATCGCTTTGTCGCGAGAGGCCCGACGCGTGGCGGAGGATGATGGCGAGGCATAGCCGCGCCTTTGTTGCATCCTATTAGTTGATATATCAAGTAAATGACAACCATCGAAAGGAGAGCATCATGAAGATTCGCAGAAGCCATGAACGGGGAGAGACCCGGATCGACTGGCTGCAGAGCCGACACAGCTTTTCGTTCGGTTCGTATTACGACCGCGACTGGATGGGCTACGGTCCGCTGCGCGTGATCAACGACGACGTGGTGGGGCCGGGCGGCGGCTTCGATCCGCATCCACACCGCGACATGGAGATCATCTCCTATGTGCGTTCGGGGGCTCTGGCCCACCGCGACAGCATGGGCCATGAAAGCGCGGTTCCTGCGGGCCGACTGCAGCGCATGAGCGCGGGGCGCGGTGTGATTCACAGCGAATACAACGCCAGCCGGGACGAGCCGGTCGCTTTCTTTCAGATCTGGATCCAGCCAGACGTGCAAGGCATCGACCCGGAGTACGAGGAACTCGAGGCCGCGCTCGCGCCGCTTCACGATGGCTGGCAGCTGCTTGCCTCCCCTGTGTCTGGGGATGGCGCACTGACCATTCATCAGGATGCCCGATTCCTGCGCGCTGTATTCGATGCGGGCGAAACCCGGCATCGCGGCCACGATCCCGCGCGGCGGCGCTGGCTGCATGTGGCCGAGGGTCGCATACGGCTCAACGGAGAATTGTTGGAGCCGGGCGATGCCGCCGCCCTCAGCGGGGACGAGGTGTTTATGCTGGAGTCAGAGACGGCGGGGGAGGTGCTGTT
>JBJOID010000021.1:0-21428 GCA_046047315.1 Candidatus Hydrogenedentota bacterium | reverse complement strand
CGCGCGCAGCATGGCCGCCATGTGCTGCTCCACCCAGTGGGGACTCGGAAGCAGTTCCTCGTCGAGCAGCAGCACGTACTCGCCGGAAGCGGCGCGAATCCCCTGATTGAGCAGCGAGGTGAGAAACGGACCTTCGCCCACAAGGATGCGCGTGGGAATCGGGGCGCCTTCGGCGCTGTGCCGCGCGGCCGCGCGGGCCGCCACCGCATGGGGGTGGATGACGAGAACAATCTCGATGCGCGATGCGGGGTATGCCTGACGCTCCAAGTGCGCCATCAGCGTGGGCACCCGTTCGGCTTCGCCCTCGATGGCGATCACGATGGAAACTAATGGATTTTGGTCGCCGTCCATGATCTCCCCTGCTCCGCCTTCCCATGGCCAGCATATAACCGGGCATGCCGCGATGCAAGCGGTCTGCCGCGCCGGATGAAAACTCGGGTAGAACATCTCCCGTCATGCGGCGGGCGCAAAATCCGGCAATTTGCTATGTCCCCCTTCGAAGGGGGTGGCGCACCCGAGGGTGCCGAGGAGCGCCGGGGGATGTTCTTCAAGTTTCAGGCCGGCGCCTAGATCACCCGCGAGTCCTTGCCGCTTTGCCACATGTCGGGGTTGCGGCCCATGTGCCGCTTCAGCGGAAACGAAATCTCATTCAACTGCGCGATGGCGGCCGGCCCCAGGTCGAGATCGGCGGCGGGCAGGTTGTGCGCCAGTTGCGCGGCCTTGCGCGCGCCCAATAGGGCGCTGCTGACGCCCGGCTGCGCCAGCAGCCACGACAGCGCCACCACCGCCATGGGCACGCCGATGGCGTCGGAGAAAGCCTTGAGCTCGCGCACGGTGTGAATCAGCAGCGGCTCACACCCCGGGTCGGTGTGGCGGGTGCCCTCACGCTCGCAGGAGAAATGCCGCGTGCGGCGGCGTGCGGGAGGAATGGCGTCCAGACTGGTGTAGCGCCCGGTCAGCAAGCCCTGCATCAGCGGCATGTAAGCCAGCAGCCCCACCCCGCGCCGCCGGCAGGCCGGGGCCACCGCGTATTCCGGCGCACGGAACAGCATGTTGTACCCAATCTGGTCGCTCACCGTATCGCCCACGGAGAGCCACTGATCCAGATCGGAGGGGCCGAAGTTCGAAACCCCGATGTGCACGATCTTCCCCTCGTCGCGCAGGGCGGCGAGGGCGCCGTAGACCTCCTGAAAGCTGCCCACGCCGGGGCAGGTCTCGCCATAGCCCGTGAGGAAAGGCTCCGTGCGGAAAGGCCAGTGGATCTGGTAGAGGTCAATGCGGTCGGTGCCAAGGCGTTGCAGGCTCGCCTCGCAGGCCTGCCGCACCCCCTCGGCCGTGCAATGCGGCGAAGACACCTTCGACGCGATCATCACCTTCTCCCGCTCCGCCCCCAGCGCCTTGCCCAGCACCCGCTCCGATTCCCCGTTGCCGTAGCCCTCGGCGGTGTCGAAAAGGTTCACCCCCGCGTCCAGCGCCACGCGCACCGTCTCCGCCGCGTCCGCCTCGCTGTCCTCGCCCCAATAGGCCGAGTCGCCGAGTTGCCATGCTCCAAAGGAGAGCACGGACACATCGGGGCCGTGCATCCCAAGTTTACGGTATCGCAAGAAAGAGTCTCCTCTGGAGATGCAATAAATGAGAATTCTAGGGGATACCCTCGCAGTCCTGCAAACGTCCCATCAGCCCCCATGGACTATTCTTTCGAATTGTGCCACGGTCCCTTAACGAGGCTTCAGTCCGAACGATCCATGCACAGGCCGTCCCGGAAAACATCCCCCGCCCTTCGGGCCCCCCCTTCAAAGGGGGACATAAGACAGCGTTTCCCCACAGTGACGAAAGCAATGGCCAATGTCCCCCTTAGAAGGGGGTGGCAGACCCGAGCGTGCCGAGGGGCTGACGGGGGATGTTAGCCAACACGAATCCCACAGCTATGGCGGCGGTTTCCCGGCCCCCATGCTGTGGCAGGGTCTCCCGACCCCGACACACGGCCGACCGCAAGGGCTCCTCTTCCTGCCTCCCGGCCTTTGCCGCGCGGCGTTCCCGGGTATACGGAACTCAATCCCGATAATGCTTTCCTAATGCACCACCTTCGCGTATAATGGCGCGAACGAGTTGACCACGATGACGGAGGGCGGGGTGACGACCACCTACACCTACGACGATTGGGGCCGGACGATATCCAAGGCGGACGGCACGCACTCGGCCACCTATGGCTGGCGGTTTGGGGACAAGCTGCGCACCTACGCCAGCACCTTCCCCGGCGAGGCGGACGTGAACTTCCAGTACGACGGGCTGGGCAAGCGGCGGATGAAGCTGACCAACCCCTCCGCTCCCACCGACGCGGACCGCACCTGGTACCGCTGGGACGCGGGGTGGAACGTGATCGGCGAATTCGCGGCGGGCACGGACACGGGGACGACCTGGGACGTGGGTGCGCTGACGCGGTGGTACCAGGGCAAGGCCGCCCACGCCGACGGCGACCCGGACTCAACGGCCTACAACTACTACGCGCACGACCACCTCGGCAGCCCGAGGACGACGTACAGCCAGGGGCAGGCGGTGGTGGCCCGCATTGAGTTCACCCCCTATGGCACCCCCTTAACCACCGCCGGGCAGGACATGGACCTCGGCTTCACCGGCCACAAGTGGGATGCGGAGACCGGGAGCTTCTATGCGCCGTACCGGTATTACTCGCCAGCGAGCGCGAGGTGGGCGAGCCGCGACCCGCTGGGCATGGTGGATGGGCCGAATGTGTATGGGTATGTGACTAACCAGCCGACTCGAATGATCGATCCTCTCGGTGAGAAGAGTTGCGAAAAATGCGAGACAAGTTTCAACGATTGCATGCAAGATGCCAGCGACAAGTATGATGAGAGAGTCACAAGGGCGAACTATCGCGCTGCTAAATGTGGTGCTGGAATATTGGCCACTTGTGCAGCAGGATGCGCAGTTACAGCAGTGCTTACGGTAATTGGTTATGCTGCATGTATGACGATTTGTGTCACCGCTGGTACCGCTGGGTGCGCTATGCAGCACCAGAAACGGATATTCGATGCCACTAAGCGACGCAATGCGAAGCATATAAAATGTCGAGATTCTCGCGACGAATGCATGGAGAAGTGTTGTGACGAATAAAGTAGAAGCGCATCGAGCAGAACTTTGTGAACTTCCTCGATGGATACGTGGTGATTACATGTCTGCCGAGAGAGTGTATTCTCTTAATTTAGACCAGCTATTTGACGGTGTACGTCGTCTCCGTACTTACAAAATATCATCTCTATTTAGTATTGGAACTATTTCATTATTGATAACTAATGTGACGTTAAGACTCGTCTCGCCTCCGCCAGCCTTTGGGGCTGACCTCCCCGGCTATTTTTTCTTTATGTTACATTCATCAATATTAGTAATAGTTATTTCTTTAAACGTTTTTTTTGCTAGTCGACTGAGAGATTGGTTCAAAAGAAACTCTGGAGATTTTTCTCGTTACACCGGTCCTCCGGTGTAACGCATCTTCCGCCGCTCCTGCGACTCGTGCTGGTGGAGTGTGCCGCAGGAGCGGCGGAAGATACGCGACACCGCTGGAGCGAATGTCGCGAGGCGGGAGGGTGCGCGTACAATGGCGCGAACGTGTTGACCACGATGACGGAGGGCGGGTTGACGTCCCCCCACACCTGCGACGACTGGGGCCGGACGATGTCCAAGGCGGACGGCACGCACTCGGCCACGTATGACTGGCGGTCTTAGGGGAGTGCCGCCGTATCGGCGGCCGGACCACGCAGCCGGGAGCCGATTCTTCGCCGACCACCTCGTTGCCAAGCTCCTGCTTGGCAATGCCGTGCCTTGGAAGCTCCTGCTTCCTGCTCTACGCTGACCGCCCAGTCGCCGTCCTCACCGCGAAGCAGCCAAGCAGGAGCTTGGAAGACAAGCGCGTGACCAAGGTGGACCTTGGTCACGAGAGAAATCCACGCCACCAACGTCCTGCCCGATAAGCACCACATGGGTGCCGCCTCAGCCGCAGGGTACTGCGGCACTCCCCTGGAGCCGTCACTCCGCTGTGGCGGAGGGCGACGGAGGCAAGCCTCCTGAGGAAAAGCGGAGGCGCGCCTCCGCAGTCCAAATGGTCCGCGCTGTGACGGGCATCGCGCTGCGGCGCCTGTGTTGAAGACTTTGGGGATGAAGCGGGGATGGTATACAATATGTAGATGCGCCAGCACGAAATCATCGCACGGGGTGTGTGCGATATCAGGCTTGGCCACCATGGAGTAGCAACGCATGTCCTGTTTTCCGCGTCTCCTTTTGCTGTTCGCCGCGGCAGCCTCGCTTTCCCTGGGAAGCGCCCGGGCCGACGAACTTTCGGACCACAACCTGCCGTGGGGCCTGCGGGTGCATTATTCGTTCCCCGCGAAGGGGATGGTGCTGGACTATGACGAGAAGACCTCGCGCATCCGGATTGGGCAGGGCGAGGCGACCACGCTGGTCGACGACATGGAGTTCGCGATTCAGTTCGCCGATGGCCTGACGTGGACCTTCCGGGATTTGGGCGAGGGCAAGACCGAGCGCGCCCCGGCCGATGATCCGCACATGGGGGCGGCCACCTCGTACACCACCACCTATCCGCTGAAGAACGGGTTGCAGGTGCGGTATGTGCTGGTGGCTTTCAGCAAGCGGCCGTTCCTTTCGCTTGAGCTCCAGCTGGAAAACCAGGGAACGAGCGATGTGCGCGTGAGCGCGCTCGACCCGCTGTTGACCGGCGCGACCGGGGTGACGAACCTGAGCCCCGAGGCCCGGGTGCGGGAGCGCAAAATCGGCTCGCGCGGCGGATACCCCGTCTTCGATCCGAATGGCGACCCCATCATGACGGTCTTCAGCAATCCGTCGAACCGGGCCATCTTTGCCCTGGGCATCATTCCCGAAGGCAAGGCCGCCTCGGGCACGCGCTTCGAGCCGCGCGATGGCGCATGGCATGGGCGCGTAATGAGCCGCTTCACCCCGGCCGTGCGTCTTGCGCCCGGCGAGAAGCTCTCGTCCGACCGCGTCTGCGTGATCTATGGCTCGCCGCAGCAGGGCGAAATCGACCTGTTCTATTCGTGGGCGCTTTCGGTGGTGGAGCGTCCGAAGGACAACCGCAAGGGCCCTTCCTCGTGGATTACGATTTCCGAGGAGCAGGGCCTGAACGAACTTGTGGCCGACGTGCGCGCATGGAGCGGCAGCGGCATCAAGCACGCGCTTGTTCCCGTGAATTGGGAATCGCGCCCCGGCTCGATGAAGGGCGCCTCGCCGCGCTACCCCGGAAACATGAAGTCCGCCGCCGATGAACTCGAGGGCGCGGGCGCGGGCGCGGGCCTCACGCTCGACCCCCTGGCCGTGGACGACGGCCCCGGCGCCGCGGTGGCCGAGTCGCCCGATGGCTTGCGCTGGCTGAACCCCGCCTCGCCGGAATCGCAGGACTTCGCCCGCCGCCGCTTCTCGAAGCTGGGCGACTGGGGCTATGGATTCGTGGTGGCGGCGCCGAGCGCGGTGCCGGACCCGGTGTTGGAATCGTGGAACCTGACCCGCACCGAGGCCAACCACCTGGCCTTGAACCTTCTGGAAGAGGCCACCGGGGAACGCCCGGTGTATCCGGCCAGCGCCGGGGCGGTTCGCGCCGCGCGCGCGGACTGGCTGGAAGCGGCAAGCGCGCTGGGCCGCCTGGCCGATTACGGCGCGGGGCTTGGACCCATTCGCCTCGACACGCGCGGGCTGGGCGCGGTGGACAGCGAAACGGTCAGCGCCATGCGCCTGTGGCGCGGACCCATTGAAGTGTCTGGCCGCCCGGATGGCGGCGGCGTGAAGGCGCTCGCCGCGCTGTTCCAATTGCCACGCCTCGACGCCAGCGCGGTGGATATCGACCGGAAGGACCCGTTGGTCTGGCAGATTGCCCATGAGGACGACCAGGGCCAGGTGGGCGGACAATCCGTGCTGGCCTTCAGCGGCGCGGAGGGGCTGCGCTCGGAGCACCTTTATTCGCAGAATGGCATTCGCCTGCGCCTGTGGGATCCGCAGAGCAAGGTGACGGTGCCGGACGGCGAAGCCACGACCGCACCGCAGCTCAAGGTGTATGGCACCGTGCAGGAGCTGCCGCATCCCTCCTTCCTCTCAGCGGTGGACATGAGCACGCTGCAGGTGCCGGATGTGAAATACCTGCAATGGGACGGCGGCGCGAACACCTTCCGGGGCGCATTCGACAGCGGGGTGGGCAAGGACACGATTGTGTCGGTGCACGTGCCCGCAGGCTGGCAGGTGGACGGCGCGGAAGTGGGCGGCAAGAAGGCCAGCGGCGCGACCGCCGGCCAGGCTTATCTCCTGTCGCTGTCCGGCTCCACCACCTTCGAGGTGAAGTTCCGCCGGGGCTAAGGCCTCAAGCCTGTGCCGCCAGTTCCTTGCGGATCGAGAGGATGATCCCGTAGTGGATGCCCTCGTGGAAATTGTTGAAGCCCAGCGCGTCGTCGATGGTTTCGAGTGAAACGCCGGTCGTGGTCGTGTAGGGCATGAACTGTGCGAACTTGCCCGCCGCGTAATCGGCCTCGGTTTGCTCCGGCAGGCTCAGCAATTCGTCGAGCAACCGGGGAATGTCCGGCTCGCCGCTCCAGTCTGCGGGCGAGGTGTCGCGGAAATACCACTGGCGGTATTCGTCGGGGATGTTCATCGGGTTGCCCGTCAGCGCGTAGGCCAGTCCCTGTTGCACCGTGATGATGTGGGCGAGGTTCCAGGCCGCGTTGTTCCGCCGGAATGGCGGGATGGCGAGCAGTTCCTCGCGGGACATTTCCGATACGGTGCGGTGAATCAATTGCCGCTGCTTCCTAAGCGTGCTGAGTACCGACATGCTCCTTTACTCCTTTCGCCTCGTTGGAACGCCCGGCCGCCTTGCGCTATAACGAAGCGGCACGGGAACCCGGATGATGATACGCAAACTTTCGGAACAACACACCCCCTGGCTGGGCATGGCTGCGGCAGGGCTGATTGCTGCGGGCGCCCTGGTGGCCGCGCTGGGATTTCGTCACGAGGGCGGCGAGCCGTATTCCTTCCTACGTCAAAACATTTCCGACCTGGGCGATCCACAGGTTTCGGCCTGGGCCTTTGTCTTTAACTACAGCCTGGTCGCCGGTTCCATCATCATGGCCTTGTTCATCGCGGGGGTAAGCATCGTCGCTTCCACCCGCTCCACCTATGTCATCGCCGGCATCGGCATCATCGCCACGATTGCCATGGCCTTTGTGGGGGTGTACCCGTCGAGCCCGCCTACCGCCTTCGAGCACAAGGTCAGTGCGGGCATCGCCTTCCTGGGCACGCTTGGGCTGGGGGCTTCCTTCACCCTGCGGATGCTCCTGCGCCCGCATCCCGTGCTGCCCCGTTGGCTGATACTGCCCGGCATACTCTCCGCCGCCAGCGCCTTCGGTTTCCTCTTCACCCTCGCCGGCTCATGGCGCGGCTACATCCCCGCCTCCATGCTCCACTGGCGCGGCGGCACGCTGCCGGAGATACACCTCGTGTCGCTGCTCGAATGGTGCGTGCTGTTCAGCATCCTCGCCTGGTCCTTCCTCACGGCGCTGTCCCTGCGTCGCGTCCAGAAGGTGGACTAGATGAAAAAAGGGGGCATCCCGAAGGATGCCCCCAACGGCTTGGATTCTGCTTCTACTTGAACGCCGCGGGCTGGAGATTGCGATCCCGCCAGTCGCGTCCGCTGCGGAATTCGTATTTGGTGGGGTTGTACTCCCCGACGAAATCCACCTTCGCGCCGCCTTCGGCGAGCTTGTCATTGAGGTCGAGCGCCCAGTAGGCGGCATTCACAAACATCCGCCGCACCGCCTCGTTGAGCATATCGGTGGAGGCGCCGATGGTGGAGGCAAAGCACTTGCCGGGCTGTCCATCCTGCACACGGTAGCTGCGGGTCCATGCGATGGGCATCATCGGGTCGTTCTTGCCTTCCACCGGGGTGCTGTCCTCTGGCCGCATGCCAAAGAAGATATCCTCGGGATCGAACTCGCCGTCGCGCTTGACCACTTCTCCCAGCACCAGGGGACGCGCATCGCCGACCAGCGGAAGACGCACGCCGTAGACGTCGGAAGATCCCCAGATCTCGCCGTCCTCGATGCCACGCAGGATGATGTGGTTTTCGTTGCCGGGCGCCAGGCGGCCGCGGGTACTCTCGTGCTTATGCTCGCCGTGATGGTTGATCCACTTCTCCCCCATCACCACACGCCCAAAGCCATCCGTCCAGAACTGGTTGTCGCCCGCGTAGCCGTCGCCATAGTGCTCCCAGCCGGAGCCCTCGGAGGGCTTGAAGCCGTGGGTGGCGGTACGGATACCGATCACCGGCTTGCCGGCCTTGAGGTAGCGGTCGATGGGTTGCATCTGCGCATCGGGCAGATCGCGGAAGCGGGTGAAGATGATCATCAGGTCGGCCTGATCGAGCGCCTCCAGCCCGGGGATGTTGCCGCTCCAGGTGGGGTCGATATGCTTGGTGCGGGGGTTGTAGGCGAAGAGCACCGTGCAGGTGAATCCATGATGCTCGGCCAGAATCTTCCCGAGCATGGGCAGCGCTTCCTCTGAGCGGTATTCCTCATCGCCCGAGATAAGGACAATGTGCCGCCCCTTGCCCGGGCCTTCCTTGCCTTGGTAGGTGACCCAGAGCTCCTCGGCGGGTTCCTCCTGCGCGGCTGCGGGCAGGGCGGTCGCGGCCATCGCCAGCAGCGCGGCCAGGGCAAACATGGCAAACTTCTTCATATTGGAGTCCTCTCGCGTTGGAAAGTTGTGCCCCGCCAGTATGCCAGCCGGGGCGGGCGCATCCCAACTGATAAACGCGGCATGCACGGCTTGGGATTACGCGGAGTGCTATACTGCCGCTATGCCGTTTGGTTCCCCCACATTCTGGCGCTTCATGCGCTACGCCCGCCCCTATTGGCCCTGGATTGCGGGGTCAATCGTGTGCGGCGTGCTCAAGTTTGGCTTGGCGCTGCTGCTGCCGTATTGCGTGGGCTATGTGGCGGACTACATCGTGCCGGAAGATATTCCGCCAGAGCTTCGACGGGAGCGCTTGTGGATGGCGGTGGGCGCGTTGGTGGTGGCTTTCGGCCTGCGCATGCCGGCGGCTTATTACCGAACCTACCTGGCGGAACTGGCCGGAAACCGCACGATATTCGACGTACGCGAGGCGCTCTACGCCCACATGCAAAAGCTCAGCATGGAGTATCACCAGCAGCAGCGCATGGGGGTGATCACCTCGCGAGTCATCAACGACATCAACCAGTCGCAGGGGATTCTCGACAAGGGCGTGATGTCCTTGTCGGTGGACTTCATCTTCCTCGTCGGCACCGTTGGCTTCCTTATCTATTGGGACTGGCAGCTGGCGCTCGTAAGCTTGTTCACCCTGCCGATGTACGGCTTTACTTTTGGCCGACTGAACCCCCGCCTTCGGACTGCGTCCCGCGCGGTTCAGGCGAAGATGTCCGAGCTTTCCGGGGAAGTGAATGAGAAGCTCTCGACGCACAGCGTGGTGGCGGCCTTTGTGCGCGAACGCACGGAGCGCATCGCCTTCTTCCGCAGCCACCGCGCCTATTTCGATCAGGTGATGGCGCGGGTAAACATCCAGGTGTGGCTGATTTCCCTGGGTGAGTTCTTCACCCTGGTGGGACCAATGATCGTGCTTTCCTTTGGAACGCTGCTGGTCATGAATCAACGGCTGACCTTCGGCGAGTTGCTGGTCTTCTACGGATTTCTCTCCCACCTCTACCTGCCGATGCGCCGCCTTGCCGACGCGAGCGCCGCCCTGCAGACGCAGCTGGCCGCCATGGACCGTGTGTTTTCCCTGATGGATGTGGCGCCCGACATCGTGGACAAGCCCGGAGCGCCGCGCCTGCAACAGGTGCGCGGGCGAGTGGAATTCGACAATGTGACCTTTGCCTACCGTGAGGACACGCCCGTGCTTTGCTGCGTGTCGTTCACGGCGGAGCCAGGGCAATCGGTGGCAATCGTCGGGCGCAGCGGCGCGGGCAAGAGCACCCTCATCAAGCTGCTGCCGCGCTTCTACGACGTGCATGACGGCGCGATACGGGTGGATGGACAGGACATTCGCGACGTGACCCAGCAGTCCTTGCGCAGCAACATCGGCATGGTGATGCAGGACGCCATCCTGTTTAACCTGTCGGTAAGGGACAACATCCTCTATGGCCGGCGCGGCGCCACGGAGGAGGAAATGCTGGAAGCGGCTCGGATGGCGCACGTGGACGAATTCGCGCGTGACCTGCCCGACGGCTATGACACCATCATCGGCGAGCGCGGCGTGACCCTGAGTGGTGGACAGAAGCAGCGTGTGAGCATCGCGCGCGCCTTCCTGCGCAACCCGCGGATCCTCGTGTTGGATGAGGCCACCTCGAACCTCGACTCGATTGCCGAAGCCATCATTCAAGACGCCCTGCGCACCTTGATGAAGGGACGCACCACGCTGGTAATCGCGCACCGGCTTTCCACCGTGCTCGATTGCGACAAGGTGGTGGTGCTTGAAGCCGGACGCAAGGTGCAGGAAGGCACCCACCAGCAACTGCTGGCGCAGCGCGGCCCCTACCGCGCGCTCTGCGAAGAGCAATTCGGGGCCGTGCGACTCGAGGATATTGCCTGAGCCAAGCGAACACCCCCGGAGTAAACCGCACTCCGGGGGCGCTGCTGGTTTGGCCGGCTGCATGAGCCTGGTTATCCTTCATCCCGCATGTAGCGTGCCATCATCTGCCCACCCCAACTGCCTTGTTTAAGCGAGCCAAGAGAGCGGACTTACGTCGGCAGTCGGTCTCAGCCTCTTCGAGGGACCTAGTCGGCACCGACGATTAATTGTCGCTACGACAATACGTGCTATGTGTTGAGCAGCAATGGGATGCTTTGTCAGCAGACAGTATCCATGTTTCCCCGAAGGCTACTGAGGCTCAAGAACCACGACTTCATGCACCATGTTGATCGTGACGTCAATCTGATTGGGATTGGCTTCGACAAGGGCGGTGGTGCCCAATGTCGCACGCGCCGTGCGGTAGGGCTTGTCGGTTCGGATACGGGCGCGGTAGAGGGGTTCATCCACCATCAATTCTGGAATGGCCCAGGGACGCTTCGCGTCGGTGGAACCCGGCGGCACGAGATAGCCGGTGAAGTGAACCCGCATCACGCCGTTCGCGTCTTTGGTCGTATAGGTCTCGACAAAGGCAGGAGCATCGACCGCGACTTCTCGATTCGCGCAAAGAACTTTCACGGCATTGCTCAATAGGGTGCGCGCCTCGACGGTCCGGTACTCGCCGCCTGCCGCTGTCGCGGGCGATACCGCGAAGGTCAGAACCCGTCCTTTGCCCACGCTGTTCAGAAGCAGCGCAGGGCCCACGCGATCGCCCGGGGGACTCGGGAACGTGGTCCCCTCCTTCCCCTCCTGTTGACGCTGCGTACGAACGGGAGCGCGCATTTCGCCATGCGGCATTGCTTCGACCGGCTCGTAAATTATCGCTGGAGCGTAAACCAGGTGGGGCCAGTCCCGCGGTATTCCTGCGAGCAGGCCATCCACGGGCTCGGGGCCAGTCGGGAAGTAAACGTAGTTGTCACTGTCTTTCAGCGTCCCCACACGCCTCGCGCCAATTAACGATTCGAGCGGAGCGGCATCCGTCGCGTTGCCGTATCGATCGAGCGTGCCGGAATGACCGAGGATGATGAGATTCCCGCCTTGTTCGACATACCCGCGCAGGACTTCCGCTTCGATATCCGAGAGGATGGCGGCGTCCGCCAGCACAACGGCCGGGAACTCCTTGGCCCGCTCCAGGTTCAGGCTCTCATCCAAAAGGATTCCGGTGGTGAGATGTTCCAGCGTAAGCGCCTTGTGCGCGCCGTGAATCGCATTGAAATAGCGATAGGGCTCTGCGCGGCCAAACCAGTCGCGCGTGCGATGGGAGTAGTAGATGCCCGCATCATAGAGGGCAGGCTGACCGAAATGTTCCCGCTTGGACAGCGCCTCGCGGAAAACCTTGGCCATGCGGTCATAGGCCACTGGATCCAACTGCCCCTCAAAGGGAGTCTTGTCGACAATGGTCACCTGCGCGCCGTGCATCAGCAGCGCGAACATCTCCCAGCGCAGGTCGTTGAGCGGGCGGGTTGTCTGGTCGTGGTAAGAGCGGGCGCCGCGTTGCATGACCACCTGGTATCGCCTGCCCGGCGTGGACGCACGCACGAACTCGGTGGTAAGCCCCGCTCCCAACGCGCTGAATCCCCACACGCCGCTCTCGCAAGTTACAAAATCGCCGATGCCCGCATGCTGCACCGGGCGCTGACCAACTTCGAAGGAGAAGGGCGGGTAGCCGTGATAGTTGAAATCCACCGTCACTACGGGGGCTCGCGACTTGACGAAGGTCATCGTGTCCCGTTCGAAGCGCGCACTCGTTTCGTAACGGAACTCCAGCATGCGGTCCCACGATTCATCCCAGGAGACACCGCCGGGCATGGCCTGACCGGGGAACTGTGCATCAAAGGCCGCCTTGCAGTGGGTGCAGAAACAGCCGTACGGCGGCCCAAAGCCCTGGTCCACCATGTCCACGTGGAATCCATCCAACCCATAGGAGAGCATCTCTTCCAATAGGCCATGCACGAAGTCGCGATAAGGACTATTCAGGCAGACGCGCCCGGGAATAGGCTGGCCGTCTGCGCCCACCATTGCCCACTCTGGATGCTCGCGCAAGGCATGGCCACCGGCCTGAACCACGCAATAGGCAATGAGTGGCAGCTTGTGCGGCTTGGCTGCTTCCACCGCCTCCCGAAGCGGGTCGCGGGCGCCCAAGCCCGGGCATTTCGGCATGAGCTTGGAATCGTAGTAGGCCCACTCATGGTCTCGCGCCCACAGCACCAAATACTCGCTGCCCATATCGATCTGCTTTTCCACGATCTCGCGGCCGTTAAACCGGGAAGCGTAGCCCACATCGCGCGGATCGGAACCCCACTGCGCCCCGGAAGGCCCCACCTCCATCCCCACCAGGGCTTGCTCGAACCAGGGAGCCGCCAAGGCGCTCGAGCAACAGACACAGAACAAACCGAGGGCAAGTGGCAGGCGCATGACATCGAATCTCCCGATAGTCCCTATCCAGCGTAGACGCTCGTGCAGGTCGAATGCACGCTGATGCAGTAGTGCATGAAACCTGTCGCGGCGCTACGCTCGTGCGGCACCAGTTCTTCGGTGCGATACCCATGCAGCAAGTCGTGCATGGCGATATGGCGGCACATGATGAAAACGGAATAGTGGCTGTATTCCCCATGCCGCGCCGTGTACTCTGAGTTACCAGCCGAAATGCTCTTTGCGGCGTCACACACGAAGCGTCATCGCTACGACTTGCTGCGCCATGCCAGGCAGGCCAGCCAGGCTAAAGCTGAAAACAATGAGCCCTTGCATCCCTGCGCGAAGCCGTCTTGCGATGTGCCCGCCATTCCCCATGGGAAGAATGATA
Source organism: Candidatus Hydrogenedentota bacterium (assembly GCA_046047315.1). Taxonomy (GTDB): domain Bacteria; phylum Hydrogenedentota; class Hydrogenedentia; order Hydrogenedentales; family JAEUWI01; genus WGMK01. Next base: position 7,938 of record JBJOID010000021.1, on the reverse strand, counting down.
TCCTGACCCCAAGGGTGGTCAACGACGAAGTCATCAGGAGCGATGCTTGAAGGATCCGAATAAGGGCAGGCACAGACCCGAGGGGCTGTTCATCGTCTATGAGGATGCTGCGGTCCTCGTCGTGGAAAAAGCTGCGGGCCTGCTCACCATCGGCACGGACAAGGATAAGACCCGCACGGCCTATTTCCGCCTGACGGACTACGTGCGCAAAGGCAACATGAAGTCGCGCAACCGCATCTTCATCGTCCACCGACTGGACCGGGAAACCTCGGGCTTGCTGGTGGTGGCGAAGACGCCCGAGGCCAAGGGCTTCCTGCAGGATCACTGGGACGAGACCGAGAAGAAATACTACGCCGTCGCGCGTGGCACCCTGCGACACACCGAGGGAAACTTCACGTCCTACCTCACCGAGAACACGGCGCTGGTGGTCCACTCCGTGGCCGATGCGCGTCGGGGCAAGTTGTCGCGCACGGACTACCGCGTGATTCGAGAGAACGGAACCTACAGCCTGCTGGACCTGACCCTGCTCACGGGGCGCAAGCACCAGATTCGGGTGCACCTCGCCGAGGCCGGGCACCCGCTCGTGGGAGACACCAAGTATGGCGTGCCCAAGGACCCCAACAAGCGCCTCGCCCTGCACGCCTACAGCCTCTCCTTCGAACATCCCGTCACGCGACAGCGCATGGAATTCCACACCAAGCTGCCGGCCTACTTTGAGCAGCTCATGGCGAAGCCGTAACTACCCCCACTCCTTATTCAACACCAATTCCTCGATGCGATACCCATGCAACAAATCATGCATGGCCACATGGCGGCACATGATAAACACGGAGTAATGGCTGTACTCCCCGTGCCGCGCCGTGCGCTGCCAATCGCTGGCAGACAAAGTATGCAACCGCGACACGAACTCCCCACGCTCCCGCACATACCGCTCCACCGCTGTGTCGAGATCGATATCCAGCAGCGTGTCCCCCTCCGCCTCGTCCGGGAAATAAGGAACAATCTCCGCGTCATCGCTCGACAGCATCAAGTCCAGTCGTTGATTAAACATCGGGTGCAGCGTGGACAGGTGACAGAAATGCTCATGCGCGGACCACTTCCCCGGCGCAGGCCGGCGCTTCAGGTTCTCCACCGCCACCTCCCGAATGAGCGGAACGAGGATCGACGGCGCAGCTTCGAGGGTAGTGAGAAAGGCGTGGGTGTCGGCAGAATTCATTGGCACCTTCAAGAAGTTGGATTCGTGCTGACTTGAGGCATGACGCCGCTACTACTCTGATTCGAAGTAAGAGCGCGACAGGCCGGATTGGCGAATGATGGAGCGCAGGGTACCCGTGGCGAGTTCCTTGTGGTCCGGCACCGGCACCGTTGTAGTGGTATCCACAGACGCCCGTTGCATGATGACGTGGCTGCCGTGCTGGCGCACGCGCTCGAAACCATGCTGAGCAAGAATGGCGCAAACTTCCGCCCCGGATAAGGCGCGAAGTCTACCCAATGGTTACCTCTATGGAACCAACATAGACTTCGCCGTGCAGACGCTCACGAATTTCGTTCTCCGAAGCGCATTCAAGGAAGAGCTCGACGGCCTCTGTCAGCATGGCTCGTGCTTCCTCCACGGTCTTGCCCTGGCTGGTAACGTCCAGCTCTGGACACAACGCGACATACCAATCGTCTTCGCGTTCGATGATAGCAGTCAATCGCCGTGTGGTGCTCATGGTCAGAAATATCCTTGCTTGCCATATATTCTGCCACAAGCGCGCTATGGCAGGGTACTTCTCCTCACGGGCCGACGCAGCATCTCCGCGATTGTGTGCACCCCATGCGTTGGGATACGAGGATGAAACAAACCGCCCGGGTCCTGTTGGACCCGGGCGGTTGTCAATACATCATGCGGTCGCAAGAGGCGGCGGGGTCACGAGACCGGGCCGCAGCGCATGTGATTAGTGGAACTGTTCCGTCTCGGTGGAGCCGGCCATGGCGGTGACGCTGGACTTGCCCTGCGTGACAGTCTCGGTGATGGCGTCGAAGAAGCCGGTGCCGACGAAGCGCTGGTGCTTGACGGCGCCGAAGCCGCGCTCTTCTTCGCTGAACTCGCGCTGCTGCATTTCCACGAAGGCGCTCATCTGGCGCTCGCGGTAGCCGTTGGCCAGTTCCCACATGCCGAGGTTGAGGTTGTGGAACCCGGCGAGGGTGATGAACTGGAACTTGTAGCCCATGGCGCCGATCTCGTTCTGGAAGCGGGCAATCTCTGCGTCGCTGAGCTTGGCCTTCCAGTTGAAGGAGGGCGAGCAGTTGTAGGCCAGCAGCTTGCCGGGGAACTGGGCATGCACGGCGTCGGCGAACTTCTTCGCGGCGGCCATGTCAGGGGTGCTGGTTTCGCACCAGATGAGGTCGGCGTAGGGAGCGTAGTTGAGGGCACGCGCGATGGCCTGGTCGATGCCGGGCTTGGTCACGTAGAAGCCTTCCTCGGTGCGTTCGCCGGTGCAGAAGGGACGGTCGCGCTCGTCGATGTCGCTGGTCAGCAGACCGGCGGCGTCGGCGTCGGTGCGGGCGACGAGCACGGTGGGCACGCCGGCCACGTCGGCCGCGAGGCGGGCGGCGTGCAACTTGGTGACGAACTCGGAGGAGGGCACAAGCACCTTGCCGCCGAGGTGGCCGCACTTCTTGGCGGAGGCCAGCTGGTCTTCATAGTGCACGCCCGCGGCGCCTGCCTGGATCATGCCGAGCATAAGCTCATAGGCGTTGAGGGCGCCGCCGAAACCGGCTTCGGCGTCGGCAACGATCGGCTGGAAGTAGTCAACCTTGCGCTGACCGGAGAGGGTCTGCACCTGGTCGCGGCGCATGAGGGCGTTGTTGATGCGCTGCACGATGGCGGGCACCGAGTTCGCGGGGTAGAGGGACTGGTCGGGGTACATGGTCATGCCGAGGTTGGCGTCGGCGGCCACCTGCCATCCGGACAGGTAGATGCCGCGAAGGCCGGCTTCGACCATCTGCACGGCCTGATTGCCGGTGAGCGCGCCGAGGGCGTTCACGTAGCCGTCGCCCGGCTCGTTGAGATAGCCCCAGAGCTTATCTGCCATCTTGTGGGCAATGGTGTATTCCACCTTCATGGAGCCGCGCAGCTCGAGCACGCGCTCGGCGGAATAGGGGCGGGTGATGCCCTTGAAGCGGTCGGAAGCCCAGATGGCCTCAATCTCGCGCACTTCGTTCTGATCAATCAACGGGTTGCTCATCTCGGATTTACTTTCTTGTGTTTCGCCTGTGGCGGTTGTTGTGTTGGATCTATGCACGACATGGGCCTTGCGCGCACCATGGACAGCAGGGGGGATTATGCGTAGGTCTCGTAGGCCTTGAGCGTGAGGAACTCGTCCAGCGTGTCGCTCGCGGTCATCTGGTCGAAGAGGCTGCGGGCAACTTCATACTTGCTCTCGTTGTAGCGCGCCTCGCCCATGGCGGTTTTCACCTTGTCCATTTCCTCGGCGGTCACTTCGCGCACGAGCTCAAGCGTGACCTTGCGCCCGTCGTTGAGCTTCGCGTGCGGGTTGTGCACCCACTGCCAAAGCTGCGTGCGGGAAATCTCGGCGGTGGCGGCGTCTTCCATCAGGTTGTGCAGCGGCACGCATCCCACGCCGCGCAGCCACGCTTCCAGGTAGGCAATACCCACGCTGATATTCTGGCGAAGGCCCGCCTCGGTGATCTCTCCCTTGGGAATCTCGAGCAGGTCGGCCGCGGTGACGTTCACGTCGTCGCGCTTCTTGTCGATCTGGTTGGGCTTGTCGCCCAGCACGGCGTCGAATTCTTCCATGGCGATGGCCACCAGGCCCGGGTGCGCCACCCAGGTGCCGTCGTGACCATCCTCGGCTTCACGCTTCTTGTCAGCGCGCACCTTGGCCAGCGCGGCATTGTTCGCCTCTTCGTCGTTCTTGATTGGAATCTGCGCCGCCATGCCGCCCATTGCGAAGGCGCCCCGGCGGTGGCAGGTCTTGATGCAAAGCAGCGAGTATGCGCGCATGAACGGCGTGGTCATGCCGACCGTGGCACGGTCGGGCACAAGGAACTCGTCCTTCTTGGCGAAGCGCTTGATGTAGGAAAAGATGTAATCCCAGCGACCGCAATTCAGCCCGCCGCTGTGGTGACGCAGTTCATAAAGAATCTCGTCCATCTGGAACGCGGCGGTGATGGTCTCGATCAGGACCGTCCCCTTCACCGAGCCCTGCGGAATGCCGACCAGTTCCTGGGCGCGCACGAAGATGTCGTTCCACAGGCGCGCTTCGAGGTGGTGCTCCATCTTGGGCAGATACAGGTAAACACCGCTTCCCTGCTCCACCCGGTATTTCGCGTTGTGGAAGAAATAAAGCGCGAAGTCAAAGATGCTGCCGGAAGCGGTGACACCGTCGACCGTGACATGCTTCTCGGGCAGGTGCCATCCACGCGGGCGCACCAGCAGCGTGGCCAGCTTGTCGTTCAGGCTATAGGTCTTGCCGCGCGCCTCGTCCGTGAACGAGATCGTCTTGCGCACGGCGTCATACATGTTAACCTGACCTTCGAGCGTAGCCTCCCACGTGGGACCGTGCGAATCCTCGAAATCCGCCATATAGCACTTCGCGCCGGAGTTCAGCGCGTTGATGACCATCTTGCGGTCCACCGGGCCGGTGATTTCAACGCGACGGTCCTGCAAGTCCGCAGGAACCGGATCCACCTTCCAGTCGCTGTTTCGAATCTCAGCGGTCTCGGGCAGGAAGTCCGGAAGCTTGCCGCCGTCAATTTCTTTCTGGCGGGTCTTGCGGGCTTCCAGCAACTCCAGACGGCGCGGGTTGAACTCGCGCTGCAGGGTGGCGAAAAACTCGAGCGCTTCCTTCGAGAGGATTTCGGCATTGCGGCCTTCAATGGGTGCGGTGACGGAAACGCCTGTGGGGAGATCAGCCATGATGCGGTCGTTCCTTTCGCGGGTCTCGTGCTCGAAAAACGAGCTACAAGCCACTCGGTTTGCGGACAACTCGGTAGGAAATGCCCCCAAAGCTGCCCGGCCTTGAGGTCTATTGGAACGATACCACCCTTCGTAAGTGGTTGCAAATCAGAAGTTTCAATGCTTAGTATAGGCTGTGTTGATGAACTTGGCTTTCGAATTCAATCGAGATGATGCTTAGGTCCGCGCACTTCGCCCCCAAGGAGCCGCAACACCGCGGCGGCCATCGACAATTGGAGCCTGCTCATCTTGAGCAAAGACTTTCGCTACAAGCAAAACCGGGTGCAGCAGTTACGGGGTTTCTGCCATGCCGCTGCCGAAGGAAGCATCTCGAAGGCGGCGGAGCGGCTGTTCCTCAGCCAGCCATCGGTATCCATGCAAATCCAAGCGCTGGAACGGGAACTCAAGACCACCCTTTTCGAGCGGCGCGGTCCACGCATCCGGCTCACGCCGGATGGCGAATTGCTCTACGAAATGGCGATGCCGCTGATCGACCAGCTCGACGCCCTGCCGGACAGGTTCCAGGCGCGGCGCGGCAGCAAAGATCGGGGGCGGATCGACATTGCTGCGGGGTGGTCGAGCATTCTCTACCTGCTCCCGCCCTACATCGAGCGCTACCGCAGGGAACAACCCGAGGTGGAACTCAAGGCGCACAACCTTTCCGGGGCGGAGGCCCTGGGCTCGATTCGCGAAGACCGTGTAGACTTTGCCGTGGGGCCGCTTCTCGACGTGCCGGACGACATTGACTTCCATCCCGTGGTTTCCTACGAGCCGCTCCTCATCACGCCACGCGATCACCCACTGGCCCACATGAGGGAACTGACCTTGCGGGATATTGGCAGGTATCCCTTCATACTTCCCCCACGCAACCTGAGCACCTGGAACACCGTGGACTCGGTGTTCCGCAAACAGGGCCTCCCTTACGAAGTGGCCATGGAAGTGGGCGGCTGGGAAGTGATCAAGAAGTACGTCGAGCTTGGTCTCGGCATCAGCGTCACCATGAGCGTGTGCATCACCGGGGATGAAAATCTCGCCATCATTCCTGCGGGGCAATGGTTCCCCAACCGGACCTATGGCGTGGTCTTGCGGCACGGGAAGATTCTGACCCCACAGGCGCGCGGCTTTATCGAGATGCTGCTTCCGGATTTCACCGCTTAAGCGCGTCCCTCCAAGGGTTCGCCAAAAGGTGGAACCTGAGGGCGGGAGGCGTTAAAATTATTGACAGAAGTAAGGAAATACTGCTGACCTTGTCAAGCTGGTATAGTGTGCGCCGGGGAAGCGGAGCCAGGCGCGCGTAGGGAGCGGGAATGGACATAGCAACGCTCATCGGGTTGGTTGCGGGCATTGCGCTTGTCATGGTCACGATTCTGCTCGGCGGCAACCCCATGGTGTTCGTCGACATCGCCTCGGTCGTGCTGGTGCTCGGGGGTACTTCCGCGGCGGTCTTGATTAACTTCCCGCTTTCCGATGTGCTGAACGTGGTGCGCACGATCAAGAACACGTTTACGACGGAACCAACCAACACCGAGAACCTGATCAAGAAGCTGGTGGAGTTTGCGACGATTGCGCGGCGCGAGGGCATCCTTGCGCTGGAGAGCCACACGGCGGATGCGGGCGATGAGTTCCTCCAGAAAAGCGTGCAGCTGGCGATCGACGGCACGGCGCCGGAGTTGATCAAGGATATCCTCACCACAGAGATCGCCTTCATGGAAGACCGCCATGCCCAGGCACAATCGGTGGTGGGAGCCATCGGGGCGCTCGCGCCGGCCTTCGGGATGATCGGCACACTCATCGGGCTGGTGCAGATGCTTTCCACGCTGGACGACCCTTCGAAGATTGGCGGCGGCATGGCGGTAGCGCTTTTGACGACGCTGTATGGAGCCATCATCTCGAACCTGCTGGCACTTCCGCTATTGGGCAAGTTGCGGGTTCGCACCTCGAATGAACTGCTGCAAAAAGAGGTGGTGATTGAAGGCATCCTGTCGATTCAATCGGGTGACAATCCGCGCGTGGTGGAGCAGAAGTTGAAGGCCTTCGTGGCGCCGGAAGTGCGGGAACGCATCGTCATAGGAAGCTAAATGGCCAAGCGCGAAAAGAAAGGCGGGGGCGACGAGGGAGCGCCCGGCTGGATCGTGACCTTCAGCGATCTGATGAGCCTGCTGCTGACCTTCTTCGTGCTCTTGCTTTCCTTCTCAACCATCCAGGAGGAGGAGTTCAACGAGGCGATGATGTCGCTGCAAGGTGCGCTGGGAATCCTGCCGCAATTTTCCAGTGTGGTGAGTCCGATGCAACGCAATCAGCGGCGTCAGCAGGACGAGAGCGAGCGGGCGGCGCGGCAACTGAAGCGAATGCTTCAGGTGAAGGGGCTGGAGCGGCAGGTCAAGATAGAATACGACGCGAAGGGCGGCATCAAGATCAGCCTGCCCAACGCCATCCTGTTCCCTCCGGGCAGCGCGGTGCTTTCCGCGGACGCCTACGCGCTCTTGGATGACGTGGCGGAGGTCTTGGCGCAGATGCCGGAGACCTTCATTGAGGTGCGCGGCCACACCGACGCCACGCCATTGACCGCCACCACCCAGTTTCGGGACAATTACGACCTGAGCTATTTCCGGTCGCACGCCGTGGCGGAGCGGTTGCGCTCGGGCGGCGGGATACCGGAAGAGCAGTTCGAGATCATCGCGTGCGGCCCAAGCCAGCCGATTGCCTCGAACGACACGGAAGAGGGCCGGGTGACCAACCGGCGTGTGGAGTTGTATGTGCGGGGCTTGGTGGACCGGGGACTGGTGCGCGGTCTGTCGGAAGGCGAGTATGGCCCCAGTGTGACGCCGACCGGACTCAACGACCCCGTCGCCCCGGCGGAGCTGGACGCCTTGCGTTAGGAGAGTGCCATGGCCGAAGAAGTCGAGGATGGCGGAAAAAAGAAATCATCGCCGCTGAACCTGCTCATCATGGGCGGGCTGGTGCTGGTGGTGCCG
>JBJOID010000020.1:0-4522 GCA_046047315.1 Candidatus Hydrogenedentota bacterium | reverse complement strand
GATCTAGATTTACCCCCTGCAGATTAGCCGCGCGAAGGTTCATGCGCTGGCCGGGGTGTTCCTTGATCCAAGCGGCGACGGCATCGGCGCCGCCTCGCAAGACTTCGATATGCTCGAAGTTGGTCGCGTTCATATCGCGGGTGTCACTCCCGTCTTACAACCCCAAAAAAGCCCCGCCCCCAAAACGAGGACGCAGCCGCAGTATATCACGAATCGTCCGAATTAAAAACCCCGAAACTGGAAACTTCAGCCCGCTGTATGGTATCTATTCTCTTTCCCGTTCCGGGGGATTTTCCAAGCGGCGCGGACCGGGTGGCCCGCTATATTTGCCATCCCTCACCGCCGCAGTCCTATTCGTGGAGTGCTGTTGAATGTCCCAATTGGATTTGAGCTACGCCGGCATCGTTCAGCATGCCGGCCTGACCCGCAACCCCAGCTATGAAGAACTATTCGCGCTCGAGACCGCCCCGGAGCTGGGTGAACTGGAACGTGGAGTGCTCACTAAGTTCGGGGCCATCAATGTGGACACCGGCAAGTTTACCGGCCGCTCCCCCAAGGACAAGTATTTTGTGCGCCAAGGGGACTCGGCTGCCCACATCTGGTGGCAAGACCCGGCCAAGCCGGTGGGTGACAACAAGCCCATCACGCCCGAAGTCTGGGATCGCCTCTTCGAGATCGCCACGCGACAGCTGAATGGCAAGAAGCTGTTCGTGCTGGATGGCTACGCGGGAGCCAATCCGGATACCCGGCTTGGGGTGCGGACCATCACGGAAGTGGCATGGCAGGCGCACTTCTGCAAGAACATGTTCATTCGCCCGGAAGAGGACGAACTGCCGGGCTTCACCCCGGACTGGACGATCCTGAACGCCTGTAAGGCGACCTGCGAAGAGTACCAGGAACTTGGGCTTCGCTCCCCGGTTTTCGTGGCTTTCAATGTTGAGAAGCGGATGACCCTGATCGCCGGCACTTGGTATGGCGGCGAAATGAAGAAGGGGATCTTCAGCATTATGAACTACTTCCTGCCGTTGCGCGGGATTGGTTCCTTCCACTGCTCGGCCAACAAGGGCAAAGCCGGCGATACGGCACTGTTCTTTGGACTTTCCGGAACGGGCAAAACGACGCTGTCCACCGACCCGCATCGTGAATTGATCGGCGACGATGAGCACGGCTGGGATGATGCCGGAATCTTCAACTTTGAGGGGGGATGCTACGCCAAGTGCATCAACCTCTCGGAAGAGAACGAACCGGAAATCTTTCAAGCAATACGCCGCGACGCGCTGCTGGAGAACGTGGTGGTGGATGAGGCTGGCGAAGTGGACTTCACCAGCGCAGCCAAGACCGAGAACACCCGTGTCTCCTATCCGCTTTATCACATCGACAACATTGTGAAGCCCCGGTCGGTGGGCGGTCATCCGAACAACATCATCTTCCTCACCTGTGATGCCTTTGGCGTGCTGCCGCCTGTGTCGCGACTCACGCCGGATCAGGCCATGTACCAGTACCTCAGCGGTTACACGGCGAAGGTGGCGGGAACAGAGCTCGGCGTCACCGAGCCAACGGCGACCTTTTCGGCCTGCTATGGGCAGGCTTTCCTGACCCTGCACCCGACCGCCTACGCAGAGATCCTTGGCCGCAAGATGCATGACCATCATGCCCGTGCCTACCTGGTGAATACGGGATGGGGAGGCGGCCCCTATGGCGTGGGCAAGCGCATCTCCATCAAGGCCACCCGCGCGATTATCGACGCCATCCTCGACGGCAGCATTGAAACTGCGGAATTCGACACCCTGCCCGTGTTTGGCCTTCAGTTTCCCAAGCATCTTCATGATGTGTCCGACGATATACTCAATCCGCGCAATGCGTGGGCGAACAAGGAAGCCTATGACCAGAGCCTGCAACGCCTTGGCAGGATGTTTGTGGACAACTTCAAACGTTTTGCCGACAACGACGAGGGTCGGCGCCTTGAAGGCGTGGGGCCGCAGGTTTAGAAAATTTCAGAACCAGACGTCAATTAATAGTTGACAAAACCCTGGCGGCATGGTATGACTGGGACCAAGCTGGGAGCGATATGCGAGCCCGGCGGAAGGAGTGATTGCGGACTATGAAGCACCATCGCCCGATTACGAAGAAGCCCAAGGCGGCGCAGATAAGCAATTTCGCTGTCCTGAAGGAATTCCTGATCAATCTCACTGATCAGATCATCGAAGCCATATTTATCTTCACCGACTGAGGAGTGCGTATCATGGACAAGCTAAAGCACCTGCGACTGATTACGCAAGCTCCGGCGGCGGCGCAGAGCAACCTGCAGATTAAGCTGGAAGGCACGACGGCTATCATCGACCGCATTCTCTTGGTGGACCGTCAGGCACCGTGGAAGAACACCGGTCCTACCGTGGATGGCGACGGCACGGATACGGGTAATGGCGGCACCGACATCAACGTCTGAAAATTAAGGCTCATTAGTCAGGGCGCTTCGCGGGAACGCGAAGCGCCCTTTCCTATGAATGACAGCCCGGGCGCATGCTCGTGAGCATGGCGATATGCTATCGTTCGGGTTTCCAACCGCGAGAGCTTTTCCATGCATTTTCGTACCAAGGCTATCCATGCTGGGCAAGGACCTGAGCCGCTATACGGCGCGGTCATGACGCCTGTCTACCAGACCTCCACTTTCGCCTTCCCCAGCCCGGACCAATCCGGCGAGTTCGACTATTCCCGCTCGGGCAACCCCACGCGCAAGGCGCTGGAGACCTGCCTGGCGGAACTGGAAGGAGGCGCGCGCGCCTTCACCTTCGCCACGGGCATGGCCGCCGAGAGCACGGTCATGCTGCAATACAAGGCGGGCGACCATGTCATCCTGTCGGATGAATGCTACGGCGGCACGTATCGCCTGATGACGCAGGTTATGAAGCCCATCGGCATCGAGATATCGCTCGTGAACCTGGGCGACCTCGCCGCGCTCGAGGCGGCCTTCACCCCGCGCACTAAGGTGGTGTGGATGGAAAGCCCCACCAACCCCTTGATGAAGGTGGTGGACATCGCCGCGGTGGCGGACATTGCCCGCAGGCACGGCGCGCATTCGGTGGTGGACAACACTTTCCTCTCCCCCTACTTCCAGAATCCCCTTGCGCTCGGCGCGGATATCGTGGTGCATTCCACCACGAAGTACATCAACGGCCACAGCGACGTGGTGGGCGGCTGCGTGGTGGTGAACGACCCCGCTATCGCCGACCGCATCGCCTTCCTGCAGAATGCAGTCGGCGCTGTGCCTGGGCCTTGGGACTGCTTTCTGGTGTTGCGCGGCATCAAGACGCTGGCGCTGCGCATGGAGGCGCACAACGCCTCGGCGCTCGAACTGGCCCGCTGGCTGGAGGCACATCCTAAGATTGAGCGCGTGTTGCACCCCGGGCTGGAAAGCCACCCGCAGCACGAACTCGCCAGCCACCAGGCGCGCGGCTTTGGTGGCACCTTTTCCTTCCTCGTGCGCGGCGGCGTGAAGGAGGCCTATGCCCTGCTGGGTGGACTGACCCTCTTCCCGCAGGCGGTTTCGCTGGGGGGCGTGGAATCCCTGATCGAGTATCCCTGGACCATGACGCACGTGGCCATCCCCGAAGTCGCGCGCCGCGCCATGGGCATCACCGAGAACCTCGTCCGTGTGTCGGTCGGCCTAGAACATCCCGCCGACCTCATCGCGGATTTTGAACAGGCCTTGGCCGCGGTATGAGGCGGGAGCCATTCACTATCTCGTTACCAAGCTCCAGCCCGGTAACGTCCCTGCCTTGGAAGCTCCTGCCTTTTGATCGCGCTAATCTCAACATCCCCCGACACGCCCTCGGCACACTCGGGCGCGCCACCCCCTTCAAAGGGGGACACAAGACGAAGCTTTACCAATGTCCCCCTTTGAAGGGGGTGCTTCGTGGCGGTGTTCCCGCCGCGAAGCGGGGGATGTTCCTAAATCACGGGGTGCATTGTGGGTAAGCTTCAACTGCTCCTCGGGGCCACCGCGTTTCTGGCGGTTGTGCTCTTCTTTAGCGGACTCATCGCCCGCCCTCGAATAGTCCAAGTCGCTATATCGCTGCTCCCACTGCCACGCTCGTTTCGCCATGCATTGCTCTCCTTCTATCTCACGCTGACTCTACGACGCGGCGCGCCCGTTTCCCTGCTCGACGACTCCGACCGCTCTGTGTATCTCCGCCGGATACTCACCGCCGTCGCCGCATCGGTGGCTGGCGGCATGGTTGCGGGACAAATTTCAGGCCTTGCCGAGGCAATCTGGATGTACCGCTATTGGCAAGTGGGCAACCCCGAACTCTTCCTCTTCTGCTGGTGTGTGATGATGTACGGCGCGGTGTTCGCGCTGGCGGCACTGGGCGTTGGGGCGGGGCTGGTGTTCCTCTACCTCGCCTTCGACCGCTGGCCGCGCCCGGCATGGAGCTTCGCCCTTTCCGCCGCGATTACCCTGGGTGGCATCATCGTGGTTGTGGGTCGTCATCGCTACGCGCGCGACACGCTGGGCGACCATGCG
>JBJOID010000019.1:0-47964 GCA_046047315.1 Candidatus Hydrogenedentota bacterium | reverse complement strand
AGCATGCGTTGCGCCAGGAAACGCGCCGCCTCGATGTAGGTGGGGCCGTTCATCAGGGCCAGCGCCTGCAAGGGCGTGTTGGTGCGCGGCCGTCGCACGGCGCACACCTCGCGGTTGGGCGCGTCGAACACCATCATCGCGGGCGGCGGCGCCTGCCGCTTCCAGAAGGTGTACATGCTCCGGCGGTACAGGTCCTCGCCGCTGCCCTGCTTGTACACCTGCGCCGTGAAGCCGCCGCCATAGGCCACTTCTTCCCAGATGTTTGGCGGCTGATAGGGATTCACGCCGCGACCGCCCACCTTGTGCACCAGCAGCCCGCTGATGGCCAGGGCGTTGTCGCGAATCATCTCGGCGTCCATGCGGTAGCGCGGGCCACGCGCCAGCAGCCGGTTCGCCGGGTCGTGTTCGAGCAGCGCGGGACTGATGCGGGAATCCTGCCGGTAGGCGGACGACGTGACAATCAGGCGTGCGATGTGACGCAGGTCCCAGCCCGACTCCATGAACTCCACCGCCAGCCAGTCGAGCAATTCCGGGTGGGAGGGGGCCTCGCCCTGAATGCCAAAATCTTCCGAGGTCTTCACCAGCCCGGTGCCAAAGAACTGCTGCCACAGGCGGTTCACCGTCACGCGCGCGGTCAGCGGGTTGTCGCGATGCACCAGCCACTGCGCCAGCCCCAGCCGGTTGTTTGGCGCACCTTCCGGCAAGGGCGGCAACGCCGCGGGCAAGCCCGCCGTCACGGCCTGCGCCGGCTTGTCGTATTCGCCGCGCCTGAGCACAAAGGTCTCGCGGGGTTCCTTCATCTCGCCCATCACCATCACCGTGGGCACCGCGTCCTCCGCCGCTTTCAGTTCCGCCGCCAGGCGATCGTGCTCGGCCCGCAGGCCCTGCCATTCCGGCACGTGTCGGTCGCGGTAGTAGTGGAGCAAGGCCAGCCGCTGCGCTTCGCTGCGGCGCGCGGGCCGCAGCGCCAGCGCGTTCTCGATGTCGAAGGGCACTGCCGCTGGATCTTCTTCACCCGCGCCCGCGTAGTAGAACTCGTGCCGCGCCCCATAGTTCACCACCTTCACCAGCAGGTCGTTGTCGCCCGCGCGCAGTGGCAGCGACACGCGGTCATACTTGCCCGGCTCCAGGCCGCGCTGCACGTCGTTGTCGTGCACCACGGTCCCGTTCACCCACACCTTGATGGCGTCGTTGCTGCCCAGGTCCACCTGCAGCGTGCGCGCCGTCGGCGCCTTGATGCTCCGGTACAGGTAGTTCGCCGCCACATCCCCTTGCAGCGCGTGCACCATGCCATCGGCGAAGCCGTCCAGCCGGTTCCACTTTGCCCGCCCGTCGTCATAGCGTTCCGTCAGGTTCACGCCCTGCTCCGGCGGATACGCGGTGGCGTAGGCGGTGGCGCCATCCTCGGCCCCAAAGGGACCATTCAAATGCCACTCGCCCGCAAGCGCCGGGGTGAAGGTGCTGTCGCCGCTGAGCCGCAGCCGGAAGCGCCCGATGCCGTGCCCGCCGAACTTCGAGGTGTGCGCCAGCCGCACCCGCAGCCGCAGGCCCTTGGCGCCTGTCACCGGATTGCGGGCCGTGAAATAAGCCACCCGGTCCTCCGGCCGGTCGAAGCCCGCCACCGCCCAGCCCGTGGCGGGGTCGCCATCGATGGCCTGATGTACGGGGAAGGTGTCCTGCGCGAAGTCGGCCCGCGCCGCGGCCAGGGGCACCGGCTGCCAGTTCTCCGTGCCGGCCGGGGCCGCCTCCACGCTCACTTCCGTCAGCACGAAGTTGCCGTTCGTTGCGCGGCCCGCCGCCTTGTTCGGCAGCGACTCATGCGCCAGCGCCTCGAGCCGGATCGCCGTCACCCGTTGTTGCTCGGTCTCCAGTTCCACCACGTAGGTGTCCTGTTCCGGGTTGCTGCCCGTCACCAGCGTGGAGCCATCCGGCAGCATTTCGAGCGCTGCGCCGCCCTCGGAAGACTGGCTGGCCACACGCGCTGGTTGCCACCGGTCGCGGAAAGCCCGGTGCGCGTCGCGCTCCCAGGCGGCCTGCGCCTCATCCAGCGCGGGATTCGGCGCCTCCAGTTGGGAACGCACCGCCGCGAGTTGCTCCGAGAGCGCGGCAATGCGTTTGGCATCCTCCCCGCCCGGCGCTTTCATCAGCGGATTCGAGTTCCCCTCCACCCCGTCGATGCCCTTTTCCTCGATGGTGTTGAAGAAGGCATAGAAGCGGTAATACTCCTCATGCGATATCGGGTCGTACTTGTGCGAATGGCACTGCGCGCAGCTCATCGTCAGGCCGAGCCACACCGTTGACGTGGTGTGCACCCGGTCGTTCACGTACTGCACGCGGTACTCTTCGTCGATAATGCCCCCCTCGAAATTGATCATGTGGTTGCGGTTGAAGCCCGAGGCCAGCCGCTGCTCCATGGTCGGGTTTTCCAGCAGGTCCCCGGCAAGCTGCTCCACCGTGAACGCGTCGAAGGGCTTGTTGGTCTGGAAGGCGTCAATCACCCATTCGCGCCAGCGCCACATGAAACGCTCATTGTCGATGTGGTAGCCGTTGGTGTCCGCATAGCGCGCCGCGTCGAGCCAATAACGCGCCATGTGCTCGGCATGCTGCGGCGTCTGCATGAGGCGATCGGCGAAGGCCTCAAAACCGGCAGGGTCGGTTTGCAGGGCGCGGGCCTCCGCGGGGTCCGGCGGCAGTCCCGTCAGGTCCAGCGCGGCCCGCCGCGCCAGCACCCGGCCCTCCGCTTCCGGCGATGGCGTCAGCCCTTCCGCCTCCAGCCGCGCGAGAATGAAATGATCGATCGCATTGCGGGTCCACGCCGGGTTTTTCACCTCGGGCAGGGCCGGGCGCTCCGCCCGCTCGAAGGCCCAGTGGCCTTCCCATCCTGCCCCCTGTTGAATCCACCGCGCGATGAGCGTCGCCTGCGCTTCAGTCAAGGGTTTGTTGAAGGACGACGGCGGCATGCGGTCGCCCGCGTCGTTCGTCAGGATGCGCTGCAGGACCGCGCTGTTGGCCGCGTCTCCGGGCAGGATGGCATGGCCGCCGCCCGACAAGGCCGCGCGCGCCTCCGCTTCAAGGTCCAGCCGCAATCCCGCCTTGCGCGTGGCCTCGTCTGGCCCGTGGCAGGCGAAGCAATGATCGGAAAGAATCGGCCGTATTTGCCGCCCGAAGTCCACCGGCTCCGCATTGGCCGCCGCCTGCGACACGACCGCCTCCATCGGCGGCATCGGCGTCAGCGCGACGTCCTCCGCCGCGGCCACTCCGCTCAGTAGGGACAGCGCCCCAAGCATTCGCAACACGCGCATCGCAATTCCCCGCACAGGTTAAAACTGCTCGCGGCCAGTATAACAGATGCCACTACAGGGCCAGGGATACGGGAGTGAACTTCCGCATGCGAATGCGAGCTGGACAGACCTGATTTTCTGGGTCGGTCAGCTTGCCACGGCACGGCCCCTTTGACGCTGCAAGTGGAAGTGTGCACCGAGCAACACGGCCAGACCGAGGAACGTGGCCAGCCAATCGCCGAGCGCTTTTTCCGCCGAGCCGCCCGCGGCATTGCAGCCCTGGCAGCCGCCCGGGGCGACAGGCTCGCCGTCTCCTTCGCCTTCACCCTCGATGCCGCCTTCCTCCTCTCCTTCGTCTTCTCCTTCAGGGTCTACCGTGCCGCCGGTGATGACGCGCAAGCGCAGAGCGCCGTCCTCGAACTCGACATCGCCGACGAAACCATCCGGCGCGTTCGGGAAGGTCACACTGGCGAAGCTGCCGGTGACGCCGCCCTGGAAGTCAATCAGCTCCAGCAGTTGGTTGTCGGTGAAGGTGCCTCCGGGCAGCAGGTTGATTTCAAGCGTGCCCGCGAGGGTGGCGGAGCCAGTGACCACCAGGGCCTCACCCGCGCCAGCCACGACTTCGAGCTTGCCATTCGCGCCGACTTCCAGCGCGCCATCGATGACGGTGGGACCATCGCCGCCTTTGCCTTGCTCGACGGAATCATTCTTGCCGTCCGGGCGCTCGATGCGAAGTCCATTGACTACGCGCAGGCGGCCATTGACGACAACGCTGCCGGAGGTGATGCTCGCGCCGCCACCGGCGATGAAGAGTCCATTCGGGGCAATGATGAGAAGGGAGCCCACGGTCATACTGGCGCCGTCGGCTACGCGCACCAGGCCGGGGCCGGCATTGGCCCCCAGCGTAAGGCTTGCGCCGCACTCCACCGTGGCGCCGGTGTCCACGTTGAGCGTGCCACCCGCAGCGCTGTTGTCACCGCCGATGATGATCTCGTCGCAGGCGAGACGCGTGCCCGCATCAAAGAGTTCGATGATCCCATTGGCCTTGCGCCCGATCTCGAGAAAGCCCGGGAAGGAGATGCTGGTTTTCCCTGCACGCTTTCCTTCTCCTTCCACCTCACCCTCTTCGGATCCGGCCGGCCCAATAACCAGTGCCCCGCCTTCCAATACGCGCACAGCGCCAAAGCCCCCATTCTGCGCACCGAGAATGCAAGCGGCTGCAGTGACACCGCCCGCGCGAAGTTCGAGGTCGCCGCTGCCCGCACCGCCCACGATAAGGTCTTCCTCGATCGTCGTGAAGTTCAATGCGCCCGAAGCAAAGTAACTGCCGTCGGCGCCCTGGTTCACGCCGATCGACAATTCACCGAATCGCTGATCGGCCGAGTCTGCCGTAGCGTAACTGCCGGAGCCATCCAGCCCGATGAACATCGACTCAGCGGCGGAGACCTTGACCGTGAGCAGGTTGTTCCCTGCGATGTCCGATGAGCCGATAAGCGTGGCGCTGCCGCTGGAACCTGTCGAAGAACCCAGGGTGATGTCGCCCGCATCGAGTTGCGTGCCACCCTCCATGTTCCAGAGGCCGCTCGTCGTGTTGCCAACGACAAGGTTGAACGCGATGTCGGCCGCCGCGGGCACGCTGTTGGATTCGCCAGACAAGCGCAACGTGGATACATCGTCGCCCGCCGCGCCATCCACCGTGAGGCTTTCCGCCGAGAAACTGCCGGCGCGGGAGATGTTTAAGGTGCCCACGCCGGTCCCGCCGACCGAGGCCCCTTCGGTAACTTCAAGCGTTGCGCCGTCAACGACGTTGAGAATCCCGAAGCCTCCGCCCTGTTGCCCAAGGCCCAGTGCGTTAACCGTGCCCACCGCCTCATCTTCCAAGGTGGCTGCGGCTTCGCCCGCGCCGCCCACGGTCCATGCGCCAGCCACAACCAGGTTGGCTGCGTCAGTTGGATCTGCATCGTCCACGGGCGCATCGGATATCACACCGAGCACCAGGGATGAGGAACTGCCAGGAAAGACCGCCATCGAGAGATCGCCCAGCACATCCAACTGCATTGGGCCTATGCCCGTCAGGTTGGCCTCTCCTGCGCCAGCAAGTGTCATGTCGCCAACCACCGACACGGAGGCTGGGGATTCGGCACCAAGCTCGCCGATGTTAACATCACCTCGCTCGTTAGCTGCACGCCCGGACTCCAGGGCTGTCGTGACAGTTAGGCTGCCTCCGGCTCCAATGGACAGCTGCGAAGTGTCTTCCTCGGATGCGCCGCTGACCAGAACCGTGTCGGCAGAGACTTCTCCCTGGGTGTTCACGTTCAGGGTGCCGGCCCCCCCCACACCCACGCGGAGTTCGTCTGTAACGGTAAGCGATGCGCCTTCTACTACATTGAGAATGCCTACTCCCGTATTCTGCACGCCCAATTGCAGCTTGTTGACTGTGCCCGTAGTCCGCCCCTGCAAGTTAGCCCCCGTGCCACCCGCGTCTCCCACGTTCCAGTTGCCACCAACTTTCAAGTTCACAGTATCGCCTGCGGGATCATCTCCGATCGCCGCCAGTGACATGGCAACTTCGCTTTCAGAGAGCGGCGCCAGGGAGAGATCGCCCAGCACGTCCAGCGACAATGAACCCGCGTTGGAGAGCACGGCGGTTCCATTCACCTGCACGTCTTTTGCGGTCAGCGAGCCGCTCATATTCAGGTTCGCGTTGCCACTGACACTTAATGCGGTGTCATCGAATCCAGCCAGTGCGAGTGAGCCACCTTGCAGTATCGGGGCGCCCTGAAGGACGCTGATGCTGTCGGCCTCGGCGCCCGCGCCGTAGGTGATCGCATACGCACCCGGACGGTCCAACAACAGGTCGTTGCATCCGTTGTTATCGTCCTGCGGCGTCTGCCGGGGAGACCAGTTATCCGCATCGTCGAAGGCACCGCCCGCACCGGACTCGTTCCAGGTCAGGTCGCACTCGGCCTGCGACTCGAACTGGATGAGCAGCGAAGCCGATGCACTGACAGCAGACGACACGCCGAGGCCGAAAGGGTTCGGGCTCGAACCCGACTGCACACGATTTATCAGCTCAAGCCGGTAGGTGCCGGGTTGCAGCAACGCCGACTGAGGGAAGGGGGCTCCTCCGTTAAAGCTTGATCCGTTTGATGCGGTAAAGGACTCATTGAATTCGGTGTCGCAGTTAGTGCCAACAAAGCACAGCGCTGGTGATCGCAGGGTAGCACTTGCTACTCCGGTGAACGTTCCAGTTCCGTTCGCTGCGAGGTTGAGGGTGAAGCTCGCCTGGACTGCCGCCTCGACTTCGAATTCCACGACAATCTGGGCACCGCCGTCGGCCCCCGACGACGACGCGAAAGACCCGGCAAACTGTGGCAGCAGGGGCTCACTGTTGCACGAGGCCTCTGTGGAGGCGAAGATTTCGGATAGGCTGCCCTGGCTCTCGTCGATATCGAGCAGAAATTCACCCGACAACGTATTACCTCCCGCCGTGCATGACGCTGCATCAGAGGCGCTCAAGCTGTCGGGCGGAATGGCAGGGCTGGCCAAGTCGCATGTTACGGTGCCGGGCGGTTCGCCGAGTCCAGGCGGCTGCTGGCGAGCAAAGCCGCCAATGTCTCCCTCACTCTTTAGAAGGCGCACCTGCGCCGAGGTCGTAGGCACGCACAACAGCGCCAACAGCAACGTTGTTGCCCCGCAAATCGCGCGTGCGCCAAGAGGGGAAAGGGTATCGATACTATTCGTAAGCCGCATGAATAAGTCCCTGTTGGATGACTAAGTTTAGTACCACGATGCCAGGTAAAAGGCTGTTGAAAGCCCATCCCCCCGGTGCGCCGATTAGATCCTTCAAACGATCTGAACTCTCAACATCTCACTAGTACACAAGTGATTGGCGCACATACACTTGCACAAATGATCCTACACCAGGCTCGGGACGTTGAACAAGTGAAAGACCACTCGAGGCCAACCGGAATTGCAGACCTTGCCGTTATACCTGCGCCAAACGCCAAACATCCCCATACACCGCTGAGCGGTTAGAATCTGGCGCTGACCGGTCGCCCTAATCGTCGGTACTTCGGTCGTCGCAATAGGTGCATCCCGCGAGACTCGATATCTGGAAGGCAATGAGGCGCGTATACCTATCCGCAAATATCAGGAGCGGTTTTTATACAGCGGCCGCAGCGCTTAGAAACCGAGCAGCTTTGAAAACCGATCCAGTTCGAAAGCCCCGGACAGGTCACTCGGGTAGTCTGTCGTGCCACCGAACCGTATTTGGAGCAGGCCATTATCGAGTTCGAATAAGCCCTTATCGCTGAATGTCAGGTCCGCGCGATTGAGAAAGGCGAGTGTCAAGCCTCTCTCCGTTTGACCGGATATGGCCGCCGCCGAGAGAAAAGCCGCGCCGTTCGGCGTCTCAAGTTGAGTCAGGCTCGATAGATCTATCCGCGCCGGAGTGGACGACTCATCAATGACATACGTGGCCGTGTCGCTTGCAATCAAACTTGCACTCAGCAATCCGTCGAGAGAAGTGACTCGCCATTCCAAAGTTCTCGTTACCGAAGCTTCATCGAACGTGTAGGTGAGAATCTCTCGGGTTGTGCTCTGGACGCCGGTCGTGCTGGACTCCGTCCGCCAACTACCCTCCAGTGTTTGCAAACCAGAAACACATCCCAAACAGGACAAGGCGATGGTCAGCAAACTGAGCTTCTTCAAGATTCGTTCCTTTGCCTTAATTGTGATTGACACACATGGGTTGCGCTTCGAAGGAGCATCAGCCGGCATCAAAGAATCAGACTTGCCCCCACCCGGCTTTCAACAGGTCACTTTCATCGATCACGCTACACGAGACCACCGGTCGCGGACAACCTTGTCATGGCTGTCATCGCCCCGTAAAGGATTCAGATTATTGAGCATGTTCTGATTCGCGTTGTTCTTGCTGCAGTTCTTAGAGCCGGTCGCAGAAGCTGTCCTCGCTCTGGCCTTCGCAATAGGTGTACCCGGCGAAGCTGAAGAGCTGGATGCCGCGCAGGAGTTCGCTGAGGGATATCTGGTTGTCGCTGTTGGCGTCGAGGGCGTGCGGCAGGCATTCGGGCGGGCCGGGGATGGATTGCGGAAGGTAGCCATCTTCCGTGGCCCCCGGGTTGTCCGCGCAGGCATAGCCTCCCGCGTTGTAGAGCTGCACCACGCGCAGCAATTCCGAGAGGCTGAGCGCGTAGTCGCCGTTGGTGTCCGCGCTGTGAATGACCGGGCGGGTGCTGACAGCCAGCAGCTCGGGCACGCTCAGCGCCCCGTCGTCGTTGGCATCGGCCTCGTCGAGGTCCTCCTGGGTAAAACCGGGCAACTGTGCCTGAATCTCCTCCAGCGTTACCGTGCGGTCGGCATCGACATCGGCCGAGGCAAAGGTGTAGAGCAATTCCTCGAAGACATCGACGAACTGCCCCTCCCCTTCAACGAGTCCTTCTTCTTCGCCCTCGGGTGTGCCCTCGCCTTCCCCCTCAACGAGACCTTCTCCTTCGCCCTCGGCGGCGCCCTCGCCTTCTTCACCGGTGGACTCGCCTTCGTCCAAGAGCGCGGCGGTCCCGAGGGCATGGCCATTGCCATCCAGGGAGCCAAGGGCAAAGGCCCCCGGCACGATACCCTCCAACTGGTTTCCGGCCGGGTCCAAGGAGCGCTGAACCAGGGGGAATGCGAGGTAGCCGCGCAGCGTATTGCCTGCGGGGTCTGAGGTGTCGGCCGTTGCCAGGCCCACCCACCCCCATGCGGCAAGCCCTATCGCGAGGCTCGACATGATGGTTTGTGCCAAGCGTTTCATGGAAACGTCTCTCCGGCGCTCTTGCGCCCGGGTTTCAAATGATGGGTTGCGGTTGCCCTAGAAGGCGCTCAGGTTCCCTTCGTGGCTGATCGGCAGGAACGTATCGCCCCCGATGTACTGCAACTCAATGGCCGTGCCATACCCGCCAGCCAGCCCCCCCAGAACGCCCGTCGTGCTGCGCTCGACGAGTGTGGAGTAGGTGTAGATTTGGTCGCCTGATGAGACCGCCACAAGACGCGCGCCATCGGCAGAGGAGGCCAAGCCGGTCCAGGTTCCCGAAGGCACCAACTGCGGCGTCAAGGTGAGACCGCCATCGGTGGACGTATACACGAGTGAACTCGTGGCGATTACCAAGCGCGTGCCATCCGCCGAGGAAGCCGCGCGATTCCAAGCCCCAGAATCGCCCCGTGCTGTCCAAGTGACGCCGTAATCGGTCGAAGTGTAAAGCTGGGCTGAGAGTGCAATCACTCTGTTTCCAATGGTGGAAGAGGCAACGCTAAGCCAATCGCGGGCGTTCTCGGACGCATACCATAAGAATCCGCCGTCTGCTGACCAATAGATCTGCGTGCCAAAGCCGACCGCAAACAAGTGCATACCATCCGCCGAAGAGGCAACGCTGGTCCAGAAGCGAACATCTTCCCGAGGATTCCAACTAACGCCACCATCCGTGGAGACATGAATCTGGGTCTGAAAGCCGACCGCAACCAAACGCGTGCCATCCGCTGAGGAAGCTACGCTACTCCACCTTCCCTCGATTTCTCTCGCAGTCCAAGTCGCGCCCGCATCCATCGAGGTATAGAGCCAACCGTTCCTTTCGCATGCCAAGAGGCGGGAACCGTCCGCCGACGAGGCAACGCCGGTCCAGTACCGGTCACTTTCCCGAGCAGTCCAAGTCGCGCCTGCATCCGTCGAAGTATACAGCCGCCCACCATCCACGGCCGCCACCAGGCGTGTGCCATCGGCCGAGGAGGCCACACTGGACCAGAAGCGCTCATTCTCTCGGGCTACCCAGGCAGCGCTGGGGTTCGGCACCTGTAGATTTCGGGTGAGCACTTTTTGCCGTATCGCCTGTTCAAGGCGCCACCCGCCGGAGCCTATGCCGCTGACGCGCACCACGTCGCCCACGGAGAGCGCCCCCGAGGACGGCAGGTTGAGAGAAACTTCTTTGGGGGCGTTGACCACATAGCCCCGGTTGGCTTCCATCGCCACCGGGCCAACCTTAACCAGCTCCCATTGGAACAGGGCGGAAGCATCGGCCTTGGCGGCCAGGGCGGTGTTGACGCTGGACTGATCCGCCTTCAGCGCGATGGCCGCGTCCTGCGCCGACTGGCTGGCATCCACCGCGGCCTGCTCGGCCTTGCCGCTCAGCGCCGTGTCGACCTCGGTCTGGTTCGCCTCGGTCGAGAGTCCAGTTTCCACATCCACCTGCGTGGCGTACTCGGCGGCCGGACGGCCGCCCAGCTTGGCGGCATTGGCCGCCTCGAGTGCCACGGGCACCGCGTTCAGCGGGGTGCGCGGGGTCTGCACGTCGTTGTCGTCGAAGCCGTTGTTCTCCAGGTCGATGGTGACTTGAAGGTAGAGGTCGGGGTCGCCCGCAAAGACGTCGGCGGGGAAGGGCGAGATGCTGCCCAGCGCGGCGGCAAACAATCCGCCCGCCACCGGCACGTCGGTATTGGTTTCCTTCCACAAGAGATTGCCGTCAAAGGGGGCATCGAAAAGCTCGAAGCGCATCCGGTAGAGGGCATCGCCCGGGGGATCGCCCGAGGACAAGGTCACCCGTCCCTGGAAGGGCACCACGGTGGTGCTCGTCTGCGACTCGGCCACAAGGCCAACGGCGAAGACCAACAGCGGGAGGAGGGCAAAGGTTGCGAAATATCGCCGGGAGTGAGAGAGGGAGCTCATGGTGTGGTCCTCCTAAGGGCTTGACACTCCTTTAGAAGACACTCAGTCGCCTGGGTGGCTGCTCACCTGAATTATAGCAGCGATTTCGCCATCCCGCTCAGGCCTTTGAATTAGTCCCACCAAGGGGGAGTGAGCGCGCGGGGCTAACCCAGCCTTTGCATGATGCGGCCCACGATGCCCTTGGCGAGCTCCTGTTCCCCGATGAGAACTTCGCCGGCATTTTCCTTTTCGAGCAGGGCGGCTTCCATCTCGCTGTGGCTGCGGATGATGACCTGGATGGCGGGATTCAGGGCGCGGGCGGTCTCGATGATGGTGCGCACTTTCATGGTGTCGGGCGTGGCGACGACGAGCACGGCAGCCCGGGCGACATGGGCCTGCGCCAGCACAAGGGCCGACTTGGCGTCGCCGACGACAGCAGGGATTCCCCTTTTTCGCAGGGCTTCCACGATCTCGCGGCTTTCATCCGCAACAACAAAGGGCACATGGCGACTGGCGAGCAGGTCGCAGACCTTGCGTCCCACGCGGCCATAACCAATCACCACCACCTGCTTGGAGAGATACTTCTCTTCCGTCGCGGCAGGAAGCGCGGCCAGGGGATCTTCCGACGCCTTGAGATGGCGATGTTTTCCACCGGGTGAGAGCACGGCCTCGGCCGCCTCGCGGAGGCCCTCGGTGTCGCCGAGCATCAGCAGCGTGTCATAGGGCTCAATGACGGTGGTGCCGCGCGGCACGACGAAGCCATCGCCACGGCCAATGAGCAGCACCAGCACTTTGGGGGGAATGCCCAGATCGGCAATGGTCTTCCCCACCGCGGCCATGTTGGGCAGGATCTCAATTTCGCGCGTGTCGCCCTGCGCCTGGCCGCGGCGCTCAATTTGCAGCGAATAGGTGGGGCGTGAAGCGAGGGGTTCGTCCACTTTCAGCCAGCGTGCGACCGGCATGAGGAGGGTTCCCTGCACCAGCACCGAGGTGACGACGATGAAGAAGACGACGTTGAAGAGCAGGGCGGAGTTCTCGTAGCCGGCCATGGAGGGGAAGGTGGCGAGGACGATGGGCACCGCCCCGCGCAGTCCGGTCCATGAGGCGAGCAAGCGCTCCTGAAGGGTGAAGCTGCTGCCGAGCAGTCCGAGCGCCACCGCCACGGGCCGCGCCACGAACATGAGGAAGAGGGCCACCATCAGGCCCTGCCCGGCCACGGCGGGAAGCTCGGACGGATAGACCAGTAGCCCAAGCACGAGGAACATGATGATTTGCATCATCCACGCCAGGGCGTCGTGGAACTTCATCAGGTAACGTTTGTGGGAAAAGTCGGTGCCGTTGAGCAGGATGCCGCAGATATACACGGCAAGGAAGCCGTTGCCCTTCACGTATTCCGCGATGCCGAAAGTGAGCAGCACCAGGCTCATGGTGAGCACGGGATAGAGGCCTTCGTAATCCAGCTTGACGCGGTTGATGATGAGGCCGGCCGCCTTGCCCACGAGCAGGCCCACCAGCACGCCGCCAATCATGTTGATGAAAAAGGCGGGGATGAGCGAGACGGCAAGGAAGTCGGGGACCGTCAGCAGCTGGGTGAGGCCCAGCGTGAGGAAGATGGCCATGGGGTCGTTGCTGCCCGACTCCAGTTCCAGCAGGGGCTTGAGGTTGCCCTTGAGACCCACGCCCTTGCCGCGCAACACGGAGAAGACGGCGGCCGCGTCGGTGGAGGAGATGATGGAACCCAGCAGCAGGCTGGTGAGCAGCGGGAGGCCCAGGACCGCCCAAACGAACAGACCCACCAGCAGGGCGGTAATCAATACGCCCGCGGTGGCCAGCGTCGCGCCACGCCCCAACACGGGGCGGATGATCTTCCAGTTGGTGTCCAACCCGCCCGCAAAGAGGATGAAGGCCAGCGCGATGGTGCCCACCATGTTGGCGGCGGCTTCGTCATCAAAGTGGATGCCGCCGGGTCCGTCTGAGCCGGCCAGCATGCCCACGCTGAGAAAGACGATGAGCGTGGGAACCCCAAGAAATCCCGCCAACCTGCTGGCAATGATGCTCGCAAACACGAGCACTCCGGTCATCAGGAGCAGGATGGTGGTATCGATCAAGCAGCAGCCTCCTGGCGGGAAATACACCGTCCAGTATTTCGACATCGAGTCTAGCGAAACGCGTGCTGTTTGCGCGAGGAGACGCTTTCCCAGCCGCTGTGATATACTGCATATCCCGTGCCCTCGGGCACTTACGTCGCATATCCGGGAATACCCCGGCGGCAAGGGGCGTTTTGTCGGCAGAGGAAGAGGGATCACCGGCGACCCCATGGGTTCGCCGTATCTCGTTCCCATGAAACACCTTGGAGTATGCAGACCTTGAACACCACCGCCGAGAACCTCGAGACCGCCCAATACAAAGGGTCGCGGGTCGAGGAGAGCAACCGGCGCGCCGCCGAGATGGCCAACCGCAAGTACAAGTACGGTTGGGAGACGTTGATTGAGTCCGAGACTTTTCCTCCCGGGCTGGACGAGCAGGTGGTGCGCGCGATATCCGCCCGCAAGGAAGAACCGGAGTGGATGACGGAGTTGAGGCTGAAGGCCTTCCGCTCTTGGCAGACCATGACCGAACCGCACTGGGCGAAGGTGCACTATCCCCAGCCGGATTTCCAGGCGCTCAGCTACTACTCCGCTCCCAAAAAGAAGGAGAAGAAGTCCAGTCTTGATGAGGTGGATCCCGACCTTCTGGCCACTTTCGAGAAGTTGGGAATCCCGCTGCATGAGCAGAAGCGTCTGTCGGGCGTGGCGGTCGATGCCGTGTTTGACAGCGTTTCCGTGATGACCACGCACAAGGAAATCCTCGCCAAGAAGGGCATCATCTTCTGCTCGATGAGCGAGGCCATCAAGGAACACCCGGAACTGGTAAAGAAGTACATCGGCTCCGTGGTGCCACAGAACGACAACTTCTACGCCGCGCTCAACTCGGCCGTGTTCAGCGATGGCTCCTTCGCGTATATCCCCAAGGGCGTAAAGTGCCCGATGGACCTGTCCACGTATTTCCGCATCAACCAGGAAAACACGGGGCAGTTCGAACGCACACTCATCGTGGCGGAGGAAGGCGCGGAGGTGAACTACCTCGAGGGCTGCACCGCCCCGATGCGCGACACCAACCAGCTGCATGCGGCGGTGGTGGAAATCTATGCCCATCCTAGTGCGACAGTGCGTTACTCGACCGTGCAGAACTGGTATGCCGGGGACGAGGAAGGCAAGGGCGGCATCTACAATTTCGTGACCAAGCGCGGACTCTGCGCGGGGTATCGGAGCCGCATCAGCTGGACGCAGGTGGAGACGGGCTCGGCGATCACGTGGAAGTATCCGAGCTGCATCCTCAAGGGCGAGGAGAGCGTGGGCGAGTTCTACAGCGTCGCCCTGACGAACAACATGCAGCAGGCGGACACCGGTACAAAGATGATCCATCTCGGCAAGAACAGCCGCAGCACGATCATCTCGAAGACGATCTCCGCCGGGCGCAGCGACAACAGCTATCGCGGCCTGGTGCGCATCAACCCCGGTGCGTCGGGCAGCCGCAACTACACCCAGTGCGATTCGCTGCTGATCGGCGACAAGTGTGGCGCGCACACCTTCCCCTACCTGGATGTGCGCAACAGCAGCTCGTCCGCCGAGCATGAGGCAAGCACCTCGAAGGTGAGCGAGGAGCAGTTGTTCTACTGCCAGTCGCGCGGCATTGGTCCCGAGGACGCCATCAGCATGGTCATCAACGGTTTCTGCAAGGAAGTGTTTGATCACCTGCCGATGGAGTTCGCGGTGGAAGCCACGAAGCTGCTGGATCTTTCCCTTGAGGGAAGTGTGGGATAAATGCATAACACGAAGTACACGAAGAACCACTAAGAGCACGAAGCGTTCTTAGTGTGCTTCGTGATACTTCGTGCCCTTTGTGTTGAAAAGGAAATTCAGACGTGCTTGAGATTAAGAACCTGAAGGCATCCGTTGATGACAATCCGATTCTCAACGGCATCAACTTGACCATTGGCGAAGGTGAAGTTCACGCCATCATGGGGCCGAACGGCTCCGGCAAGAGCACGCTCGCGGGTGTGCTGGCGGGCAATGAAGCCTATGAAGTGGACGAGGAGAGCGAGGTGACCTTCCTCGGTCAGGACCTGCTGGACCTGCCCGCCGAGGAGCGCGCGCGCCTGGGGATGTTCCTGGCCTTCCAGTATCCCGTCGAGATTCCCGGCATCACGAACGAATACTTCCTGCATGCCAGCGTGAATGAAGTGCGCAAGAGCCGCGGCTTTGATGAGCTGGACCTGCCCTCATTCAGGAAGCTGCTGAAGGAGAAGATGGAGCAGATACACGTTGACCCGAAGTTCGGCGAACGCTTCGTCAACTTCGGATTCTCCGGCGGCGAAAAGAAGCGCAACGAGATATTGCAGTTGGCCGTGATGGAGCCGCGCCTTGCGATTCTAGACGAGACCGACTCCGGCCTGGACATCGACGCGCTGCGCATCGTGAGCGAAGGGGTGAACAGCCTGCGCACGCCGACGCGCTCCTTCATCGTGGTAACCCACTACCAGCGCCTGCTCGACCACATCGTGCCCGATTTCGTGCATGTGATGTACAAGGGCCGCATCGTGAAGTCCGGCGGCAAGGAACTGGCGCTAGAGCTGGAAGCCAAAGGTTATGACTGGCTGGTGGAAGAGCAGGAAGCGCTGACTGCCTGAGGGCTGTCGCTGGAAGTGAGCAATGACCGAGACGCTGAACGATATATCGCGCGATCGATTCCTGGCGGATCTTTCCGCCGTGAAGCCCAATGGCTCGCCGGAGTGGCTGAAGAAATTGCGCGCCGATGCTGCCGCTCGCTTTAGCGGCACGCCATGGCCGAATACGAAGATGGAGGAGTGGCGGCACACCAACATCTCCGCGCTGGTAAAGACGGAGTTCCGTGCGCTCACCGCGCCCCCCGCCACCTTGCCGTCCACCCAGGAGCTGGCCGGGATAACCTTCGACAATCAGGACTGGCCGGAACTGGTTATCGTGGATGGCTACTTCGCGCCAAGCTTGAGCAGCGGGGCTGTGCCCGAAGGGGTGACCCTCGTGGGATTGCACGACGCGATTCAGGGGCCGCAGGCGGCAATCGTCGAGAAACACCTGAACCAGTACCTCGGCGAGCGCAGCGCCTATACCGCCCTGAACAGTGCCTTTCTGCAGGATGGAGCCTTTGTCCACGTGGCGAAGAATGTGGCCGTGGAGTCGCCGATTCACCTGCTGTTCGTCACGACGGGCCGCGAAGTGAACACTGCGGCTAACCTGCGCAACCTTATCGTGCTGGAGCCCGGAGCGCAGGCGACCATCATCGCGAGCTACATCTCGCTGGCGGGTGATACCGCCTATCTGAACAACGTCGTCGAGGAGGTTGCCGTCGGGCAAAACGCGCGGCTGGAGTATTACCGCGTGGTGCGCGAGGGTGCGCAAGGCAATCATCTGGCAACCATTGAAGTGCGGCACGAGCGTGACGCCTACTGCAAGACCTATTCGTTCTCACTGGAAGGCGGCATCATTCGCAACCAGCTTTGCACCGATTTAGCGGGCGAGAACGCCGAGTGCAACCTGGCGGGCCTGTACCTGAACGACGGAAAGCGCCTGCTGGACAACGCGCTGGAGATTACCCATCGTGTGCCAAATTGCCGCAGCCGGATTCTGTACAAGGGCATCCTGGATGGCGAGAGCAAAGCGGTTTTCGCGGGCCGCGTGAATGTGCATCGCGATGCGCAGAAGACCGACTCCGACCAGTTGAGCAACAACCTGCTGCTCAGCGACACCGCGACCATCGACGCCAAGCCGCAGCTCGAGATCTACGCCGACGACGTGAAGTGCACCCACGGCGCCACCATTGGTTCCCCGCCCGAGAAGATCATCTTCTACTTCCGCAGCCGCGGCATCGCCGAGGATATGGCCCGCGCCATGCTCACCTACGGCTTCGCCGATGAGGTGGTGGATGAAGTGGAAGTCGAGCCCTTGCAGGAATGGCTCAACGACTACATCTACAAGCGGTATAGCCCCATCGCATAGGTCTATCCCACGCTCACGCTCAAGCTGTCCGAAACTCACTCCTTGACGTACATCCCGTCGATGATATCGGCATAGCGTTCCGCAATCACGCGGCGCTTGAGTTTCTCGGTGGGCGTGATCTCTCCGGTGGCCGGGGTGAAATTGCGGTCGAGCACGGAGAAGGTCTTGATTTGTTCGTAACGCGCCAGCTTCTGGTTCACCAGGGCGACACGTTCCTCGAACAGCTTTCGGACTTCGGGGTGTGAAGCCAGCTCGGTATTCGTCGCGCAATCGATCCCCCGCGTGACCGCCCACTCTCGCAGCACCTGAAACTCGGGACAGATGAGCGCGGTGAGGTAGTTGCGGTGGTCTCCGATCACCACCACCCGCTCAATATACATATCGGTGTTGAACGCGGACTCGATGGGCAGGGGTGCAATGTTCTTCCCCCCCGAGGTGATGATGAGTTCCTTCTTGCGGTCGATGATCTTCAGGTAGCCATCCTCGTCAATCTCCCCGATATCCCCGGAGTAGAACCACCCCTCTTCATCAACCGCCTGCGCCGTTGCATCGGGATTGTTGAAATAGCCTTCCATGACGTTCCCGCCACGAATCAGTATCTCGCCATCCTCCGCAAGCTTTACCTCCACGCCGGGAATCGGCGGCCCCACGGTGCCAAGCTTGTTCTTCCCCGGCAGATTCACCGTCGCCACGGGGCTGGTCTCGGTAAGACCGTAGCCTTGGTAGAGATTGATGCCGAGCCCCTGATAGAAGTGAATCAGCTCGCGGCTGGTTGGGGCCCCGCCCGCGTAGGCAAGGCGGACCCGGTCCAGTCCCGCCCGTCGCAGGATCTTGTTCGCGATACGGCGTGATAAGCGCGCCTTGAGCAGAAGTCGCCGGGGAACCGGTTTGCCTTCGGACTCCATGTCGAACAGCAACTTCCCGGTGGATAAAGCCCCATGAAAAAGATTCTGGACCAGCCGGTGGCGCTGCGAAACCACCTGGTGCACCTGAACGTAGATCTTCTCGAAGAGCCGCGGCACGCTCATCAAGACCGTGGGACGGATCGTATGCAGGGCATGGCGGATCTTTTCCGGTTCAATCCCATCCGATATCACCATGGTGGCCTTGACCGATGTGGCCCCGAACAAATCTGAGGACAGCCCAAAGACGTGGCAGAACGGGAGGTGGTTCAGGAATATGTCGTCCTCCCTGAGATCGAAACTCGATTGTAGCGGCCGCTGGCTCAAGAAGTTGTCGTGCGTCAACACCACCCCTTTTGGCCGCCCCGTGGTGCCCGAGGTGTAAATGATGGCCGCGCGATGCGTGCCGCCGATTTCTCGAACCGTCGCATACACGGCCTCATGATCATCCTGTTTGGCGTCGCCTTGAATCAGCTCGTCGAGCGCGTAAATGGGCGCGGCGGGGGTTTCATCCAGCCGGTCCATCACGAAGATGCCCTGCAAGGCAGGCGCCTGGTCCATCACGGAGCGAATCTGTTCCGCGCGCTCAAGCGAGTCCACGACGATGTACTTGGCTCCTGAGTCGTTAAGGATATACGCGGCATCTTCCGGCAGGATCGTCGGGTAAATGGGCACCGCGACGAGGCCATCCATCAGCAGGCTATTGAGCGTAAACACCCAGCGCGGTCGGTTGGGGGCCATGATCGCCACGCGATCCTGCGGTTCCAGGCCCAGTCTCTTCCAGGCGGCGGCGAGCCGAAGCTGAATGCCGGCCTGCTCGGAGACGGTGTAGGACTGCCACGCTGGCCCGTGCCGGCCATCCTTGTATTTGGAGATCAACTTGACCTCGCCCCACACTTCACGGGCGCGATTCATGCCGATGGCCGCCAGGTTGGTCTCTAAAAACTCAGGATACATGCCATGAAGTCTCCCAGCGTGCCGCAGCTTGACGAACTACCTACCGCTTGGTAGACTATTGTCTACCGCATGTCAGAATCAATCCCAACTCCATCCGCGTTAGCTAGCGGAGACATCACCCTGCAGGATTCCAAAGGGCGAATCCTTGCGGTGGCCACGCGCCTTTTTGGGGCGCATGGCTATGACGCGACTTCGATTCAGGCCATCGCCCACGACGCCGGCATACGAAAGCAGTCGCTACTCTATCACTATCCATCCAAGGAAGCGTTGCGCCATGCTGTCATTGAGGCGTGGCTGCTTCATTGGAGAGAGGCTTTGCCCGGAGTGCTCGCGCAGCCCAGCGGCCACGACCGCTTTTCCAGTAGCGTGGCGGCGCTGTTGAACTTTTTCCGGGAGGACCCGAACCGCGCGCGGCTTGCCCTGCGTGAATTGCTGGACCGCCCCGCCGAACTCGAGGCGCAAATGCGCAATCACCTTCAGCCGTGGCTCAAGCTCTTTGCGGACTACATCCGCATGGGACAGGCAACACAGCTGATTCGCCCCTCGGTGCACCCGGAATCCTACGTGGTCCAGGTGTTGCTGATGGTGGTAACCACGGTGGCGATTGGCGATGAAGCCGCCGCGCTCGCGCGCAGCGACAGCGCCGCCAACGTAGACGAGTTGATCCGCATAGCGCGCGATGCCTTGTTCATCAAGCCGCTCGCAGACACACAGGAGCCCTAGTGGAACCATGGCGAATTTCTATGAGGACAACGACGACCTGCGCTTTTACATGGAGCGTTACATCGACTGGGAGCCGCTGGTCCGTCTGACGGAATACAACTACAAAGCCGCCGACGCCTTTCCGAGCGCGAAGGAAGCGCTCGAATTCTATGCCAGCGTGCTTGAACTTGTCGGCGACTTCTCCGCGAACGAAGTGGCTCCGCATGCCGCCGTCATTGACCGTGAGCATCCACAGCTTCGGGATGGCATCGTGTCCTTTCCACCTGTGCTCCAGAAAATCATGGAACAGGTGAAGGAACTCCAGCTGCACGGCATGTGCCTTCCCCGCGAGCTGGATGGAATGAACTGCCCCTACCTGCTCTTTCTTGTCGTCACCGAACTCTTCTCCCGCTCGGATGTGTCCGTTGCCGCGCACATCGGCTTTCACGGCGGCATGGGGCTCGCCGCGCTCATGTTCTCCGGCATTGAGGGCACGACCGAATTCGACTCCCAATCGAACCGGATAAGCGCGACTCGTTTCCGCGACATGATCGCGGAGATCGCCGCCGGGGAAGCCTGGGGAAGCATGGATATCACGGAGCCCAACGCCGGAAGCGACATGGCGGCATTGACCAGCCATGCCGAACAGGACGAGTCCGGCCGGTGGCACCTGACCGGCAACAAGATATTCATTACTTCGGGCCATGCGAAGTACCACTTCGTCGTGGCGAAGACGGAGAAAAACAACAGGGCCGACGCGTTCTCGGGACTCCAGGATCTTTCGATGTTCCTGGTCAAGGCCTACGAAGACAACGAACACGGCGAGCGCACGCATTACGCCCACTTCGACAAACTGGAGGACAAGCTCGGGCACCATGGTTCGGCCACGGTGGCGGTGCGCTATGAGAAGTCTCCCGCCGAACTCATCGGCGGGCGCGGCGATGGCTTCAAGATGATGCTGCTTTTGATGAACAATGCGCGGCTGGGCGTGGGGTTCGAGTCGCTGGGCCTCTGCGAAACCGCGTGGCGCCTTGCGAAGGCCTACGCGTCGGAACGCCCGACGATGGGCAAGACCATTGACCGCCACGAGATGATTGCCGACTACCTGCTCGAGATGCAGACCGACATACAAGGCCTCCGCGCGATCGCGATGGAGGGCGCGTACCACGAGGAGATGTCGCACAAGCTGCGCCTGATGCTTCGTTTCATGCCGCCGGAGAACCCGGCGGAGCGGGAAGCCGTGGAACGGGAGGCGGCGGCGCACCAGGCCAGGTCGCGCCGCTTGACGCCGCTCGTCAAGTACATGGGTTCCGAGCGGGCGGTAGACATGGCGCGCCGTTGCATCCAGATTCATGGCGGCTACGGGTACACCACGGAGTATGGCGCCGAGAAGCTTTTGCGCGATGCGATGGTGCTGCCAATCTATGAAGGCACCAGCCAGATTCAGTCGCTCATGGTGATGAAGGACAGCCTTGTCGGTGTCCTGAAAGCGCCTGGAAAATTCGTTTCCGGCTGGCTGAACGCGACATGGGCAGGAATCTTTGGGGGCGGCGCCGATGAGCGACGGGTGGCCCGTTTACAGCGCCGCCGCTATGGCGTGCTTGCCTACCTGTTGCACCGCCTGGCGATCGCCAAGCTGGCTGCGGGATACGGTGAGTTCTTCAAGGAATGGGATCCCAAGCGCGACTTCGCCCTGGCCATGCTGCATGCGGAGCGGCTCATGCGAATCACGATCGATGTGGCGGTGTGCGAAGTGCTCCTGGCGCAGTCGAGGAAATTTCCCGAACGCCGAGAAGCCTTCTTGAACTACCTTGAGCGGGCCGAGCCGCGTTGCAAGTATCTTCAAAATGAAATCATGACCACGGGTGACCGGCTCCTTGCCAACCTCAAGAAGGTGGAGGCAGAGGCCGCGGGTGAGGCCGGTTCGTCTCCGGCACTTACAGGAGCAAGATAAGATGAGTGACTTCCTTGTGCGCCTCAGCGCCAATAAAGCCGCCAGCGGACTGGTGAAAGGATTAGGAATCCCGCTTCCGGTGCCGCTGCTTCGCGCGGACACTCGGTGGCGTGCGGCCCTCCTGGAGGGCGCGACGCTGTTGCATGGGTCGGGAACCGGGGCAACGCTGGGCGATGCCATCGCGGCAACCTTGCAGCGCACCGGCGCGAGGCTCCTATCGCCCGGCGACACGCTGGACAGAGCCGCATTCGATGGCTTGGTCTTCGACGCGACGGGGCTTACCGATCCCAACGGGCTTGACGAGATATACCAGTTCTTTCATGACAACGTGCGCGCCTTGGCCGCCAATGGCCGCGCCATCATCGTGCAACGTCCGCCGGGGAGCGCGGTAAACGCCATCGAACGCGCTGCGCGCCGTGCCGTCGAGGGCTTTGTGCGCAGCCTGGGACGGGAGCTGGGACGCAAAGGCGCCACCGCACAGGTGGTCATCGTGGACGATGGCGCGGAGGATCGCCTCGAAGCGCTGCTTCGCTTCCTGTTGGCAAGAAACTCGGCGTACATTTCGGGACAAAAACTTCACCTGTCGACGAGCATCGAGGCGGAGGGAAGCGCTGTCTTCGAGCAACCGCTCAAGGGCAAGGTGGCTCTGGTCACGGGTGCTGCGCGTGGCATAGGCGAAGCCACGGCGCGCACGCTCGCGCGCGAGGGCGCCGCCGTCGTCATCATGGATCGCCCGGCCGAACTCGACGCCGCACAGGCCGTTGCCAGCGAGATTGGCGGCACCGCGCTTGGAGTGGACATCACCGACCCGGAAGCGGCCGCGAAGATACGCGAGCATCTCGCATCGCATCATGGGGGACTCGACATCCTCGTCCACAACGCGGGCGTCACGCGTGACAAAACGCTGGCCAACATGGACAAGGACCGTTGGGACATGGTTCTGGATATCAATCTCAGGTGTCTCATCGCGCTGAATGAAGCCTTGCTCAACGACATCCGCGATGGCGGACGAATTATCTGCCTCTCCTCGATTGGCGGAATCGCGGGCAACGTGGGCCAGACCAACTACGCGGCAACCAAGGCTGGGGTCATTGGCTACGTGGAAGGACTTGCCCCCGCCTTGCAAGCCAGAAGAATCACCGTCAATGCGGTGGCCCCCGGCTTCATCGAAACCCGGATGACGGCGGCGATACCCCTTGCCACGCGCGAGGTGGCCCGCCGCCTGTGCAACCTGTCGCAGGGCGGCCTGCCACAGGACATCGCGGAAGCAATAACCTTCCTGGCGAGTCCGGGCGCCGCCGGGCTGAATGGACAAGTGCTGCGCGTATGCGGCGGCAATTTCATCGGCGCATAACCCTATTTCACTTAAATTCTTTGCAAGGAGCAAGACATGCCGGTCAGTCGCAACAATGAAGTCAAGAACCGCGCCGTCATCGTTGGCGGCGTTCGCACCCCGTTTCTCCGCGCCTTCGGCGCCTTCACCAAAATGGACGCCATCGCCCTCAGTACGGCTGCCACGAAGGCGCTGCTGGAGCAGACCAAGGTGCCGCACGATGCCATCGACGGCGTCGTGTGGGGCGGCGTCATCCTGCCCAGCGGCGCGCCAAACATAGCGCGCGAAGTCGTGATTGACAGCGGGTTGCCGCTCACCATCGAGGGAGCCACCGTGACACGCGCGTGCACCTCGGGCACGCTGGCAGTCACCCAGGCCGTGGCCGCCATCGAACGCGGCGAAGCGCAGGTGATGATTGCCGGAGGCAGTGACTCGACCAGCAGCGCCGAAGTGAAAATGCCGCAGAGTTTCGTGCACAAGACCGCCCCGGTCCTGATGAGTTCCAAGGCGGGCGTGGTGGACTACTTCAAGCTCCTGGCCCAGATCAGCGTCCGCAAGGACTTGCTTCCTCAGCGGCCGCAGATCCGGGAACGCAGCACAGGCGAACTGATGGGTGAAGCGGCGGAGCGCATGGTGCGGCACTGGGGTGTCACCCGCGAAGAGCAGGACGTATTCGCTGCGCAGTCGCACCAGCGCGCCGCGGCCGCGGTCGCCAGTGGCCGCTTTGATTCCGAGATCGCCCGCGTCTCCACGCCCGAAGGCAACGTGGTCGACAAGGACACAATCCTCAGGGCCGACACTTCCGTGGAGAAGCTGGCGCGGCTGCGCCCCGTTTTCGCGAAGGAAGGCGGCACCATCACAGCGGGCAATTCCAGTGGACTCACCGATGGCGCCGCGGCGATGCTCCTGATGAGTGAATCCAAGGCGAAGGAACTCGGCTTTACGCCGTTGGCCTTTGTTGAAAGCTGGTCTTACGATGCGGTCGATCCCGCGGATCAGTTGCTCATCGGACCGGCCATCTCGATGCCCCGCGCCCTCGACCGCGCGGGACTCGACCTGCGCGACATCGATATCGTCGACATCCACGAGGCATTCTCCGGTCAGGTGCTCTGCGTGCTGCGCGCCCTGGCCAGCGACGACTTCGCCCGCAAGCACGTTTGCAAGGACACGGCCACGGGAGTCCTGGCGCCAGAGGAGATCAATGTTCATGGCGGCAGTGTCGCTCTGGGCCACCCCTTCGGCGCCACCGGCGTGCGCATGCTCACCACAATGGCGAACGAACTCCATCTCACCGGAAAGCGGACTGCCCTGCTTAGCCTCTGCGCCGCGGGCGGCCAGTCCGCCGCTGTCATCCTGCGCGCCGCCGACTAACATTATTGCCGCCTCACAGTGGCGCACTTGACAGTCGTCGTTTTCGTATTGCCTGGCAGGCAGCCAGTGTAGGGAGCACAACCGTCGGGTTCCGAATAATCCACGCGACCCCTCTGCAAAAAGGATTCGTGTCCTCGGAGCAGGAGGGAAAGGAAAACTCTGCCCGCAGGGTTCGCTCAAGAGGAGTCGCAGCCACGCCCCTGACCGGTGTCGACACCGGACAGCAGGGTGAACACGGACGGGAGCAATTCGTTTCTAGGCCTTGTACTTGGCCAGAGCCGTGCCGCAAATGAATTCCGGGGAGACATCAACAAGGCCGAGTTTGCCAAAGGGTTTTCTGATGTGACGCGCCGCCGCTGCCGACAGTGGCGCAATGTTTAGTGCGGACACCTGTTGATAGTGCGCCACCGCCTCTACATGGCGTCCCATCAGGTCAAGGCAACGGGCAACCCACATGTGGGCCTCGCCATGCATGAGGGCATCCTTATAGACGTACTCCGTATTCCTCATCAAGAGCGGCAAGGCTTGTTCGTATCGGTGCTGCTTCAAGAGAAGGATGCCCGCCATGCGGGGGAAGATAACCTCTTCCGGCAGAAGCGCTGCGGCACGGCGCAGATGGAACACCGCCTTGTCGTTGTTGTTGTTGTCGAAGTGCTCGGACCACGCTTCCTCGTACTCGTGCAGGGCTGCGCGCTGGGTGGAATCAAGTGTTGAGCCCCCGGCAAGGGGGGCGCGAACATAGTGTTCGCGGTCGCCGTTGAGTAATGCGGATATGCTGAAGCCAGCGTAGCTGTCCGCATGCGATACGGGATGGTCGGCGTTGGCCAGCCAAAGCGCATCGTCGTCGGGGCTCATAACCATGCTTTGGGTGGTGTTGGCGCAGGCAAGAACGTTGCCCGTCACGCGCGTACGCTCTTCCCAGGTGTCCTTGCAGTCGCTCAGGATCGCGGGTAGGTGTTCCGGCGCAAGCTCGCCACGTAACCCTGCAACAAGTTCATGCACGCGCCTGAAACGTCCGCGAGAATTGCGCTGCCAGGGATAAGGCGCAACCTCGAGCCGTTGCATCGCCTCGGTTGTGTAGTGGTTGGTGCGCACAAGTACGTCGTGCTCCGGGCGCAAGACTTCGTTATGGCGAGCGGAGAATCCCACGGCCGCAGCCTTGCGGGCCTTCGTGTCCAAGAGAAAGATGGTAAGGCCGCAAAGTCGCGGCTCGGACTCGATGGCCTGAATCCCTTCCTCCAGCGTGGTGCAGTTGGCAAGTATCTTATGGCACAGGCTAAAGAGTGGAATGCCCTTGGTGCTCACGTCGCGGGTGAAGTGGGTGTTGAGGGAGAGCACGAGGCCGCTTTCGTTGAAGCCTTGAGGACCGCTCGGGGAACCCAGCGCGCCTATCCAGCAGATGCGCTGACCAGAGGTGGGATGCAACACGACCAACGCGTTGCACGCGTTCCACAACTTGCGGCCGAAGAAGTCGAAATTGCGCGCGAAGAGCTGCTTGCCGTCGCGGGTGGCGGAGCCCGTGGCGTACAGGCCTGAGCACATGGGCGGCACCGCCAGCGGAACGAAGGAACGCCCGGCGAGGTAGTGCAGGATATCGGGCACCAGCAACAATCGCTCGGCGATTATCCGTGGCACGCCGAATCCTTCCGATGTGCCGGCAAGCAGCGCCAGCATGTCCGGACCGATGCGATGCGCATTACGGAAGTGAAAGATGCGCTTCAGCAACGCGGCAACGGGGGTGGCGAGTGGCGGCACTGCATGCCCCACAAGCTTCTCGATGAGGCAGTTCAGGTATTGACTGATGACATCGCCGCAGACTTCGTTGGACAGCGCTGCATACTGCCGCCCCATCGCTTCGTAACTGCCCCGTATGTGCACGACATGAATCCCGCTGACGGTTTCCAGGGTGCCGCCATGCCGTTCCACGAGGTTGCTGCCGAGATTCTCCAAATTCGCTGTCATACTGTTCCCTACCTATCTCGACCAAAGTT
This sequence comes from Candidatus Hydrogenedentota bacterium, assembly GCA_046047315.1. Taxonomy (GTDB): domain Bacteria; phylum Hydrogenedentota; class Hydrogenedentia; order Hydrogenedentales; family JAEUWI01; genus WGMK01. Next base: position 21,703 of record JBJOID010000019.1, on the reverse strand, counting down.
TCGCGCTGGTCCCGGACCATGCCGTGGTGGAGCCTTCGAGATGACGGCAAACGGGTGCGGCTCGTCTGCCACCCTTATGGTGCGTTGAACGGAGCGTCTCCTGTACCGCGGTATCAAACATACCGAGCCATCGTGACGCATTAACGAAGCCAGAATGCGAGGCGGATCAAATGTCGAATATGTAGCGGTCATTGCCGAAATGCAATTCGCTGTATGCGGGGCTTGGCCAGAGGGGAGCGATTAGCTGTTGCTCCCATGCCTCGAGCGCAGCCTGTAACTCTGCCACGACGGCAGGGTTCTCATTCGAAAGATCCGTGCTCTCCGACTTGTCGGTCGCCAGGTCGTATAACCAAAGCTTGTCGCTCTTTTCACTGATAACCAGTTTCCAATTATCTTTTCGCACGGCCTTCGCAGATCCCGAGCGCCAGTAAAGCGCCTCGTGTGCAGGTTTGCCTTCGATCACCTTCTCAACCAAATCGACCCCGTCGTAAGGACGGTCCTTGGGAAGCGGAGCGCCGATGTTCGCGGCAATCGTAGTCAATACATCGAGGGTGCTAACGGGCTCTTTGTAGACGGTGCCTGCCGATAGTCTGCCCTTCCAGGACATGGCAAAGGGAACATTGATGCCACCCTCGAAGAGAGACAGTTTCCCTCCCTTCAAGGGTGCATTCGTGGTGGCATGCGTATAGGTCGCGCCGCCATTGTCACTGGAGAAAAGTATCAAGGTCTTTTCTTCAAGTCCCGCATCTCGCACTTTTCTGGTGATGGCGCCCACCGCGTCGTCAAGCGCGCTAATCATGGCGTAGTACACGCGTTTGTTCTCATCCTTCACCGCGCTGAAGCGGTCGTAATAAAGCGCCGGAACCTGGAATGGTGTGTGTGGGGCGTTAAACGGAACATACAGCATAAAGGGCTTCTCTCGATTCTGTTCGATGAAAGCGTTGGCTTCCTCTGCTATCCGCTCCGTCAGATAGCCATTCTCCTGAATGACGTCGTCGTTTCTGCGAATGCTCGCGTGGCCTGTCTGACCTTGGATTGAATAGAGAAACGTGCCCGTGATGTCCGAGTAAGGGCGATTGATCATCCCTTTCGCGCTGGCTGGCGCATAGAGCGTGGCCGCCGAGTAGAAACCATAGTGGTAATCGAAGCCCCGATCCTGCGGAAGAAACCCCGGAGCGTGTCCAAGGTGCCACTTTCCAACCATCCCGGTCGCGTACCCTTGGGCTTTTGCCAAGTCGGCAAACGTGATTTCTGATTGTTGCAGCCCTTGCACCTCCTGGGCCGCGGGTGTCGGATACGAAGCACGATGATTAACTCGCCACGTGCCGCGCAGCATTGGGATATCGCCTGGCAAAAGAGTCAAAGTATTGCCTACAAGAATCTCCAGGCGATTTTTAGGATACATATCGCCTGGTTGAAGTTCGTGGCCAAACCGCTGCTGATAGCGCCCAGTCAGCAGACCCGCCCGGGACGGGGAGCAGATGGGAGCTGTGACATAACCATCCGTGAACGTCACGCCGGACGCTGCGAGCGCGTCGATATTTGGGGTGGGTACGTCCTTCCCACCATAAAGGGAGATATCGTATTTTCCGAGGTCATCGGCAAACAGGACGATGATGTTGGGCGTCGTGGCAATGCCGCTGGGTCGGGTCTCGGCGAGATAAGCCTGTTTTCCTGCCAGCAGCACCGGGTCTGGCTGCTGGCGCGTGTCGTCGGTGTTTATGGGCAGGAGCAGATACACCAGGAACGAAAAAACCAGCAGAGCCGCAATGATGAAAGAGCGCTTGCGCAATAGGTTCACGAATATTTCCTCCCCGCCAAGCGCAGGTGGCGGCTCATGTTGCGATTGCCCAGCATCACACCAACCTTCACTTGGAAATGCATCGGATACTTCGCGGTGCGGACTCAGTCCGCACCGCGAAGCATCGAAGAAAGTTGCCAGCCTTTAGAGCCCGTCGATGGCCACCACGCGCCAGACGCCATCCGACTCGAGCTCCGCCATGATCTCTACCGTAACGGAGCCGATCGGTGTGTCGATATCTATCGGATAGGCCGATGCCTCGTTCCCATCAACCTCCACTTCGACGTCTTCCAGACTAAACTCGATGAGCGGCTTGCCATCGTCAAAGAGGCTGGACGACATCGACTCCAGCCAGTCGCGCACACCGGCTTTGTCGCGAACTACCGGGTGCGTGAAGTTCTCGGAAATTCGCGCAAGAAGGGGTTCCAGATTGAACTCCTTGCCGTCAACGGGCGTGTTGAATTCCTTCAGGGCGGCAAACAGCGCGTCCTTTGCGGAGGGAGGCGTCGCAGCTGCCTTGGCGGTATCGGACTCAGCAGATGCGGGCGAAAGCGCGTTGAGCAAGAGCAGCAGGGCCGCCTGCTGTTCCGTCGTCATTCCCTGCACCGCATCCTGCAGCTTCTTGGTCACGTCGCTGGCTTCGGCGTGAGCCATCCCGTGCGTAAACAGGGTGGCGAACGTGAGCATCCCCACGGCGGTTGCCCGCTTTACAGATTTCAAAATACCACTACCCTCGCAAAGCTTCTCCGTACTCATGTCTTCTCCTTTTCGACGCGGCTATCTCGCGTCTCCTTGCTGGTCCGCTTCACGGTTGACCGATCCCTTCGGCCCGTAACGACGGCTTTCTTGGACGATCCATCAATTATGTTGGTTTCACTGAGGCTTTATTGTGGTGTTTTTCTTATCTTGTTCAATTTACTTATTAGCAATCGATGCTACTTGGATTCGATTGATGAGTCGTGGACTGGGGTAAAGATTTCTCGACCAGGTTGCCACTCACAGGCGAATGGCTTCGCCCGCAAGAACGGAGTGGGTTGACTCTTGTGGGAGGAATGGATTATTTTTTAATGACCGTTCAATAAAGGATACCTTATGCCAAAGTTAATCGACCACGATGTCTATCGGGCCGAACTGTTGACGAAAGCCTTGAACTCCTTTGCGGAAAGTGGGTTCGCGGCGCTTTCCATGAAGCAGTTGGCAGGAGCGTTGGGGATATCCCATGGACTCCTCTACCACTACTTTGCGAACAAGGAACAGCTTTTCCTGCAGATGACGGAGCAGTTAGCCGAACGCCTGTTGCAGGAAATGATCGCTGGCACCGAGGGTTGTGCCAGCCCAACGGAGAAGCTGGAGCGGATGCTGGACAACTTGGAGCGGCGGGATGAAGAGGTGCGGCGATTGCTTTCGCTGGTGCAGGACTATGCCCGTCTGATGGGAAACCGCGCGGAGGGCAACGGGCTCACACAGATTGTGCGCGAAATCAAGGAGCAGGTGCGCGCGACGCTTGGACTGTCTGGTCCGCAAGCCCAGTTCCTGTTCACGTATTCGCTGGGGATGTTGCAAGGTCGTACGATCGATCCGGAGGGCACATCGTATGCGGAGCATCGGCGCATCCTTCATCGGCTCATGGGGCGGCCATTGATAGCGACGCTGGACGATGAACCATTCCAGGTGGTGATCGGCAAGCCAACGCCATGAGTGTGGTATCGGGAGAGCGATCGCGGTGGCGGCATCCACGCTGGACGCACCGGGAGATTGCGGGGCTGGATGTGCGGCGGGACGCGCGGCGCATCGTGCAACTGCTTTACGAGGTGCGGTTTGCTTCTCCGTTTCTGGTGCACCTGCTGTTTTCGCTTTCCTTTGCGCGGCAGATGGCGATACCGGAAATGGCGCGGATATTGCACGGGGGTGGGCGGGGTCCGATTCTGACGGCGCCCCGTAAGCGGAATGATGACACGCTGATTTTCTTTGGGCTGCTGATTGCGGAGGGGGACAGCGAGGCGGGGCGCGCGGTGGGGGCGCGGCTGCGGGCGATGCATGCGCGGTTTCCGATCAGCAACGACCTGTATCTGTACACGCTTGCAAATCTGGCCTGCCTGCCGGAGCAGTTTGGCAGCCGGCTGCTGGGGCGGCGGATGTTTTCCGACAAGGAGAACGAGGCGCAGCATCACTTTTGGAAATGGGTGGCGGAGATGATTGGGGCGACGGAGGTGCCGGAGGACTGGGCAGCGATGGATGCGTGGATGCGGGCGCTGGAAGCGGAACGGTTTGCGCACACGCCGGAGGGGGAAGAGATTGCGGTGGCGCTGGGGCGGGAGTTTGCGAAGCGGTGGTTTCCGCGCGCGCTTCGCGGGGTGGGGATGCGGGTGTATTTCGCTTCTTTCGATACGCCATTGGCGCGGGTGCTGGCGCCGGGCAGGGTGACGCGGGCGGAGCGGGCGCTGTTTGAGGTGGCAGCGGGGCTTGGGCTGAGGCTGCTGCTGTGGCGGCCCGAAGGGCGGGGGCGAACGCTGCTGGAAAGTTTTGGCGGGGGCTACCACGGGCGGCCGGGCCCCGAGCAGGTGGGGGTGGGCGCGGGGCCGCAAGGCGTGGGTTGAGGTGATTGGGGTCTTAAACAAACAGCGAGCGAGCAGGTTTGCGGAGGAAGTTGGTCATGCAGACAGCTGAAGTTAAGAGAAATTCCCGCGCTCCGTTTCTAGTTCCGCGTGAGCACTGGGGCACGGCAGCGCCTCCGGGGCCGGTGCTGGGGGTGCCGCTTCGCGAGTTTCGCCGCGTGCGTAGCCAGGGATTGATTCCCTACCTTCAGGGATTGGTGCGACAGTATGGCCACGTGGCCCGGATACAGTGTGGCCCGGTGTGGGTGTATCTAGTAAACGAACCGGAGATGATTCGCGACATTCTTCAGCGCAAGTATCAAGCCTTTGAAAAGGGGTATGGCGCGGAACTGCTGAAGGATGTGGCGGGGCTGGGCGTGTTCTTTGCGGAAGGCGAGGATCACCGCCGGCAGCGCAAGCTGATGCAACCGGCCTTTCACAAGGAGTGCATTCGCAAGTATTCGCTGCACATGCGTGACTGCATAGAGCGCGCGCAAGAAGGATGGGAAGACGGGGCGGTGGTGAACATTGCGGATGCGATGAACCGCATGACGCTGGACGTGGTGGTGCGGTCGCTTTTCAGCACGCGGGTGGATGCAGATGCCCGGCTTATTGGGGAGTCCCTGGGGGATATTTTCGATGTGGCGATGGAGGTGTTGCTGTCTCCGTTGGGACCGCTTTCCCTGCACTTGCCGACGCCGTCGACGCGGCGTTATCGGCGGGCATTGCGCAACCTCGACCACACCATCAAGCGCCTCATCGAGGAGCATCAATCCCCCGGCGCGGTGTTCGATGACTTGATGGCGATCCTGATGGGTGTGGATGAGATGAGCGGCGGACAACAGTCCTATGCGAGGCTGCGTGATGAGGCCATGACGCTGTTCATCGCGGGGCATGAGACGACAGGGATTGCGCTAAGCTGGTCGTGGTATGAGGTCGCGCGGAACCCTTCCGTACAGGCGCGGTTGCAGGAGGAGGTTGACCGTGTTCTCGGCGGCCGCGTGCCGGAGTTCGAGGATGTGGCGCGGCTGCCCTATTGCCGTGCGCTGATGAAGGAATCGATGCGGATGTATCCGCCGGTCTACCTTTTCTTTCGACAGGCGGCGGAGAGTGTGATGGTGGGCGACTATCTGGTGCCGGAGGGGGCGCATGTGTTGCTCTGCCCTTACCTTACGCACAGGGATGCACGATTCTTCCCGAGTCCGGACTTGTTTGATCCGGAGCGATGGACGGCGGAGTTTGAGGAATCGCTTCCGAAGTACGCGTACTTTCCCTTCAGCGGCGGGCCGCGCGTGTGCTTGGGCGAACACTTTGCGTGGACCGAGGGGATACTGGCGCTCGCGGCCCTAGCCCAGCAGTGGCATTTCGAATTAGAGCCGCACCAGAGCATTCGCTATGGCAACTCGGCGACGCTGCGGCCCGAGCCGGGCATTGACGTGCGGGTGCATCGGCGGGCGGAACGGTAGGGACAGTGCTGGGAATCAAGCGCGCGAAGAGGAAGACATCATGACGACACAGATGCGACAGATTGGATTCGGCGTGCTGGCGCTTATCGGAGCAGGGGCCACGTGGTATTACAACATTCAGTTCATGCTGGAAAGTGGCGGCTTTTCTGTGGGGGAGTTTATTCAAGCCTGCTACGTGAATCCGGCATCGTCGTCCATCTCGAATGATGTCCTCGTGGCCGTGGCTACCTTTCTTTTCTGGTCCTACGTTGAGGCGCGCCGCTTGCGGATGTGGTGGTGGATCTATGCCGTGCTCACATTCACGGTTGCTCTGGCCTTTGCGTTTCCGCTGTTCATGCTGATGCGGGAACGCAAGATGAATACTGCGGGAGGAAGCTGAAAACCAGGGAGACTGGGAGTTGGTGGTTGGCTTGCCGGCTGCACCTGAAGTGCCAGATAAAATGCCCTCGCCGGATGAAACCGCGCCACCTGTTTACCGGTCTTGGGGGAGTTTGCTACTCCTCATCATATCGTCGGGGATTGATCTAAATGCTCTTAAAGTTCAGGCTTTCCGCGGTCCTCCTCACCCTGATGGTCGTGGAGGTGTCGCCCGCGGAGCCCATTCGCTTCTATGACATGACGCACCTGAATGCTTTGGACCTGAGCGACCCTGGGCAGGCCCGGACAGCATGGGACGAAGCTCACCTTGTGGCAGCACTTCAGGGAATCGTCAATCGTGATGCACCGCGCCTGTTCGTCCGCTTCATGCCCCAGCCCGACGATTTCTGGTGGAACCACCTCACCAGCGCGGACGAGTGGTTGCACGGTCGCGACGTGGAGAAGGTGGACTCCGTCGATACGCTGCTGAAGATCTTTGCATCACGCATTAAAGGGTTGGTGGTGTACAGCGAGCAGCAGTGGGCCAGTTCCAACCTCGCCAGCACCATCGCAGGCGTGGAAGATAGGCTGCCCCTCCGGCACAGTGACACGGATGACTCGCTCTATGCGCGCGTGCGGAAGAGCAGCTTACCGTTCACGAACGATCTGCTGCGGATTCCCACATTCACGGGCACCGGGCTCATTACCGGCACGGAGACCGAATCCACCGGTTCGGTGAAATGCGATGCCTACCTCTGGCTGAAGCAGCACTATCTTGACACGGGACGGGTGAGCAAAGAATACCTTGCCTTCTACATCGACCAGTTCTGGTTAACCGCTCCAACGAAAAGTGCTTTCTCGAACGCGACACTGAGCAATCACGATTTCTTCATTTCGAAACGTGCCCTCTTCTTCGACCTGCATGTGTGGGATGAAGAAGCGCCCGTGGATGACCCGGGGCAGACGCCGGGCACCGATGCACGCACCCTTCGCGAACTGCTGGCAGGCATGGTGAAACACAACGCCGGGGCCATCACCCATATTGGCGGATTCACACCCTGGGCATGGAAATACACGGACCATCCGGGGGCAGGCAGCCAGCACGGCGGCGTGGACACGGAATGGCGTTATGCGCAAATCATCTCCTCCTACAATGGCATTATGGATGCCGATGCGCTCGGGTATTCCGGCATGGCGAATGCATCGTTCTACCAGCATCACCCGCTGGAAGAGCGGTATCCGCAGAACACCAGGCCAACTCTGGATGACCTGAGAAAAGAAGGTTTGCTTCTTGAGGACGGCTCTGTGGCTCCGGACCACGCGTATGCCTGCTTCTACATGGGGGACTACGATTCGGCGGCCTGGTTCAATTATCACACGCCCCTTTGGTGGCAAGACCCGGCACATGGAGAGCAGCTGTGCACCTGGGCTTTCAATCCGTTTTTGGACCGTCGCGCGCCACATGCGATGCACTTCGTGCGAAAGCGCCAGTCAGCGAATGACTGGTTCATGTTTGGGGATTCAGGAGCGGGATACTTGAACCCCGGTGAACTGGTGGAACCCCGGGAATCCGGTCTGCCTTCGGGGCTCGACGCATGGGTTCGTCACAATCTGGCCTATGCGCGCCGCTATGATTTGGATATCACCGGATTCATCATCGATGGACACGCCAAGGCGATGGGTGACGCAGGGATGGATGCTTATCTACAGTTCTCGCCCGCGGGAATCGTGGGACAGAAGATGAAGCGACAAGGTCTCTGGAAGGACACCATGCCTTATCTTAGGATGCGTTCCGACATCTACGGGGCACCCGAACAGGCAGGGTCGGAGATCGCGGGTATGGTACGGGGGCTACGTCCCGAGTTCCTGTTCTTCCGCACGATTCTCCAATCCCCGTCCTGGACGCGCGACACCATGGCTGCCTCGGTGGCCGCCCAGCCCCGCCTCAAATGGAGGGACCCCTACCGCTTCTCCTTGTTGCTGCGGCAACACGAACGGAGCAAGTGAGCGGGATCCGTCGCGCGACTAATTCATCGAGTTCCGACCGGACAGGCCGGGCGGGCATCTATCTGAAGGAGCAGGCGATTGAAGACCACGCATTCGACGAACTCGCTGCCCCGCGGCATTGCGCTGCTGACCACGCTTACAATACTGATTCTGCTACAGCCCGCCGTGCCCAGTATGTGGTTGCTTCTCTTGTACGTGGTGGCGATGGCTGGGGCCGTGTGGCTGCTGGAGGGTACCGCCACCGTTGGCCGCCTATTGCTGACCTTGGCGTTTCTGTGCTGTCTCGCGATCCTGCACTGGCCCGGCGGGACGGACCAGCCTATCCGCGCCGACCGCTGGTCAACTGCGGAACTCGTCGTGACAGTCACGATCGTCCTGTTTCTGACTTACGCCTGCTACGCACTGCTTCGTGCACTGTTGCGTGCACACGCCGTGAAATCGGATACCATCCTACAAGCCATCAACATGTACATCGTGATCGGGTTGGTTTGGAGCCTCGTCTACGCAATACTCGAGCGGGCGCTCCCAGGCGCGTTTCACTTCGCAAGGGCGACGGCAGCGGAATCGGGGGATATCCCTAGACTGCCGACGCTCGCCACCTTCACGTACTACAGCTTCATCACGCAGGCCACCCAGGGATACGGCGACATCGTCCCCGCGCATCCCCTCGCTAGATCGCTTGTGGTACTCCACACCATCATGGGGCAGCTTTATGTCGCCATCCTCATGGCGTATCTACTGGGATTGTACGTGGCTCGCGGGAATCGGCAGTCGCCCGACTGATCCAATGCCAGGTCTTTCGCGACTGGCGCGAGGGTCGGCAGAACAAGGCTTGCCGCTATGCCGCTTTCGCTGGGATTCGGAAGAATATTGCGTATAGCACCGGCACGAAAAGGAGCGTGAGCAGGGTTGCAAACGAAAGCCCGAACATGATGGTGATGCCCATGCTTTTAAAGAAGGGGTCGAACACGAGCGGGGCGACGCCCAATACGGTGGTCAGGGCGCCCATGCAGACTGGCCGCACGCGGCTGAGACATGAGTCGAGGATGGCGTTGTAGCCGTCCTTGCCCTCGCGAATCTCCAGATCGATCTGGTCGACAAGCACGATGGCGTTCTTGATGAGCATTCCGATCAGGCTGAGGAATCCGAGGATGGCCATGAATTCAAAGGGTGCCCGGAATATCAGCAGCCCGAAGCTCACGCCGATGATCGCCAAAGGCACAGTGAGCCAGATGATGAGTGGCTGTCGAACGGCGTTGAACAGCAACAGCACGATGACCACCATCGCGAGCAGGCAGATGGGCAGCATGCTGGCGAGCCCGGCCTGGGCCTTGGTGGAGTCCCCGTATTCACCGTTCCAGATGAGTGAATAGCCCGGGGGCAGCGGGATGGCTTCTATCTTCGGACGCAAGCGCGCGAACAAGTCGCTCGACAATTCGCCGGGCGCCGGATCGCACTGCGCCTGAATCATGGCGAAGCGATTCTCCCGCCGGATGATGCCGTTTTCGAAGGCGCTTTCGAACTCGCTGACGACCTGGCCGATGGGGATGAAGCGGCGCAGCACCGGGCTGTAGACCTGCACTTGGGAGATCTGCTCCGGCGTAAGGCGCTCGCTCTCTGGCGCCCGCGCGACAACGGGCAGCAGCTTGTCGCCTTCGCGATACACGGCCACCTGCCTCCCGGAGAAGGCAGTCTCCAAAGCCTGTCGCAGGTCCTCCAGCGTCACGCCGACCCGTCGGGCCTGGCTTTCGGAGAATATCGGCCGAATCAATGGCACGGGCTGGCGCCAATCGTCCTGGACCGATATGGCGCGCCCGTCTTCGTACATGATGGCTTTCGCCTGTTCGGCGAGCTGACGCAACACGCGCGGGTCAGGCCCGCGGAAAGCCGCTTCGATCTTGCTTCCGCCGCCGGGCCCCAACATGAACTTCCAAGCCTTCGCTTGCGCGCTGGGATAATTCCCCCCGACCTCGTCCTTAATCAACTCAAGCAGCGGGGGAATCTGGCGGTAATCCTCTACGTCCACCAAGAGCTGGCCGTAGCTCGTGTTGGGCGCCTCGGGCGAGTAGGTCAGCATGAACCGCAGTCCGCCCTGACCAGCGAAGCTCGTTACGTTGGTGACGCCAGGCTGCTCGCGCGTCCATGCCTCCAGTTGCTTGAGGTCGCGTTCCACCTGGTTGATGTGCGACCCCTGTGGCAGCCAGTAGTCAACGACGAACTGGGCGCGCGTGGACTCCGGAAAGAAGCCGGCGGGGACGTAGCCGAATGCGACCACCGCCGACGCCAGCAAGGCGACCGTCGCGCCGACGGTCGGCCAGCGCAAACGGATAAGCAGCGCCAGCAGTTTGCGATAGCCACGGAAGAAAGGAGCGTCGTAGGGGTCGGCATCCTGAGCCTCCCCGGATTTGGGGGGCCTCAGGAACCACGCACATAGCGCCGGGGTAAACGTGACGGCGAAGAGCCAGCTCAATAGCAACGAGTAGGTAATCACCCAGAACAGCGAGCCGGCGTATTCGCCGGTGTTGTCTGGCGACAGGCCAATCGCGGCGAAGGCGAGGGCGCCCACAATTGTGCCGCCGAGTAATGGTCCCGCCGTGGCACCGACGATCTCACGCGCGGAGCTCGCCGCGTCCCTGCCACGCTGAATGCGCACGAGCATGCCTTCGGTTACGACGATCGCATTGTCGACCAGCATGCCGAGTGCGATGATCAGGGCACCGAGCGAAATGCGCTGCATGGCGATGTCTTCCATGTACATGACGAACAGCGTCGCCATCACGGTAAGGATCAACACCGACCCCATGACCAGGCTGGCGCGCAACCCCATGAAGACGAGCAGGGTCAAAATCACGATGACCACCGCCGCGATGAGGTTGTTCATGAATCCGGATACGGCTTCCTGTACCGTGTCGGACTGGTAGGAGACGACGTTCAAGTCCATGCCGATGGGACGGATGGATTCCAGTTCTGCCAGCCGTGCCGAGACCGCCTCGCCCAGCGCAACGACGTTTCCGCCAGCCACGTTTGAGACACCCAGGGCGACGGCAGGCTTGCCGTTGTAGTAGACGATGGAGGGCGGGGGTTCACGGTAGCCGCGGGTTACGGTCGCGATGTCTCCGAGACGCACCTGCGAACTGCCGTCGTCCGAGGCGATGAGCAGGTTGCTGATCGCGTCTACCGAAGTCACGGTGCCAACGGGCGCAATCTCAATGTAACGCGAGCCGACCTCAATCTTGCCGGCCGACCCGGCAACGCTTTGTTGCTGGAGCGTGCGATAAATTGAATCGGGAGAGATACCCAGTTGCACCGCCCGCGCGCGCGCAAGTTCGATAAAGATCATTTCCTTAGGCTGGCCCAACAGGGCGACCCGGGCAACCCCGGAAACCAAGAGCAGTTCACGGCGCAGATCCTCCGCGTAATCGGCAATCTCCGACAGCGTATACCCTTCGCCAGTGATGGCATAGAAGAGGCTGAAAACATCGCCGAAGTCATCGTTGACGATGATCGGTCCGGCACCGGGCGGCAACTGTCGTTCCGCGTCCTGCAGTTTGTTACGCAACTTGCTCCAGAGCTGCTGCAACGAAGCCTTGTCGGGAGAGAAGGCCCGATTCATCTCGACGTTGACTTCCGACATGCCGGCCTTCGAAACCGATGTAATCTTCTCCACCTCCTGCAACTGCTGCACCGCCGACTCAATGAGTTCGGTGACTTCGTCGGCCACTTCTTCGGGCCGAGCGCCGGGATAGGGCGTGGTGACGACGGCAATGCGAATCACGAACTCAGGGTCCTCGAAGCGCCCCAGGTTCTGATACGCGTAAACGCCGGCCGCCATGGTCATCAATATGAGAACAATGGAGACCACCCGCTTACGGATGAAGTAATCGGCAAAGTTCAAGACGGCTAACCTTAACTGCCCATCGGGCGCACACGCATCCCCTCGCGAAGCTGGGATACACCGGCCACCACGACGGTCTCGCCGACTTCCAGGCCATCCAGCACCTCGATATCATTGCCCACCATGCGCCCCAGTTGCACCGGGCGTGGCGCCACGGTGCCCGTTTTCGGCTCCACCACCCACACGACTGGACTGGTTGCGCTGTCCGCGTCGGCCGCTTCGATCGGCAAGCGCACCGGGGCGTCTTGTGTTTCGTCGAGACGGGCTTCAATCAGAACCTCCGCGCTCATGCCCGGCAGTACGTCGATGCTCTCCGGCGCATCGAGACCAAGCTTGACCCGGTAGGTACGTGTCTGCGGGTCGGCTTCCGGGCTGACTGAACGAAGCGTGGCTTCGAAGCGTTCGCTATCATGACCGGCGAAAACGGCCTCGAATCGCACGTCGCCGCCGCGCCGCCGGTGCAGCACCAGCCGCTCGGGCAGGTCGATTACCAGTTGCAGACCTTTTGTGTTTTGAAAGCTCACGATGGGCTGCTTGGACTGCACGTCCTGATAGTTGTCGATGTAAACACTGCCGACTTCGCCATCGAACGGGGCGCGCAGTATCGTGTCCTCCAGCGCGGCTTCGGCGTCCTGCACGCGGGATTGCAGTGCTTCGACCCGGGCGGCGGCGGCCTGGATGTCTTCGGGACGTGCCCCGTTCTTGGCCTTGGCCAACTGTTCGCGCACCGTATCGGCATCACGCGCCGCGACCACCCGGGCAGTTGTCGCGCGCTCGAACTCGCTCTCGGCAATCAGACCGCGCTCGAACATCTGGCGCTGACGATTGAACTCAGAATCGGCTTGACTGCTCCGGGCCACCGCGGAGGCAAACTGCGCCTCCAGCAGCGCGATATCCTCGGCGCGGCTCCCTGCTCGCAAGGCAGCCAACTCGGCTTCCGCGGCGGCAAGGTTGCTCTTGGACTCAAGCAGCCGGTTCTCGAAGTCGCGCGCCTCGAGGCGTGCCAGCATGTCGCCCGCCAGGAACGCAGCACCTGAGGAGGCAGGCACCTCCACCAGACGGCCGCTCACCCGAAAGGAGAGGTCGACGCGGTCACCGGCTTCCACTTCAGCGGGAAAAGTCAAGGAGATGGCGTTACCTCGCGCTTCGATGGTCTGCATCTTCACGGGCCGGCTTTCCGGCGTTGGCGGGGGCGCCTCGCTTGAGGAACAAGCGGAAAGCAAATGGATAAGCATGGCGGCGCAGCTCGCGGCAGGAATGCGCGTGCCCCGGGTGTTTATCCATCTGGCCAGAGTGGAGAGGTCATGCCTGCGTCGCACTCGAGCGATCTCCTATGAGTTGGATTGCCGATCTTAACGTCGATATTCTACACACCATGAAGGCTTTGATTCACCGCTCCTGGACGCTCCCCAGCATTTATCCATACCTGCGCTGCGCCGCACTTGCTGCCCTGCTCGCGGGTGGTAATAGCTATTCTGCCCCCCCGGAGCCAACTCCCCCCGAGCCACAGGACAACATTTTAGCTGAAGCCGCGATAGAGCTGGCCACCACAGAGGATCTCCTCTCGGCCGTGCAACTTGCCGGCGAGCATGCCGTGACCTTGATTAGCCTCGACGAGGTGATCGCCCTTGCACTGAAAGCAAACCCCGGCCTTCTCGTGGCCGAGTTCGAGCCTCGAATCGCGGAGGAACGCCTGCAGGCGGCGCGGGCCGAGTTCGATCCCCGCATCGGGGCGGGAGGCGACTACCGTGAGACCCAAACTGATACCGGCCGCGTACGCAGCCTATTGCAAATCGTTGGTCTGGTAGACGACCAGCCCGCCGTGGACGCCGATTCCGATGGCACCTCGGTAGAGGCGGGACTGTCGGGCAAGCTGCCGACCGGTCTCAGTTACGAGGCCGTCATCTCGCAAGGCAGGGAATCCCGGGACGTCGATGCCCTCGGCGCTGATGTCGACGTGGATACGGACACCATCCGCTTATCGCTGACACAACCGTTGTTGCGCGGCGTCGGGATTCGGCTTAATCGCGCGGAGATTCGGAAGGCGGAGATTGGCAGCAAAGCGGCCGATGCCGCCCTCTACCTTGAGCAGCAAGAGACTGCGGCACTCGCCATCGCTGCATATTGGGACCTGGTCGGTGCGTATGCCGGCCACGCGGTGCGCCGCTCAGCCGTGGACTCTGCCGAGCGGCTGCTGGCGGATACGCGCGAACGCAATGAACTCGGCGCTGTTAGCAACGTGGAGGTGCTCACGGCACAGAGCGGCGTGGCGCGGCGCCAGAACGAACTCATCACGGCCATTGCCCGGATTGGTAGCGCGAGCGACCGCTTGAAAGCCGTGCTCGATTTGCGGGATGAGACCGGCCTCACCACCGAGATGCTCGCACCAGACGCACTGAAGGCGAACTGCGACCTCGCGTCGCTGCCACTCGACGCGGACGTAGATACACTCATCTCCACCGCGCTCGCCCGCCGCCCCGAGATGCACCTCGCCGATGCCGACCGCCGTATTGCCGCGCTCACCGTGATGCAGCGCCGCAATGCGCGCCTCCCCCAGTTGGACGCGGTCGGAGAGATTGGCCAGCGCGACATGGACCAAGACTACGACGGCATCTTTGTGGGCGACCGACGCGAGGATACCGACTACTGGGGAGTGGGCTTGCGTGGGTCGATACCACTGGGCAACCGTCGGGCTCGGGCCCAGGCCCGGGAGGCCGAACTGGACAAGCAAGCCGCAGAACAGAGCTATCGGGCGCTCGAAACGGCGGTGATGGAGGACGTGCGCCAGGCGCTGCGGGCCCTGCGCGCCAGCGCCGCGACTGTGCAGAACGCGCGCAAGACGGCGCGGCTGGAGGAGGTCCGGCTGCAAGCCGAGCGCGAGCGATTCCTGTTTGGCGATACCACCGCCTTACAGGTACTGCTCGTGCAGGACGACGTGATCGCAGAGCAAACCCGGCTCGCGGTGGCGGAATCGGAACTGCTCGCCAACCTGGCGAATCTGCAGCGTGCCGAGGGCACACTGCTGGAAAGCCTTGGCCAGCCACCGCTCGAGGCCTGGCTAACCTCGGAACCGTAGCACCTCTTGACTTGGCGCCCATCCGAAGCAAGACACCCTGGAGATAGCTTGCTCAGCAAGTGTGGGGAAACGGAAGGCGCGCAAGGTGGCCGAGTGGTTCCGTCCAAAGCGGATGACAAACGGCGGTCGGTCCTCTCCCATTGAATCCTTACGATTCACGACGCGGATGCATATAAGAAGTCTGCGCCTGTATTTCTCGATCGATGAAGTGCGTATAATGTAATAGAAGTTCTTGATTGTCACGTTGGGATGGCTCCGAACTCCTTTTCGGCGCTCTCCTGGCGGTTGGCTGCCAAGGACGTGAATCGATGGGGTTGCAACAGCCCCAATCCCGGGAGAGGCGCAACGCCGCAGTTCTTTGGGCAACACGCCCGAACGATGCGGTACTTCGTGTGCTTGGATTAGACTCCGTGGAAAACCGGGCTGTGCCATGCGTTTAGTGTCCGAAAGCGTTCTCTCCAGAAGACTTACCTTGTTGTACTGTGCCGCGCTGGGAACCGTGGCGCTGCTGTGCATTACGGGTCAGGTCCTTGTTCAGGAACTCATTAGCCAGCAGCGCAGTGACTCTTCGGTCATCAACGTGGCGGGCCGTCAGCGCATGCTCAGCCAGCGCATGTCGAAGGCGGCCCTGGCCGCTACCCGGAGCACGGACCCAGCGGAACTGGAACTGCGCCGTCAGGAGTTGGAAGGGGTGCTCAAGCTATGGGTTGCCTCCCACGATGTCCTGCTTGGCAAGGAGGGCCACCTGCGCGATACGGGAAGCAACAGCCCCGAAGTGCTCTCGATGTTCGTCGGCCTCGAAAGCGGGCGCCAGGCCATGGTTGCCGCTTGCGAGAACCTGCTGTCGCAACTGGCGAATACACCTCTGGACCGCGAAGCCCTTGAGTCTGCGGCCCAGGTGATCCTGGAGAACGAGGCCGACTTTCTCCATCGGATGGATGAAATCGTATTCCAGTATGAGGCCGAGGCGCGCGCTCGGGTGGATGGTCTGCGGCGCGTTGAGCTTGTCTTGCTGGCCTTTACCCTCACGGTGCTTGCGCTCGAGGGAGCTTTCGTATTCCGGCCTGCTGTCAACTATATCCGGCAGTCCATGCGGATGCTCGCCGCCTCTGAAGTCGAGCGCGAGCAAATCGCCGCGCAGCTTGGAACTATCTTCGACACGGTGCCCGCGCTGATCCTCTATCATGATCGCGATGGAAAGATTATCCGCGTCAACAAGTCCGGCGCTGAGATCATTGGCGAGTCGCTCTACAAGCTCCACGGCTCTTCGGTCTACGCGTGGTTCTCCGAAGACGCCGAGCGGTTATCCCTTGAAGACGAGTGGATCTACCAGCACGACGCGCCGAGGCTGGGCTTACTGCACAACCTCCGGAACTCGCAGGGCGAGACCCGTTGGCTGCGCATGAATAAAGTTCCCTACCACGACATGGAGGGGAATGTCATTGGCATCATCGTCTTTGCCGTTGACGTGACCGCGCACAAGCGCCTTGAGAAGCGCCTCATGGAATTGCGGGCGGAAGAACAGCGCCGCCTCGGATATGACCTGCACGATGGCCTCGGGCAACACCTGTCCGGCATTCTCTACCTCAGCCGCCGCCTCGAGAACCGCCTTCGTGGCAAGGAGGCCCCGGAAACCGACAGTGCAGTGGAGATCGTGAACCTGGTCAAGGAGGCGATCGAGACGGTCCGCAGCATGTCCCACGGTCTGCGGCCACTCAGCGAGGATCCCCGCGCGCTGGCCGCGGCACTGACTGAGCTTGCTCGAAAGACCAAGGACACGACCGGCATCGAGTGCACCTTCACTGAGACGGGCACGGTGTACATCTTCGAGAACGACGTTGCCGAGCACCTGTTCCGGATTGCGCAAGAAGCCATCAACAATGCCGTTCGGCATAGCCAGTGCAAGCACATAGCCGTCTCCCTGCGGCAGGGCGACGACGCCACGACCCTGGAAATAACCGATGACGGCAAGGGTTTGAAAGACAAGGAATGGCGCATAAGCCGCCCGCATGGACGGGAACCCGGCGGCCTGGGATTAAGTATCATGGAGCATCGTGCCGAGCTTATGGGGGGATCCTTCGCCATCGAGACCTCCGAGGGCGACGGCACAACCGTCCGCTGCACCTTGCGTATTTGAAGCCAGAATAAAAGGAATACCTCTGTTGAGAATCCTCCTCGTGGAAGATCACCCCGTGGTGCGCCGCGGCATTGCGCAATTGCTCAATGACGAATCCGACATGGAAGTCTGCGGCGAGGCGGAGTCTGTGGACGAGGCGCTCGCGCTCGTCGAGCACAATCCGCCCGACGTGGCGCTGGTCGACATCTCCCTTCGGAACTCGAATGGCATCGACCTCATCAAGACACTCAAGGAACAGTACCCCAGCATTGTGTCACTCGTGCTGTCCATGCACGCCGAGGCGGGATATGTGGAGCGTGCCCTTAAGGCCGGGGCCAAGGGTTACGTGACCAAGGACCAGGCCGACGAGATCATCATCGAGGCGATTCGAAAGGTGAACGGAGGGGGGCTCTACCTGCAAAGCAACCTCAGCGAGGAGGTGCTCCAACGACTGGTCAATGCGCCCGAAAAGGCGGTGACGGATCGCGTGGGAGATCTCAGCGATCGCGAACGCGCCGTCTTCCTGATGATGGGTGAGGGTAAAGACGCCAAGGAAATATCTGCGGCACTCGGCGTAAACCTCAAGACCGTCGAGACCTACCGCCGCCGGATTCGGGCCAAACTCGACATCAACAGCATGAGCAAGCTGGCGCACGCGGCGTTCGAGTACATCTCTCAGCGCGATGGAAATTGAAGAGCCCGAGTCACTCGGGAGTGCCGCAGTACGCTGCGGCTGCGTTTAGGGATTCGTCTAAGGGCCTTCCCCTAAATCAAATAGCCGCGCCCTGACAACCCACTGGTCGAAAATCGCCAGCCGCACCTCCACAGACCGGGCACCCCCAATCGAGCGGCAACTTCTCGAACTTGGTGCCTGCAGGCGTGCCGCTCATCGGGTCGCCGTATCGATCATCGTATTCGGTCTGGCAGTGCAAGCAGCGATACAAACGGTGCCGATCAATCGGATTGCGCCGCATTCGGGCCGCGAGTGCAGGCAATAGCGCTCGCAGCAACCATCAGCCGCACCGGTCTTGATATAACCAACGGCGATAATCGGAACGATCACGGTCATGGCAGACCACACAGGAGGTGTAGCGGTGTATTCCCTTAGACTTTTCCGAAGCCTGGCCTTGGGCATGGTCCTTGCAGCCATGGCCTTGCTTTCCGGGATGCGCGCGGCGGGCAGCGCACTCCCGCTGGAGGCGGGGGTGTTCGATCAACCTTTTCACACTTCCTATACCGAGGCAGATGGGCTTCCGTCGCGTGCGGTTGAAGCCATATCGATCACGCCTGAAGGTGTCGTTCAGGCGCGCACGGAACGAGGTTCGGCCAACTTCGATGGCAACCGTTGGGTAACTTCGACTGACCCGCTGCCGCTCCTCGAGCAACCTTGGTATCCGAGTCTGGAAGCACACATCGGCACCCGTGACGCCCTGCGACAGGTTGCGATACAGGGCGAAGAAGTTGCGGTGGCTGCGGAGAACGGACTCTTCTTGGGCAACGGCGACAACTGGACGCTCGCGCTTCCCCGCGAGGGCGGGATTCGCCGGGCCCCGCTCGACGTGCGGGCAGTGGCTTACGATGCAGATGGCCGCCTCTGGTTCGCCTGCCTGCAAGGAGTGGGCTATCGCATTCGCGAGGACGCCTGGAAGCTCTTCACGGGCGCGGACGGGCTCCCCTTTAACGACTTCACCTGCATGGCGGCGGGCTCCGGGGGAGTATGGTTCGGCACGACGAATGGCGCGATTCGCTTCTACCGCGATGGCTTCGAGTTTCGCCAGGGGCGCCGCTGGTTGCTCGACAACCACGTGCGGGACATTGCCGTGGACGCGGCGGGAAACGCCTGGATAGCGACCGCCGCCGGGGTCTCCTGCATTGGGCAGAGGCCGATGACGCTATCGGAGAAGGCCGCGCTCTTCGAGACCGACATTGAGCGATACCACCGCCGTACCTCGTATGGCTATGTGAACCCAGCGACACTCGCCACGCCGGGGGACAAGTCGACCGCCAAGCCAAGATATTCCGACAACGACGGCTTCAACACCGGGCTATATCTTGCCGCCATGAGCCTCGCCTATGCCGCCACGGGCGATGAAGCCCACCGTGCCAGGGCGCGCGATGCGTTTCGGGCACTGGCATTTCTCAGCGAGGTGACGCAAGGGGGACCGTATGGCGGACCGGAGGGGCTTATCGCACGCAATGTCGTTCCCACGACGGAACCGGATCCTGGTGAGGTATACGACGAAGACTACGACGTGAAGCGCAATCAGCGCGACAAGCTCTGGAAAATCATGAAGCGACGCGTGCCGGTCGATGCGACGGGCGAGTGGTACTGGAAGGCGGACGCGAGTTCCGACGAACTCGACGGGCACTTCTTCGGCATGGCGATTTATTACGATCTCGTCTGCCGTGGGGAAGAAGAGCAGGACGCGGTCCGTGCGGTGATGCGCCGCATCATTGAGCACCTGATTCGGCACAACTATAACCTCGTCGACTACGACAACAGCCCCACGCGATGGGGGCGCTTCTCGCCGGACGATCTCAACCGGAACCCCGCATGGTCGGCAGAACGCGGCCTGAACAGTTACAGCATCCTCACCTATCTCGCGATCGCCCACCATGTCCTCGGCGATCCCCGGTATCGCGACGCCTACCTTAAGCTCGCTCTTGATGAAGGCTATGGCATGAACGGCATGACCCAACCCAAGGAGCTGAGCGGTCCGCGCGACCCCGGTCATCAACCCGACGACAATATGGCCTTTATGAATTACTACCACTTGATCCGCTACGAGACCGACCCGCAACTGCTGAGCATGTACCAACACGCGATCCGCACGCATTGGCGATACGAGCGATTCGAACGCAATGCGTTCACGAACTTCGTGTATGGCGCCTGTGCGCAGGGCAAGGAGCGCACGGACCAATGGGGAACAACCGACCTTAGCCCACCCATGGATTGCTACGCCGACGCGCTGGACACCCTGAAGCGCTATCCCCTCGACCTCATCGAATGGCCGATGTCCAACGCGCACCGTGTCGACATGATCCCCTTCGAGGGGAGTGGCGAGGGCCCGCCCGTCATGGGAAGTGACCACCGGGGCTACGCGTTTCCCATCGACGAACGCCAGGAGATCTATTGGGACTGGAACTATTGGCGGCTCAACTACGAAGGCGACGGAACCACGCTGCGCCCGCCGCACCACTACCTGCTTGCGTACTACTTGGGGCGCTATCACGGATTCATCTCCGAATAGAGCTTCCCTGGGCAGCTTGATCCACAGCAAGTCCGCACTTGGGGCGTCGCCCCAAGTCGATGATAAAGCGCGCCAGAGCGGGCTACCGCCGATCTCTGATGCTCAGCCCTGGGGATGCAGCTTCCTCACAGAAGCTGTTGCCTCTCCCATGGCCCGCCGCAATAGAGACTTTGCTGGAGAGCACGTGGTCTTTGAGACGTTGCGCTACAAGATTGGAACCTATTGGCGAACGCGCATAACGGTGACCGCGTAGTTTCCGGGGATATTCATGTGAACGAGCATGAAAAGAAATACGTTAACGGAAGAGCGGAATTCGATGGAATCGCCCTGGACTACGTGACCATGGGCGACCCAAGCGCGCCCGGGACCGAGAGCAGCCACAGATCAACTCCACGGAACGGCAAGGCGGGCATGGGAAGCTGAAGAAGCTGGGGTTGCCCTCTGCGCCTCCACGGCGCGCAGCGTCCTCGTGGAGGCAGGCCTCCACCCTAAGCCAGACGGTGCCCCGCCCTCTCATGGAATCAATTCATCAAAGCAAACCTCGACTCGATAGTCGCAACGGATTTTCCAGCCAAGGACATCTACACGCCCTTCGGCAGGTACGCGGCTTGCGTCCTCATATTCATCCCGCTGGGCAGCCCTTAGGTCTACATCGTAGATTCTTGCTCTGTTACCTCTGACTCCTCATTAGTTGTTGCAGATCTTCCAACTCGTATTTCGAACTCCGCTGGTCACTTCCGTTTATATAAATAAACTTCCTCGTCAAAAATCACAATCGCATACCGGTGCTTATCTCTCTGAACGGGTCACTTCGCCTTGAAGGGTCCGTCATCGGTTAGAATTACGCCATTCTGCTCGACGTATTCGTCCCAGAGTGCGAGCATGGCTTTCTTTTTCGCAGGCTCCTGTTTGGAGAGGTCGGTCGTTTCGCCGGGATCGTTCTTGATGTTGAAAAGCTCCCAGTCGCCGCTGCCTCCGGCCGTCTTCTGGAGGTAGCATATCTTCCAGTCACCCTGCCGTATCATGCGGTTTCCGAAAAGTTCCTCGCCGATCCAGTCCTTTTTCGTGCGCACCGATTTGGTCTTGCCGGCGAGCAACTTGGTGAGCGATTTGCCACGCAGGGGCGCGAGTTTCGAATCG
>JBJOID010000018.1:0-3136 GCA_046047315.1 Candidatus Hydrogenedentota bacterium | reverse complement strand
GGGCGCTCAAGCGTCACGATTGTTTCATTTCCGCCGAGAGTAGCGTTGTCGAATCCACCCGCAGCATTCTGTGTCCAGTATGCTGGAGCGGACGTTGGTGTAAACAACCCAACGGTGGCGGTTTCCGCAAAGATTTCCCATGCACACGAGACCGCCGCAAGCATGCAGATCAACTGGAATGCACCCCGCCGAACCATGCGGGACGCAGAAAAGTGACGACACATACAACTCTTTCCTTTCATCGAAACGACAGTATGAAGGTTATGAAATTATGCCGTCAGCTCAACAGCCTGAAGTTTCTTCGACAGGCAGACTTAAGGCCGCCGGCGAACAGCGAGCCATCCGCACGCCACCATGCCGCCGATCCCGCACAGCGCCAAACTTCCAGGCTCCGGGACAGCCGTGATCTGAAAGCCGGGAATATAGGCCCCTGATTGCGCTGAAGCGCCCAAATAATAGGGGGACACAGCCTGCTGGGCGCTGCCCCCATCCCTGTGGAACCAATAGAAAGCTTCGGCGCCGCCAGGCAAGGCGTACCCGCTCCCCGATCCCATCGTGGTCGGCGTCTGCGCAGTGTTTTGAGGATCCGTCCAGTAGAAACCTGCGTCTGCGTAACCTTCGCCCGGGTTCACTTGCTCGACCGAAAGAAAATACTTCGCCCCCTCAATGAGGGTCGTTGGGGTCTGCAGCGGAGCATATACCCATTGAGCGTCGGTAGCCGCCGCCAAACTGATGATGCTACTTGTCGCGTCAACGCTGGTGCCGGCTGTGCTGTACACATGGACTCGAAAGTCGACTGCATCTGTCGTGCTGAGCAGAACATGCGCCCCCGTCACCGTCCGCTGGTCAACGGATCCACCCGCAAGAAACGGGACATACCATTGAAAGAGATCCGTCGCGTCGATCCCACCACTTAGCGGAGTGGGGATTGACGCAACACCGTACAACCCTAAGTGCTTATCCGCCCCTCCCGTTGTTGACAGGTCGCCGTTGCCCCAGACGACCACGTCTCCGACTACGGTGGCGGGCAGTAGGGCCAGCAACAGAATCGCGCAGAGTCGTTGCATGGCAAAACGCTTTTGAACAACCAAACCGCAATAAGGCATCTCGCTCACTCCCGAATAGCCACACCACCTCGCCCCGAGAGCAAAAACTCCCGGTAACCAGCCAAACGCTGAGAACCAGCCGCCGTGAGTCCGTACCCACGTCTGCTTCAATGACGGCAACTGCCGTGCCAACATCCAAAATGCGACACGCATTTTCTGGCTTTTCGCCATACCCTGGCTGAATCACCTAAGAGACACGCCTCCTGCAGTTCACGCACTCCGGTGGGGGGGTGGTGCGAATCGCCCCACTTATCCGGCTCTGACTGGTGCGAATCGCTCCACCCCGAGACCAACTGGGGCGATTCGCTCCACTCATCGGGGTGAATCGCCCCGGAAAAACCTGTCCATATCGCGACGCTGCGGAAGCACCGCTCAAGAGAGCGGCGGGCGGCGAAAGGGCGGGATTTGCTTTACAGTCGCCTGTATGGCCCGCCCACCGAAAGACCTGCTCGACCGCTTTTCGCTGCTCGAAACCAGCGAACTCGCACTGGCCCAGCAGGAGACGTCTCGGTTCTGGCCCGCGCACGAGAGCGAAAGTATCGGGCCCGAGGTTTACTCGCTGGCGATGAATCGGGCGCTGCTTGGGGACATCGCGCTCACGTTTGTCCGCTGTTCGGCGCGGATTCGGGTGAAGTTTCTTGAAGCCTGCCAGGAAGCCGCCCTGCTGATGCCTCTGGAAGGGTCGATCGAGATCACGGCGGGTGCAGGCACCTACCGGGCCATCCCAGGGCATCCGCTGTTTCAAGCAGCCGGCTGGCTCCAGCGGTTTGAGGCGGCCCCATGCCGCTGCCTGATCGTGAACCTGCCGACGGCAAGCCTGCCCCTCCCAGATCCAGGCTCCTCCGAGCCCCCGCCCTTTTCCTCGCACGCGCCCCTCGCCGGAGAGGCAGCCGACCTGCTTCGTGGGCAGATTCTCACCCTCTTCCGAGCCGTGAACGCCAGCGAGCGGGTGAGAATGATTCAGGAGCGAGCTCCGAATGATCGCCTCAAACTTCTCTCAAAGAAGCTGCGGTCGCGGGAACGGCTCTTCCTGCACACCCTCGCGGCCACCCTGACAGCCACCGCCAAACCGCGACAGGTTGACGACGGCGCCGACGTGGAAGCCTGGCTCGCCCAGCATGCCCTCTCCCGCGTTCCGCTGGCGGAGCTTGCCCGTCGCGCCGGCCGGTCGATGCGGTCGCTGCAGCGGGCGTGCGCGAAGCTCGGCTACACGCCGCAGACGTATCTCCACAGCGTGCGGCTCGACCGGGCACGCGAGATGCTCCTCGCCCCGGGCGACATGCTCACTGTCGCCGAGGTGGCCGAGACGGTCGGCTACCCCCACCTCGGCCGCTTCGCCGGCTACTACGCCGAACGCTTCGGCGAGCTCCCCTCCGACACCCTCACCCGCGGCCGCCGCACCGCAGCCCTCGCGAAGGACCGCGGAGACCAACCGCCTGCCAGCACGGGCGACCTGGAGTGACCGGAGGGCCTCCTCCCTGTGGCCCTACCGCCACGATCGAGACGGGAGCATGCCACAAAGACGCCGCCAGTTTTCCGATGCTGCGTGGGGACCGTACGATAAGGCGATGAAGACAACTCCCTCACAGTCGCGAATTACCGTTGATCCTGGAAAATGCGGTGGGCGACCATGCATCCGCCACATGCGGATCCGTGTCAAAGACGTGCTCGAGATGCTCGCTTCCGGGGCGGGCGAAGATCAGATCCTCGCCGACTACCCTGATTTGGAGCGGGAGGACATCCGAGCATGCCTCGAATATGCCGCCCAGTATGTCGACCATCCCGTCTTCGTCGGATAGGCGAACGGCATGCGGTTTCTCATCGATGCTCAGCTGCCGCCATCGCTCGCACGATTCCTGACAACTCTCGGCGAAGAGGCGATCGCGTGCCGAGATGTTGGGCTACGCGATGCCGACGATGGTGAGATTTGGAGTTTTGCGATTGAGGGCGGATGGTGCATCGTGACAAAAGACGAAGACTTCGCGGTTCGCCGCATGACAGACACCGGTGGCCCGCAAGTTGTCTGGCTC
>JBJOID010000017.1:0-2754 GCA_046047315.1 Candidatus Hydrogenedentota bacterium | reverse complement strand
ACCGAATCCTGCTCTATGTCAACGGGGTGCTCCAGAACGTGGCCACCGAATGCACCTTGAGCGAGGGATACATTGCGCTGCAAAGCGAGGGACGTGCGATTGAATACCGCAAGGTGGAGCTTGTTCCAATCAAGGAAGCAAAGCCATAAGATGAAATGGCGGAGAGGCAGGGATTCGAACCCTGGGTACGGTTTAAAGCCGCACAACGCCTTAGCAGGGCGCCACCTTCAGCCACTCGGTCACCTCTCCGTGGGCTGGGCCGCTGATCGTAGCAAGAAAATGCATCCGGCTGCAATGCCGCGTTTGCGCGCGCCAAGGGGCCTGTGTTTTGATGGTGCCGACTTGACGGGAAAGGAATTACAACCGTGCTTCGTTTACCCCTCGCGCTGGCTGGCGCGCTCGTTGTCGTCAGCGGATGCTCGTCTCCCAAGCCTGCCGCCGCTCCAACGACTTCGCCGGAAGTCAACGCCACGCTCCCTCAGGCGGCCATGGAGCGCCTGCCCGACATCGGAGACGTGGAGAGCAGCATCGGCTGCGAACTGACGCTTTCGCCGGAGCACGCCGGGTCGGGCTGGGAGATAACGGAACTCCGCGACCACCGTAAGCAATTGTCCATGGTGACCGTCACGACAACAGGCACGACGGAATCACTCAAGGTGCAATGCACGGTGACGTCGGTCAATACCTTCCCGTTGACGCCCGTGGCGATTCGCGGCCGACTGCTGCGGGAGATTACGCCCGGGGCGCGGGAGCCTATCGGAGAGTTCAGCCTGGTGGCGGGTGCCGCGGCGCACGAGCTGCCCGAGCGCGGTGAGGGCCAACCGCCGGCCATCTGGACCTTTGACGCGCTGGCGGGCTTGGAGTCCGTGCCCGAGTCGATGCTCCTGACGGTGGAAACCACGCTGATGCAAACCCCTGCGGGCACCGATGAATCCGCCCTGGACGCCGCCACCGCCGAGGTGCAGGCGGCGTACCAGACGGTCGAGCTGAGTAACCCGCTGCGAGTGAACCTTGGGGGCACGCCCGCCCCCAAGCCCGAAGCGGCGTCCTGACATGCGCACCCCTAAGTATTGCCGCGCCTTGATTGCGTTATGCTTGCTGACCGCCACCGCCGCATGGGCCCAGCCCGAGCCGGAGCCCCCCGCGCTGGCGCAGTCCATTGGGCGGGCCACCGTGACGCAACCCGCCGCCACGCTCGCAATCGCGGTGGAACGTGTATTCGAGGGGGAGTCCTTCGCGGCACTGTGGCCGGAGGCGGCCGCCTTCCGTTCGGGACTCGCCTCGGAGCTGGCAAAACTCAGCAGCCAGCCCAACCTGCGCTTGACGGTTTCCGTGGAGCAAACCGGCCCCGCGCGCATTGCGGCGCGGGGTGCGGTGTTGATCAACCTCGGCCCCTTCTCGGGATTGCCCGAGGCGGACGTGATCATCGCGACGGCCATGGACGAGGTGATTGCGCTTTGCCGCGATGCCCAAGCCAAGACGGGAGGTGTCTCCTACGAACTGGGCGACGACGCGGGACTGCGGCAGGAGGCCATCCGCAAAGCCACCGAGGAAGCCTTCCTGCCCGCCGACGCCATCGCCGCCGCGCTGCGCTCCGAGCTGTTCAACGTGGATCAGGTGCGTGTGAAAAGCATTGAGGTAGGCTCGGGCCCGGGGCCTGACGCGCCGTCGAACAGCGCCACCGCGCGCGAGGTGTATTGCACCGCCGAAGTGGAAGTGACCTACCTGCTCTCGGACGCGCGTTAGCGAGCCGCGCCCGCGCTTCAGTAGTTGCGGATGAGCAACTCGGCCACCCGGCCGCGGCGGTCTGCGCGGCTGTTCACATTTCGCGACGCCATCACCACCTCAATGCGAAACCCGGCATAGAGTTCCCGGATGAAGGGGGTGTCCGAATTGGAAAGCAGCAGCCGCGCGCCGCGCTGATCCAACATGCGATACGTGGCGGCAAGTTGGCGCTGCTGCTCCCTGCCAAAAGCCATCGCGTGGTAGCTGGTGAAGTTGGCCGTCTCGGACACCGGATCATAGGGCGGATCCAGATAGACAAAGTCTCCCGGCGCAACCGCCTCCGCCGCCTGCTCGAAGCCCTGGCAGGTGATCCGGGCGCGCTTCAGCGCGACGGACACGGCGCGAAGATTGGCCGCGTCGCAAATCAGCGGGTTGTCATAGCGGCCCATCGGCACATTGAACTCGCCCCGGCTGTTCTCGCGGTAAAGCCCGTTGAAGCAGGTGCGGTTCAGATAGATGATCCGCGCCGCGCGCGCCGCAGGAGTGTCAGGCACCGAGGCCCGCGTGGCGTAATAGTGCTCCGGGCTGTGAAGCCGTGCATGCTCCCGTAGTGGGGCGAGCACGCCATTCGCATCTTTACGCAGCGCATCGAATACTTCAATCAACCGCTGATTGGCGTCGGATAGCTGGGGGGGCTGTCGGCCCAGCATGCCAAGACTGGACAAGTGAAAGAATAGCGCGCCCCCGCCGAGGAAAAATTCGTGGTAGCGCTCAATGGAACAAGCCGCCTCCACGCGCGGCAGTAATTCGCCAAGCAATTGCCCTTTGCCGCCAACCCACTTGAGAAAGGGGCGGGGAGCCTTTGGCTCTCGAATCGCGGTGGTCACGAGCATTGCGGCCGAGGGCGGGACATCACCCGATTTCAGCGGCCTTGGGGGTGGCGAGTTTGCCGTCGCGCTGTTCCTTGTGGTCCAGGAAGCAGCAGCCGGGACAGGGGGCGAAGAGTTTCTTCTGGCAGGTCTGGCGGAA
>JBJOID010000016.1:0-5274 GCA_046047315.1 Candidatus Hydrogenedentota bacterium | reverse complement strand
AACGGCGTTACCTATGAAGACTTCGAGTGGATTATGGGGATCAACTTCTGGGGGGTGGTGCATGGCACGAAGGCCTTTCTCCCCCATCTCATCGCTTCCGGTGACGGGCACATCGTCAACGTGTCCAGCGTGTTTGGGCTGGCGGGCATCCCCAGCCAGGGCGGATACAACGCCGCCAAGTTCGCGGTGCGCGGCTTCACCGACTGCCTGCGCCAGGAACTGGAACTGATGGACTGCGGGGTGTCCTGCACCTGCGTGCATCCCGGCGGCATCAAGACCAATATCGCCCGCGCGGCGCGCAAGCATCCCAGCGTGCGCGAGCTCGGCCTGGCCGAGGACGACGGCAGCGACTTCGAGAACGTGGCGCGCACAACACCCGAGCAGGCCGCGCAAATCATCCTGAAAGCCGTCGAGCGCAACCGCCGCCGCGTGATGGTGGGCCCCGACGGCTACCTCTTCGACTGGGTCACGCGGCTCATCCCCGAATACTACCCGCGCATGATTGTGGCCGCCGCCCGCTGGGGCGCCCGCCGAAAGCAATCGCAGCCGGAAGCCACGCGCTAGAGCAAATCCCGTCGCGAAACTCGCCACTTGAACTACCGCCGCACGGGCACCATCTTCAGGCCGCCCTTGGGGCGGAGGGCGATGCGTGGGTCGGGGATGACGGGCTGGTCTTCCGCCATGCGGAACTTCCACCGCTGACCCAGGGTGGCCAGCACGAGCACGCCCTCCATCCACGCGAAGCCCTCGCCAATGCAGCGGCGGTTGCCGCCGCCGAAGGGGAAGTAGGCGAACTTGGGCCGCGCGGCGGCGGCTTCCTCAGTGAAGCGTTCGGGGTCGAAGCGTTCGGGGTCGGGATACCAGCGGGGATCGTGGTGGATGAAATAGGTCATGACGATGACCTGCGCGCCCTTGCGCACGAAGTGCCCGCCCAGCTGGGTGTCGCAGATGGCCTCACGCCCCACCGCCCACACCGGCGGATACAGCCGCATGCTCTCGGCGAGCACCTGCCGGGTGTAGACCAGCCTGGGAAAGTCATCAGGCGTGGGGTCGCGGCCATCAAGCACCTCGTCCAGCTCGGCGTGGAACCGGGCCTCCACCTCGGGGTGGCGGGCCAGGAGCATCCAGGTCCAGCTGAGCGCGTTGGCCGTGGTCTCGTGCCCCGCGAGGATCAGGGTCAAGGCTTCGTTGCGCACTTCCTCGTCCGTCATCGCGCTGCCGTCTTCCTCATCGCGCGCGGCCAGGAGCATGGAGAGCAAGTCGCCGGTGTCTCCCTCGGCGCGGCGGGCATGGATGATCTTGTAGATCACGTCGTCGAGCTCGCGCGTCATGCCGTGGCGCTTGCGGTTGATGGGAAAAGGAAAGCGCGCCACGAAGCGGCCATAGGGGCCGGCGTAGTAAACGTCCAACTCCATCAGCATGTCCAGGCACTTGGCCACGCGGTGGGCATCGTCCGCCACGTCGGTGCCGAAGAGCGCCTTCGCCACGATATCCAGCGTGAGGCGCATCATGTCGCGGTTGATGTCGGAGACCTGGCCCTCCCGCATCGCGTCGCGCGCCTTCAGGGAGAACTCGATCATGGCGTGGCCATAGCCGTGGATGCGGTCGCGATGGAAAGCGGGCTGCATCATGCGCCGCTGCCGTAGGTGCGTCTTGCCCTCGCTGGTGAGCAGCCCATCGCCCAGCACGAGCCGCAGCAGGAAATAGACGCTGCCCTTGTGGAAATCGCGGTGCCGCGAGACCAGGCACTCCTGCGCCAGGTCGGGGTTGGAGACGAAATAATTCAGCCTGGTCCCCAGCCGGGCGAGTGCAATGTCCCCATATTCGCGCAGCAAATTGCCAAAGCGAAGCAACCGGTCGCCCCCGGTCATGAGTGAGATCAGGCCGACAAGACTGCGCCGCTGCGGCGGCCCCGGCGGATACGGCAGGGCGGCGGCGGGCAATACCTCCTGATGGCTCATGCTTCGGCTCCCGGATGAACGGCTGATGATACCCGTGCTCAGTGGACCCGGGAAAGCAGGTGGTTACAGGGGAAGGGACAGCTTCCACCCTCGTTACACCGCGGAGCGGTGTAACGAGGGAATTCCCGCCAAGAGCCATTTAGAGAAATCGTTGCACCCAGTTCACCATCAAGACGTATAGGACAACGTGCCAGATCGTCAGCGGGATGATGGTCCGGAAGTGCAAGAAGTAATACGCCGCGAAGTAGCCCATCGGGATGGTGGCGACCACCGATATCGGGAAGCTGGAATCGGGAAGATGCACCGGGGTCCAGAAATGCGCCAACCCGAATAGGATGCCAACGAGGAGTGGCAGCCGCCATTGACCGCGAAACACCTTGAGCTTGGAGAGTGTCGCCAGCCCGACGGAGCACAGGAAGAACTGTTGTGGAAAAGCGGCGGGCAAGTAATTGACCATATTGAAGAGATACGAGACACGAAAGGTGATCTCGCCCTCAAGGGCGCGAGAGCCCAAAGCCAGCACGCCCGCGCCCGTGACAACCAAGCCGATGAACCCCGCCCATGCAGCCCAGCTAATCCGTGCAGTGATTCCCCATGTGTCCAGCTTCTCGGGCTCGCGGCGCGCACGCAGAAAAATGTAGCCAAGCGTCATCGTTGCCGGTATCACCGCGTCCGCCATACCCACACCGAGGGACGGCACGCCCAGCTTCAGCGCCTTCAGCACAACGAACGCAATACCGACCGCCAGACTCGCGCGGATGTCTTCGAAATCCATCGTCGCGTCGTCGCGTTTCCCTGAAGCTTCGCCCATGGTTCGTTTCACCCCCATCGTTTCGGTGCCAACGAATGGTAAGTCCGGCTCCCGCAAGTTATCCAGCCCAGCCCAATGATCCCAGGATTTCGCTTTACCTTCGGCTATGATAATGCCGTCGCGTGGGGAAGATTGGGACTCACGCAGAGTCGCAGAGTCGCGGAGAATCTCAGCCTTTGCGGCTTTGCGCCTCTGCGAGATGATGTTCCGACCGCCGCACCGCCACCATCTTCAGTCCTGCTTTCGGGCGTAGGGTCACCCTCGGGTCCAACTTCATCGGCTTGTTGTTGGGGTGGCGGAACGTCCATTGCTGGCCGATGGTGGCCATGACGAGGACGACTTCCATCCAGGCGAAGCCCTCGCCGATGCAGCGGCGATTGCCGCCGCCGAAGGGGAAGTAGGAGAACTTGGGACGCGCGGCGGCGGCCTCGTCGGTGAAGCGGTCAGGGTTAAAGGTCTCGGGGGCGGGTTGCCAGCGAGGGTCGTGCTGGACGACGTGGGTGCAGACGATAATCTGGGTGCCCTTGGGGACGGCGTATCCGCCGAGCTGGGTGTCGCGGGTGGCCTCGCGGGCGAACATCCACGCGGGGGGATAGAGGCGCATGGACTCCGCCACAATGCGGCGCGTGTATTGCAGCGCGGGGTAGTCGTCGGGCGATGGCATGCGGCCCTGCAAGACCGTGTCCAGTTCGGCGTGGAACCTTGCCTCCTCTTCCGGGTGCAGCGCCAGCAGGTGCCATGCGAAGGTGAGCACACTCGCGGTGGTCTCGTGCCCGGCGAGGAACAGGGTCACGGCCTCATCGCGCACCTGCTGGTCGGTCATGCCGGTGCCGTCGTCTTCATCGCGCGCGGCGAGCAACATGCTGAGCAGATCGCCGGTGTCGCCGCTTTGCCGATGCTGATCGATCATGCGGAACATCACATCGTCCAGCTCGGCAATCATCGCCTTGCGGGTGCGGTTGACGGGGATCGGCAGACGCGCGATGAGCTTGGCGAAGGGATTGAGGAAGATGTAGTCCATCTTCAGCAGGGCGTCCATGGCGCGTCCCACGCGATCCACGTCAGCAGAGACGTCGGCGCCGAAGAGCGCGCGCCCGACGATGTTGAGGGTGAGGCGCATCATCTCGCGGTTCAGATCGAAGGACTCGCCCTCGCGGTAACTGTCGCGCGCGAGCGCGGCATGCTCCACCATGGCGACGCCATACTCGCGTACGCGCTCGCGGTGGAAGGCGGGCTGGATCATCCGGCGCTGGCGCAGGTGAAACTCGTCTTCACTCGTCACCAGGCCCTGCCCCAGCACAAGCTTGAGGTAATAGTAGAGGCTGCTCTTGTGGAAGTCCTTGTGGCGGGTGAGCAGACATTCCTGAATCGTGTCCGGGTGGCAAATGAAATAGAGGCGCAGCGGCCCAAAGCGCACCAGCGTCACATCGCCGAAGCGGTCACGCATGCGGCGCTGATCGCCGATGCGGTCAACCCACCAGAAAAGAGAACCCAGGAAGCAGGCCCACAACGGCACCGCCGGCGGTGTGGGCAGGGAGAGCTCTGCGGACTTATGGGGCGGAGTGGACTTGATGGACGAAGAAGAATTGATTGGACTTTCTTCTGTGTCCATCAGGTCCATGTCTACCGCGCGCGGGCGATCATGGGCATGCCGCCCTTGGGGCGCAGTGTCACGCTGGGGTTGAGCCCGATCTGGTGGCCGGGCTTCAGCTCGAAGCGCCACTTCTGCGCCAGCGTGGCAAGCACCAGCACGCCCTCCATCCAGGCGAAGGGTTCGCCCACGCAGAGGCGGCGTCCGCCGCCAAAGGGGAAATAGGCGAACTTGGGCAGGCCTTCGCAATTTTCCGGCAGCCAGCGGTCGGGGTCGAAGCGCTCGGGGTCCTTGTAATACTTGGGGCTGCGGTGGATGAAATACTGCGGCAGCACCATGATCTCGCCCTTGCGCACGGCATACTCGCCCATGGTGGTGTCGCGTATGGCTTCGCGGCCAATCATGTAGGCGGGCGGATAAACGCGCATCGCTTCCTTGAAAACGCGGTACGTGTAATTCAACTGGCCGTAGTCGGCGGCGGTGGCGTCGCGCCCCTGCAGCACGCGGTCGATCTCCTCGTGCATGCGGGCTTCCACCTCCGGGTTCTGGCTCAGCAGGTACCAGGTCCAGGTGAGCGCGATGGCGGTGGTCTCGTGGCCGGCAAGGAAGAGCGTGGTGCACTCGTCGCGCACCTGCTTGTCGGTCATGCCCTTGCCGTCGTCCTCGTCCTGCGCCATGAGCAGCATGGAGAGCAGGTCTCCCTGGTCTCCGCTGGCGCGATGCTCGCGAATCATGCGATAGAGGATTTCATCCAGCTCGGCGATGGCGGCATAAAAGCGGCGCGTGGCGGGCAGTGGCAGCTTGGCGAGCAGCTTGCCCCAGGGGCTGGTAAATTTGCTGTCCATGGAAAGCACGGTATCGAGGATGTGCGCCACGCGCTCGGCCTCGTCGGACACGTCGGTGTTGAATAG
>JBJOID010000015.1:0-9149 GCA_046047315.1 Candidatus Hydrogenedentota bacterium | reverse complement strand
CGGGGGACGAGGTATACATCGACAGCTTTGATCCAGCGTCGATGTCGATGGGGAAAGCGCGCCTTACCTGCACCGGACGGGAGACACTGGAAGTGGCGGGGGAGAAGGTGGACACCCGCGTCATCTCCATCGACATGGGCGGCATCACCTCGCGCGCGTGGGTTAGCGACACCCAGGAGACGTTGAAACTTCAAACCCCGCTTGGCCTGATGATCAAGAAGATCACCGCTCAAGAAGCGCTTGCGCCGGTTGCCGCCAGCGATCGGGTCTCTCTGGTTGAGCAGATGATGGTGCGCCCCACCGGGGTGCAGCTTAAGCGCGGTGCGGCCCGGGTGCTTGCGCGCATCGATACCCCGGCCGACCTGCAGCTGCCCTCCGGCCCCTGGCAAGCGGCCCAAGGGGATGGGGTTTACCTGTTGCTCGCTGCGAATGATCCAGCCGAGTTCCCGAAAGAACATCTCTCCTCGGAGGAACGCGAAGCCGCACTCCTCTCGGATCCGTTGGTGAATGCGGAGGATGAAGGAATCCAGGCGGCCGCCGCTGAGGCGGTGGGCGGTGTCGCGGACGATTGGGATAAGGCCCTCGCCCTCTATGATTGGATCTACAGGAACCTTCGAAAGGTACCGACACTGTCTGTGCCAACGGCGGTAGACGTGCTGCGCACCCGGCAGGGAGACTGCAACGAGCATACAGTGCTTTACTGCGCGATGGCCCGCGCTGTGGGGCTGCCCAGCCGGATCGCCGTGGGCCTGGTGTATAGCGAGGTACTTGGTGGATTCGGGTATCACGCCTGGCCCGAGGTTCACGTGGGGGGGTGGATACCCCTTGATCCCACCCTTGGGCAACCCGTCGCCGACGCCACGCACATCAAGCTGCTCAATGGCGGCTTGGACAAATGGGCCAGCCTGGTTGGATTCATGGGGCAGATCTCCATCGAGATCATCGAGGCTGGAGGAATGGTAGAGACGGAGATGGAAGTGGAGGATGATAGGCAGATGAGGCAGTAAGTCGGATGATGCTTAGAGAAGAATTAGTCGAGATAACCCCGGAGCCTTCAACGTGATCCGCACCGAACAACTCACCAAGCATTTCGGCGAAAAGCTGGCGGTGAAGCCGCTGGACCTCGATATTCCGGAGGGCACGTTCTTCTGTTTTCTTGGGCCCAACGGCGCGGGCAAAACGACAACCATCAAGATGCTTACGGGCCTGCTCACTCCCTCAGGCGGGCGGGCCATCGTGGGCGGGGTGGACATCCAGAAGGATCCCGTTGGGGCGAAGCGCCTGCTGGGCTATGTGCCCGACCACCCCTTTCTTTATGACAAGCTCACGGGCCGCGAATTCATGAAGTTCGTGGCGGGGCTTTACCAGATATCGCAGGCGTATTACGACGAGCACTGCGAACGCCTGCTCGACATGTTCGAGATATCAAAGGTGGCCGATCAGCTTATCGAGGACTACAGCCACGGCATGCGGCAGAAGCTTTCCTTCGCTTCCTGCTTCCTGCACCATCCAAAGATCGTGATTGTGGACGAGCCCTGGGTGGGGCTTGATCCGAAGAATATCCACTTCGTGAAGAACTTCCTCAAGGAGAAGACGCGGAGCGAGGGGCTGACGGTCTTTATGTCCACCCATACTTTGAGCATTGCCGAGGAGATAGCCGACCGGATCGGGATCATCAATCAAGGCGGATTGCTGGCAGAAGGCACGGTGGCCGAGATTCGCGCGATGCACCAGAATGAATCGTCGCTGGAAGATGTCTTCCTGACCCTGACCCGCACCGACGAGCCGGGCGCCCCGGCATGAACCAGGCCCTCGCGATACTCTGGGCTAAGAGCCGCATCGCCCGTCATCAAGTAGCCTCCGTGCGCAACGAGTCGGTGCTCAAGGTGAGCGTCATCACGGTCAGCGCCATTCTCCTCTGGCTGGGGGCCTTTGTTCTTTTCATGGCGGGCTTCGAGTTCCTGCTCGATATGGGCGGCCGGGGAACGGGAGAGTTCAGTTTCGGCACGCTGCTGATGAGCCGCCTGTTGAACATCCTCGGGCTCACCGTCTTTTTTCTGCTGGTGTTCTCCAATGTGCTCGTCTGCTTTTCCACCATGTACCGCTCGAAGGAAGTGATCTATCTGCTTCAGGGGCCCATCACCTTCGAGCACTTCTTCTATGCGCGCTTTGTCGAATGCGTGATGTTCAGCTCGTGGTCGCTGGCCTACCTGGGCAGCCCGCTCCTCCTGGCTTATGGCCTCAAGACCGAGGCATCGCCGATGTTCTACGCCGCCTCGGTGCTGTTCTACGTCCCCTTCGTGGTGCTGCCCGCCTGCCTCGGCTGCGCCCTCACCATGCTGCTGGTGCGCGTCTTCCCCCGATTGAAGACCCGTGTCATGGTGCTGCTGGGCTTTCTGGCCGTCGCCGTGTTTTTCGTCTACATTGCCTCGATCATCCGGGGCACACGCATCTCGGAGGAAAGCGTGCTGCCGGCATTCTTGAATGCGTCGCAGCGCATGCAGTCGCCGTTTCTGCCAAGTACCTGGGCCGCCGACGGCGTGCTGGCCGCCGCCCGCTACGATTTCGCCCAGAGCGGTTTTTACTTCCTGCTCATTCTCTCCAGCGCGCTGATGGCGGTCATCGCCACGGGATGGCTTGCCAGCTGGATGTTCTATCCGGGATGGTCCTACCTGATGGGCCAGGACCGCCAGCGCATTCGCAAGGGGGGCGGCCCCCTGGGCTGGATAGAGCGGGCCATTCAGCGTGTGCCAGAGCCCTATCGTTCCCTGTCCATGAAAGACATCAAACTCTTCTGGCGCGATCCCACGCAATGGTCGCAGTTCGTCATCTTCTTCGGCATCATGGGCATCTACATCGCCAACCTGCGCAACTCCTCGCAATCCTTCGAGAAAGAGATCTGGCGCAGCTGGGTTGCCTGCCTGAACGTGGGCGCGGTTTCACTCATCCTGGCCACCCTCACCAGCCGCTTCGTGTTTCCCCTCGTCAGCCTGGAAGGACGGCGCTTCTGGATTCTCGGGCTCGCCCCCCTCACCTACAGCCAGTTGGTCTGGCAAAAGTTCTGGCTGAGCGTCGTGTGCACTTCAGTGTTTACCGTCGGGCTGGCGCTGCTCTCGGGCTACATGCTCCAGCTCGCGCCAGTCTACTACTTCCTCACCGTCTACTCCGTGGTGGCCACCAATATCGGTTTGTCCGGACTGGCCGTTGGACTGGGCACGCTGTATCCCAACTTCCACGAGGACAACCCCGCCCGCATCGTCTCTGGCATGGGAGGCACCCTCAACCTGCTCGTCAGCATTGGCTACATCACCATCGTCGTGGCCTTGCAAGTCATCGTGCTCCAATGGCGCCTGCTCGATCTCTTCAGCAGCCCGGGCTTGTTCACCTATGCGCTCGCAGGAGCGCTTGCCCTAATTACCCTCCTCAGCATCCTTTGCGTTTGGCTACCTATGAAGCTGGGCCTGCGCAACCTGAACCGTATGGAGTTTTAGGAAAAGAATCTCCCATGGCGGGATATCTTTCCGGATGCTGGCCTGCGCTTTTACCCTCAGAATTCCCGCTCCAATCAGCACTCCCAATACTTCGTTCGAGTTCAAACCTCCCTGGACTGCAACTTTGAATTCGCCCTGATTAGCCCCTTGGAAAGCACTTGATAACTGAATCTTTATTCAGTATATTAAAAGGTGCTAAGGGCCTCCGAATGCAGGGGGCGTTGTACCCGCTATGCTTGTCAGGAGGGTTGGAACATGGCTGCGCGTGCGCTATTGGCAGAGGATTGGAGAACGCCTGCGGGGAAGGCAGGGACGTCTGCGCTGGATCAGGGTTGGACACCTGACCCGTTGGCGGGGCGCTTTGTGGAGGTGGGGGGTGGTGCGGCGACGGCGGGGTTTACGCTGGGTGCACGGCTCATCGCGCAGGTCCAGCGCGAGGGGAAGCTGACAGCGTGGGTGGGTATGGGGGCGAGCGTGTTTTATCCGCCAGACCTCGCGGCGGCGGGCGTTGACCTCGCGGGGCTGGTGGTGGTGCGGGTGCCGGATGCAAGGGGACTTTGGCGTTCCTGCGATACCCTGCTGCGTTCGGGGAGCTTCGCGCTGGTGGTGGCGGATGTGCAGGGGGAAATCGGCGTGCCCTTCGCGGCGCAGACGCGCCTGGGCGGTCTGACGCAGCGGCATAACGCCACGCTGCTCGCTATCACCCGGCAGCAGGCCCGCCCGGAGCAGGCGCGCGGTTCATTGGTGTCGCTGCGTGCGGAGACGGCAAAGCGGCGTGCGGGGCATGACTCTTTTGTGTGCGGGGCGCACATGGTGAAGGACAAGCGCGGGGTGCCGGGTTGGACACACGAGGAGTGGTGCCGTGGAACGGACGGCCTGTGTTGATATCCGCGCGCTGCCGCTGCAGCTGCTTTTGCGCGCCCACCCAGAGTGGCGGGATAAACCCGTGGTGGTGGTGGATCGCGACAAGCCGCAGGGGGTCATCCTCTGGGCCAACGAGCTTGCCTTGGGTACGCGCATCCTTCCGGGCCTGCGCTATGCGGCGGGGCTTTCTCTCTCCAGGGAACTCTGCGGCGGCACGGTAGAAGAGGCGGAGATTGCGGGGGCGGTGGAAGAAGTGGCCCAACGGCTGTGGCGCTTCAGCCCGCGCATCGAGCCGTCGCCGCGTGAGGCGGGCATCTTCTGGCTCGATGCCTCGGGCCTGCGCTTCCTGTTTCCTTCCCTGGCGGCATGGGCGGAGAGCATCCAAGGCGACCTGCTCGCAACAGGCTTCCGCGCCGTGGTGGCCGTGGGGTTCTCGCGCTTTGGCAGCTACGCGGCGGCGCGCTCCAGCCGGGAGAACCTCGTCTTTGGCAGTGTCGAGGAAGAGCGCGCGCGGGTGCGGCAGGTGCCCATCGCGCGCCTGGGGCTCAGTCCCTCGCTGACGGACACCCTGCTGAAGCTGGGCATCAAGACCCTGGGCGGCTTCATCGACCTGCCAACGGCGGGCATCGTGCGGCGCTTTGGCGAAGAGGCCGGGGAGCTGCACCGCCTGGCGCGGGGCGAAGGTTGGGAAGCCCTCAACGCCGCCGACCTGCAGGAGCCCATCGAAGCGGGCGCGTCCCTGGACTACCCGGAAAACAACACGGAGCGTTTGCTCGCGGTGCTGACCGGCCTGCTGCATACTCTCCTTGGCGAGCTGGCCCGTCGGCATGAGGTGCTGGCGATGCTGCGCTTTATCCTCACCTTGGACAACGGCGCGCGCCACGAGGAGGAGATTGCTCCCGCCGCGCCTACGCTGGAGTCGGGCTCCCTGCTCATGCTGTGCCGCCTGCGCCTGGAAACACTGTCGTTGGATTCCGGCGTGGTGGAGATGCTCGCGCAGGTCCGGGGCGTGGGTCGTAGTGAGCACCAAGACACCCTCTTTCCGGAAACCTCCACGCGCAACCTCGAAGCGGCGGGACGCGCCTTGGCCAAAATCCGTGCGGAGTATGGGAACGATGCCGTGGTCTACGCGCGCCTGCACGAAGGCTACCTGCCGGAGGCGCGCTACGGCTGGGAACCCCTGCAACACCTGACGCCCCCCAAACCCACCGCGCCGCTGGTGGCTCCACTGGTGCGTCGCATCTACACCCCGCCCATCGCGTTGCCCCCGCGCGATCACCGCGAGCCCGACGGCTGGCTGGTGGCGGGGGTGGCGGATGGACCGGTGGAAGAAGTCATAGGGCCGCACTTTATAAACGGCGGCTGGTGGATGCGGGAGATCGCGCGGGCCTACTACTACGTCCGCACGCGCAGCGGACGCTGGCTGTGGATCTATCACGACCAGAAGCGTCGCCGTTGGTTCCTGCAGGGCGAAGTTCAGTGAGGCCGGAAGTAAGGTCATGAGTCCGTGGTCCCCATTGGATGCGCCCTATGTGCCGCTGTGGTGCAAGAGCAACTACTCCTTCCTCGAAGGCGCGAGCCACCCCGACGAACTGGTGGAAGAAGCGCACCGGCTCGGTCTGCAATCGCTCGCACTGACGGATCGTGACGGCGTGTATGGCATGGTGCGCGCGCTGGTGAAGGCGGAGGAACTGGGCGTACAGCTCATCGTGGGCGCGGAGGTCACGCTCTTTGATGGAACGTGTATCCTCTTGCTCTGCGCCGACCGCAATGGTTACGCCAACCTGTGCCGCCTGCTTTCCAAGGGGCGCCTACGCTCCCCCAAGGGCACAAGCGAGGTGAGCGTGGCGGAGGTCTGCGAGCATGCCCCCGGCCTCGTTGCGCTGTGGGGCGGGCGCTCGTCTGCCCTGGTGCGCGAGGCGGACCCCACCCTCATGGCGCGGCAACTGCAGGAGGCCTTCGGCGACCGCCTCTATGCGCTGCTCACGCGCCACCATCAAGAGGGTGAGGAGCGACTGGAACACCGGCTGCGCGAACGCGCCAAGCGCTGGGAGATTCCTCTCGCCGCGGGCATGGAGGTGCTCTACCACACGACCGCGCGGCGCCCCCTGCACGACGTGCTCACCTGCATCCGCCACGGCGTCACGCTGGCCACGGCAGGCCGCCGCATCCGGCCCAACGCCGAGCATGCCTTGCGCGCCCCGCGCGGCTTTGCCCTGCTCTACCCGGACGACGGCGATGCCGTACGCCGCACGGTGGAGGTGGCCCGGCGCTGCCGCTTCAACCTGCGCGAGATACGCTACCGCTATCCGCTCGAGAAACTGCCCGATGGCAGCAGCGCGGCGGACTGGCTCCGGCAACTGGTGCTCGACGGTGCGGCGTGGCGCTGGAACAGCGCAGTGCCCGCAGAGGCCTACACGCAGATCGAGAAGGAGCTAGCCCTTATCCACGAGTTGGAGTTCGAGGGGTACTTCCTCACCATGCGCGAGATCGTGCAGTTCTGCCAGCACAGCAACATCCTTTGCCAGGGACGCGGCTCGGCGGCCAACTCCATTGTGTGTTATTGCCTCGGCATCACTGCGGTGGACCCGATCCGCATGGGGCTGCTCTTCGAGCGCTTTCTCTCCCGCGAGCGGCCAGAGCCGCCGGACATCGACCTTGACATCGAGCATGCCCGCCGCGAGGAAGTTATCCAGCATATGTACGCCCGGCATGGCCGCACGCACGCCGCGATGGTGGCCAACGTAATCCGCTACCGGGGGCGCTCGGCAGTGCGCGACATCGGCAAGGTCTTGGGCATCCCCGAGACAGGGCTCGAGCGACTCGCGCGCGTCATCACGCACCACGAGTTTCCCTCGTCGGAGCACGGGGCGCAGGCGGGGCTGCCCACCAACAGCGCGGCCCACGAGCATCTTTTCCGGCTGGCGAAAGAGATCGAGGACTTCCCTCGCCACCTCTCCATCCACCCCGGCGGCTTTCTCCTGGGTCACGAGCCAGTGCATGACTTGGTGCCCATCGAGAACGCCACCATGCCCGAACGTACCGTTATCCAATGGGACAAGGACGACGTGGAGGAACTGGGGCTCTTCAAGGTGGACCTGCTCGGGCTGGGCGCGCTCAACGTGGTGCACCGGGCTTTTGACCTCATCGAGCAACACGGCGGCGGGAAGCTCTCGCTGGCGACTATCCCCCCGCGCGACGCGGAGACCTATGCCATGATCCAGCGCGCCGACACCATCGGTACCTTCCAGATCGAGAGCCGTGCCCAGATGTCCATGCTACCGCGCCTCAAGCCCGCCAACTACTACGACCTTGTGGTGCAGGTGAGCATCGTGCGGCCCGGCCCTATCACCGGCGGCATGGTGCATCCCTACCTGCGGCGACGTCAGGGGGTGGAGCCCGTCACCTACCCTCACCCGTGTCTGGAACCCGTCCTCAAGAAGACGCTGGGCATTCCGCTCTTCCAGGAGCAGGTCATCAAGCTGGCGATGGTGGCGGCGGACTACACGCCCGGCGAGGCCGACCAGCTTCGGCGCGACATGGCCGCATGGCGGAAGTCGGGCCGCATCGAGCGCCATCGCGAGCGGCTCGTCGCGCGCATGATGAAGAAGGGTATCCAGCGGGAGTTCGCCGAGCGGGTCTTCGAGCAAATCAAGGGCTTCGGTGAATACGGCTTCCCCGAGTCCCACGCGGCCAGCTTCGCCCTCATCGCCTATGCTACCGCCTGGCTCAAGCGGCATCATCCCGCCGCGTTCCTCTGCGCGCTGCTCAACGCGCAGCCCATGGGGTTTTACAGCGCGCACACCCTCGTGGAAGACGCCAAGCGCCACGGGATCGACGTGCACCCCGTGGATGTGCAGTACAGCCAATGGGACTGCACGCTGGAAACCTGCCCCGGCAGCGGGGAGGGTTTCGCCGTGCGGATGGGGCTGCGCTATGTGAAGGGACTGCGGCAGGTGGACGCAGCGCACATCGTGGTCGCGCGTCGAAAGCGGGGCTACCGTTCCGTGGATGACCTTGCCGCGCACGCGGGGTTGGAGCGCGGTGTGCTCACGCGGCTGGCGGAGGCCGGTGCCCTGCGGGGCTTGCAGGGGGATCGCCGCGGTGCACTGTGGGAAGCCCTCGGCGCGGACAAGGCCGCCGATGCGCTTCCCTTGAACTGGACCGATCCCGGCGTGGAACTCGCTTCTCTGGATGCGCTGGAGGAGATCAACTGGGACTACGCCTTCACCGAGCACAGCACCCAGGGCCACCCGCTGGCTCCCCTCCGCAAGGCCCTCACTGCCCAGGGCCTGCCCGACGCCTTGACCATCCAGCAGATGAAGAACGGCAAACGCACGCGATACGCGGGCATGGTCATCTGCCGGCAGCGCCCCGGCACCGCCAAGGGCGTCCTCTTCATGACACTGGAGGACGAAACAGGTCTGGTCAACCTCGTC
The DNA here is from genome assembly GCA_046047315.1 of Candidatus Hydrogenedentota bacterium. Classification (GTDB taxonomy): domain Bacteria; phylum Hydrogenedentota; class Hydrogenedentia; order Hydrogenedentales; family JAEUWI01; genus WGMK01. The sequence goes on along the minus strand of JBJOID010000015.1, from coordinate 355 downwards.
GTGTGGCAGAGCATCCTGGAGAGATACGAGCTCCTCGCCAAGACCCAGTCCTTCCTCGGCGTCACCGGCAAGCTGCAAATCGAGTCCGGCGTCGTCCACCTCGTTGCGGAAGAACTCTGGCAGCCCGAGGTCGAGCGTCCTCTCACGCAAACCCGGAGCCGCGACTTCCACTGAGAAATATCTGAGCATCCACGGGCGCCGCAAGAAGCGCGAAAGAAGGCACTATCAGAGGCGAGGAGTGAGGTAGGTCAAAGCCAAAGAGGAAGAAAAGAGATGGTGGAGGTAGGCGGGATCGAACCGCCGGCCTCAGCATTGCGAACGCTGCGCTCTCCCAACTGAGCTATACCCCCGAAAG
>JBJOID010000014.1:0-26470 GCA_046047315.1 Candidatus Hydrogenedentota bacterium | reverse complement strand
AGCCATTCGAGATCGCGTGGGTCGAGGGGCGGGAATTGTTTCGTGCGCCTCGCCTTCCACTCAATAATGACGCTTGGGTGCCGGATGGCATTCCACTCTGCGTCCCACGTCACGGTCCGTGGAGCATCCCAGATTACCAAGTCCTTCCTTGCTGACGGCTTTACACCGATGCCAACCGGTTGAGGAACTGCTACTTCAATACCCACTTGGGTAAAATCTTTGATGGAAGCATCTTCTCGCACATGCTTAAAGAGAAAGCCATGCACAAAGAGATTGACACAGTCATGCTCCTTGCCCCGCCAATCCGAAGCAAGCAACCATGCTTCAAACTCGCGTAACGCGACACTAATGATACTGTCGATCAATAAGGGTACTCCCTTCATTCTCCTAGCCACGTTCCGCTAAGCTAAGTGACCAGATTCGATACTACTACCTGCCAGCTTTACGTTTCATGCCGCGACTCACGCCTTCAATGGATGAGTGCAGATGCGAAGACAAGGACGCTCCCACATGCAACTTGGGAATGAGCAAAAGAGCAAGTAGTGCAAAAGGCAACCGCCCGGCCCCCTGTTGGGGACCGGGCGGTACTGCTTGGTAACTAAACTGTCGGGGCCGGGTGGCTTACATCATGCCGCCCATGCCGCCCATGCCGCCGCCGGGGCCGCCGGCGGGAGCCGGGGAGTCCTCGGGCATGTCGGCGATGAGGACCTCGGTGGTGAGCAGGAGGCCGGCGATGGAGGCGGCGTTCTGCAGGGCGGTGCGGGTGACCTTGGTGGGGTCAATCACGCCGGCCTTCATGAGGTCTTCGTAGCTGTCGGTGGCGGCGTTGTAGCCGACGGTGCCCTTTTCCTTGAGCACGGCCTGGACCACGGTGGCGCCTTCGGCGCCGGCATTGGCGGCGATCTGGCGAAGCGGCTCTTCGAGCGCGCGGAACACGATCTTCGCGCCAACGGCCTCGTCGCCGGTGAGGCCGAGCTTGTCGAAGCCTTCGCGGGCGCGCAGCAGGGCCACGCCGCCGCCGGGCACGATGCCTTCTTCCACGGCCGCGCGGGTGGCGTGCAGCGCGTCTTCCACGCGGGCCTTCTTTTCCTTCATCTCGATCTCGGTGGCCGCGCCGACATTGATGACGGCGACGCCGCCGGCCAGCTTGGCCAGGCGTTCCTGCAGCTTCTCGCGGTCGTAGTCGCTGGTGGTGCCTTCAATCTGGTTGCGGATGAGGTTGATGCGACCCTGGATGTCCTTGCTGGAGCCGGCGCCCTCGACGATCGTGGTGCTGTCCTTGTCGATGACGACGCGCTTGGCGCGGCCAAGGTCGGAAAGCGTCACGCTCTCGAGCGAGCGGCCGAGGTCTTCGCTGATGGCCAGGCCGCCGGTAAGGATGGCGATGTCTTCAAGCATGGCCTTGCGGCGGTCGCCGAAGCCGGGCGCCTTGACGGCGGCGGCGGAGAAGGTGCCGCGGATCTTGTTCACCACGAGGGTGGCCAGGGCCTCGCCTTCCACGTCCTCGGCGATGATCAGCAGGGGCTTGCCGCTCTTGGCGATCTGCTCAAGCAGGGGCAGCAGGTCCTTCAGGTTGCTGACCTTCTTCTCGAAGATGAGGATGTAGGCGTTGTCGAGGATGCACTCCATGCTCTCGGAGTTGGTGACGAAATAGGGGGACAGGTAGCCCTTGTCGAACTGCATGCCCTCGACCACCTCGAGCGTCGTGTCGATGCCCTTGGCTTCCTCGACGGTGATGGTCCCGTCGTTGCCCACCTTCTCCATGGCGTCGGCGATGATCTGGCCGATCTCCATGTCGCTGTTGGCGGAGATGGCGGCCACGCTCTTGATCACGGCCTTGTCGTTGCGCACCTGCTTGCTCTGCTTGTGCAGCTTGTCCACGACCATCTCGACGGCCTTGTCGATGCCGCGCTTCAGCGCCATCGGGTTGGCGCCGGCGGTCACGGTGCGCAGGCCTTCGCGGAAGATGGCCTCCGCCAGCACGGTCGCGGTGGTGGTGCCGTCGCCGGCCACGTCGCTCGTCTTGCTGGCGACTTCCTTCACCATCTGCGCGCCCATGTTCTCATACTTGTCCTCGAGCTCGATTTCCTTGGCCACGCTCACGCCGTCCTTCGTGACGGTCGGGGCGCCCCACTTCTTGTCGAGCACAACGTTGCGGCCCTTCGGGCCGAGGGTGGCCTTCACGGCCCTGCTCAGCTTGGTCACGCCGTTCAATATGCCGCGGCGCGCGTCTTCGCCGAATTCCAATTGCTTGGGCATTTTGCGTTCCTTCTGGTTTTAGACTTAATGGACTGGAGGGACGGTTAGCCAATCACCGCGAGGACGTCGTCTTCGCGCATGATGATGTGCTCTTCGCCGTCGATCTTCACCTCGGTGCCGGAATACTTGCCCATGAGGATGCGGTCGCCCACCTTGAGCTCAAGCGGAATGCGCTTGCCGTCGTCCACCTTGCCGGGGCCCACGGCCACGACCTTGCCTTCCTGCGGCTTTTCCTTGGCGGTATCGGGAATGATGATGCCGCCCTTCACGGTCTCGGCCGGATCTTCACGCTTCACCAGAATGCGATCACCGAGCGGACGAACTTTCATGGTCTGGGTCTCCTTGTTCTTGCTCACCTTACCTAATTCCTTCTTTGGTAGAGGGTTACGTGGGAGTTCCTGCCTGCGGAATGCCTGCCACAAAATTGTTAGCACTCACAGGTCACGAGTGATAATAACATCCACCGCCCGGCGTGTCAAGAGGCTGGCGCGGGGTGGGCTATACTGACGCATTGCAACTGCCATTCACGCATGGAGTAGGCCATGTCGCTGCTGTTCATCATGCTCGCCTCCCTCGCCGCACCGGAGGTATATCAAGGGCCGCCGGGCTTTGTGTCCGCCGTGGGCGAGGAGCTTCCCCCCGCGTCCATGGCGGCTCCCTGGGCTGCGGCCGCCTGGCCGGGCGGCTTTGCGGTGGCGGAAATCCTGCTCGTGAACGACGACCGACCGCTCACGCAGGCGCGGCTGGAACTGGGCGCGCCCGATCGCGATATGCCTCCGCCCGAGTTGTTCGCGCTCGCCGGCGGGGATGCCCTGCTTCCCCAGCCACAACCCTGGGACTTGGAGCCGGGCGCCCGCCTGCAGCTGTTGCTGCTTTACCGGATCCCTCCGGATGCCCGGCCGGGACGGCATACGCATACCGCATGGCTGCGGGCGGAGAACCGGCCCCGCTCGCAGGAAGTGCCGCTGCTCGTGCAGGTGGCCGATTTTCCGGCGAAGGTGGTGGTGCCGCTCCCCGCCTTGGGGGGACTGCACTGGCCGCCGGATGGTGCCTCGCCTGCGCCGGGCCGCGCCACGCTGGAACCGTGGCTGTTGGCGTGGCGGCTCTCCCCCGCGTTGCTGTGGCCCGTGCCTCCGCCCGGTGGTGCGGCGATGCGCCCCGAGGACTTCGAGCTCTTCATGGAGGCGCAGGCGCGGCTGGAGACGGTGGCGCCCTTGCACCTGGGGTCCCTGCTGCCCGCCTCCACGACCACACCGCGCGGCTTCAGCGAGCATGTGGAGGCGGCTCGCCTCGAACGCTGGACACCCTGGATGCGAGAGATCATCTGGGCCTCGGGGGTGATGGCGGAGATACGGGTCTCGGGCGGCACGGATGCGGTGGAAACGCTGGGCGCCCAGGTGGCGCAGTATGGGCGCATATTGCCCGGCGCGAACCTCATGCTCGCCGGACCGCTCGTCCCCGCATTGCAGGGAGCAACCACAGCATGGGCCCTGCCCCCGGCGCAGCTTTCGGCGCTTGCCCCCCGATTGATGGCGGGCGTTGAGGCCGCACGGCAGGCGCCTTCTCCGCTGCGCCTCGGCGACGCAAGCCCCGGCATGGCGGACCCCGCGTGGCATGAGCTGGCCACAAGCGCCGCCGACACGCTGGACGGCGTGCCGGAGACCGCCTGGATGCCCACGCCCCTGCTCCCCGCGTATCTCGTTCTCGCCAATCCCGGACGGCTGCGCGTGGAGAAGTTGACCGTGCTTGCCGATGCCCGGCCTGTGCGTGTCATCACTGCTTTCGGCAACCAGCCCGCCAGCGAGTCGAGCTTGTCCTGGAGTGAAACGCGGCCGGGGGAATTCGTCGGGCTGTTTCGCTATCCCGCCCCCTTTGAGCAACTGCACATCGAATTCCCTGCTTCCCGCGATCGGCCCCTGCGGGTGCATGAAGTATTTGTGAATGAACCGGCGCCCGCCCCGGCGGACCCCGCGCGAAACCGGGTTGCCGTGTGGGCGCTACTGGAGGAGCCGCTTTACCGGGGGGGCATCGCGCCGGTGCTCGCCGCCGAAGCCGCAGGTGTTGTGGGCGCGCACTTGGGCGACATGGCGCTACGCCGGGTGGGCGACGAATCGGGAGCGGCCGCGCTCTACCTGGACGACGACAGCGCGGCGCGGTTGTCCCTTCGTATGCTGACCCTAATGCTCGGCCTCAGGATGCGGCGCTCATGCGCACGGCTCGGTCGCGCGGACTCGTGAGCGCCGGGCAGTCTGGATCGCTGGCGGCAGCGGCCGCCGCGATGGAGCTATCCGCCACGACGGCCGAGGAACGACTGGCACGCCTCAAGGCCTACAACGAACTGCGCGGCGACTGGCTTGGACGCGTCGAAGCGAGCATGCGCTAGGGCCGGCTCAAGGCTTCCAGAAATGGCGGCTCAGGAACTCAAGGTCAAGGCCGGGGTAAACCGGATACTGGGACAACAGCGCGCCCACCCGCTCCCGCGCGGCGACGCAGGTGGCCTCGTCCAACTGATGCAGCCGCTTGCTGGGCTGCCCCGCATTGGCGCCGGTCGTCAGGATGGCGGCCTTCGTGTTCTTCAACACGAAGGAGATGATCGAGGCGATCTCGCCCATCTGCTGCTCGCCCATGCCGAGCGTGGTCACCGCGGGCGTGCCCAGGCGAAGGCCGCTGGTGATGAGTGGGCCGTTCTCGTCGTAAGGCAGCGAATTGAAATTGAGGGTGATGCCGCACTCGCGCAGGGCACCGGCGGCTTGTCGCCCGGTAATGCCGAGGCTCTTGGCCACGTTGATCAGCATCAGGTGGTTGTCGGTGCCGCCCGTGGCCACGGTCAGGCCCTCGGCCACGCAGGCCTCGGCTAGCGCCCGTGCGTTCGCCACGATGCTGCGCGCATACTGGCGGAAGGCCGGCTGGTTGGCTTCGGTGAAGGCGACCGCCTTCGCGGCCATCACGTGCGGCAGCGGACCGCCAATGACCAGTGGGCAGCCCTTGTCCACGAAGGGCGCGAACTCCGCCGTGCAGAGCACAATGCCGCCGCGCGGGCCGCGCAGGGTCTTGTGCGTGGTCGAGGTGACCATGTGCGCGTGGGCCACCGGATTGAAGTCGTCTTCGAACACGCGCCCCGCCACCAGGCCGGCGAAGTGGGCCATGTCCACCATCAGCACCGCGCCGCACTTATCGGCGATCGCGCGCATGCGGCGGAAATCCACCTTGCGGGGATAGGCGCTGTATCCCGCCAAAAGGATGAGCGGCTTGAGCGCCATGGCCTGGGCCTCGATCGCCTCGTAGTTCAGCAGCCCGGTCTCACGATCCACGGGATAGGCGTAGGCGTCGAACATCTTCGCCGACACGTTGCGCCGGTAGCCGTGGGTCAGGTGGCCGCCGGAGAAATAGTCCATGCCGAGCAGCTTCTGGTTGCCCAGCTCCGCGCGGATGCTGTTCCAATCCTCCTGGCTCAGCTTCGAGGGGTCCTTCTCGCCCAGCCGCTCGAGGGCCGGCCCCTCCACCCGCGCCGTGAGAATCGCCCAGAAGGCAATCAGGTTTGCGTCCGCGCCGCTGTGCGGCTGCACATAGGCGTGTTCCGCCCCGAACAGTCTGCGCGCCTGCTCACACGCGTAGGCTTCGATGGCGTCGATGTTGTCGCATCCCTCGTAGAAGCGCGTGCCGGGGAAACCCTCGGCGTACTTGTCGGTGAGAAGATTCCCCATCGCCAGCTGCGTGCTGAGCGAACAGTAGTTCTCGCTCGCGATCAGCTTCAGGTAGGTGCGCTGATCGGACAATTCCTGCACGATGTTTGAAGCCACTTGCGGCGCGACTTCGCGCACCTTTTCCAGGGCTGCGATGTAAGCCAGCGCCCCGGGATCGACCTGGTCGGTCGCGGTCTTTTTGAGATATTCGTGCAGCGCGTCGTAAGGCACGGCGACAATCCTCCTGCGGTTGGGATGCGGCATAGGATACCCGCCGCCGGAGGAGCGGTTAAAGCAACCACAAGTTGCCGCCGCGCAACCGCCGTTTCAGGCGCATGTCGCTACTCGGCCAGCAAGGCCAGCCCCATCTGGACGAGGGGAATGTCGAAGACCAGTTGCACCGCAGCCACAAGCGTGAGCACAAGAACCAGCCAGTTGAAGGGGCGCTCAGGAACGCGGTGATGCATCCAATGACCTAGCCACGACCCCAGCGGGATTAGCGGAACAAGCGCCAGATCGAACACAAGGACCGATTGGTCCACGAGTCCAGCCGCCGCATAGAAGGGCAGCTTGGTCACATTGATGAGGAGGAAAGTCCACGCCACGGTGCCGACGAACAGGGTCTTCCCGAGGCCCTGGCTGAAGATATAGAGATTCACGATGGGCCCGGCCGCGTGGATGAGGGTGGAGGCGAAACCGGCGGCGATGCCGAAGACCCAGGCGGCGCGCCGACCCAGACGGTGCCGCCCGGCCCACGCCATGGACATCTCCTTCGCGAAGATGTAACAGGCGAAGGCCAGCCCCACGATCCCCACCAGCCGCTTCAGCGGCAGCTCCCAGGCTTCAACGCCCGCCGCGCCGATGCGCCACCACAGGGCCGCGCCCAGCACAATGCCAATGATGGATGGCAGGAACACCCGCAGCACGATGGACCAATCGCGGTTGTTCCAGTGGTAATACACGGCGTTGATGTCGCACAGGATCAGGAGGGGCAGCAGTGTGGCAGCGACCTTGTCCACCGGCATCACCAGCACCATCATCGGCACCGACAACAGGCCCAACCCTCCGGCAAAGCCCGACTTGCCGATGCCCTGAAACAGGACCGCCAGACCACAGAACAGCCAAAAGACCAGCGCGGGCACGCCCGGCTCACGGAAGGATTCAAACACGATGCAGGCTCATCCCAACGCCGGCAGCTTGCACCTTGTCGAGGAGCAGACGATCCGCGCTCATGGCGATGCGACCGTCGCTGAAGGCTCCTGCGATTGTTCCTCTTGAGCAGAAGACTGGTCGTCGGGCTCCGCAACGCTGGCGCCGGCGGTCCCCTCGCGAAGGCGGTCGCTGGCGAAGGCGGCGTCCAGTTCGGCGAAGACCCGGCGCACGCATTCGCGCGAGTTGCGCAGCGCATTGCGCTGGTCGAGCGTCAGCGGACCCAGGGATTCGTCGAAGAGCAGATCCGCATAACCGGAGAGCGCCGTGAGCGGCGAGCGTATGCGCTGGGCCACCTGGGTGTAGAAGGATAGGCGCAGCTCGTTGACCTCGCGAAGTTCCCGGTTCAGGCGCTCGAGGTTTTGATTGGCAAGGCGTGAATTCTCCTGAAGGTTTTTCTGCTCCGAAATGTCGATGAGCATCGCCACGTGGAAGCGGTGGTGCTCCCGGAAGAAGGAGCGAATGACCAGATCAACGTTGCGCTCGTCGCCCCTCGAAGTGAGCATGAGCACCTCTCCCCGCCATTGACCCTTGGCGCGCAGGGTCGCCATCTTCTGCGGCAGGGTTCCGTCGTCAAAGATGAAGGCCCGCACACGCCGGCCGTTAAGCCGGTCGCGTTCCAAATCGAGGAAGGTGCAGGCACGTTCGTTCGCGTCAAGTACGATCTCGTTGTCGTCGAGCACCAGGATCGGGCAAGGTGTCGCGTCGAGAATGGCACGAAGGGTTGCCTCGGAACTGACCAGCGACTGCGTGTGAAGCCGCGCGTCCGACTCCGCCGCACTCAGTACCTCGCCAATGCGCGCAACGATATACCCGCCCACAAAGAAGGTGAAGAAATACATGAGCATGGGGAAGTCACTGCTGAGTCCGTTGATGCTCCACTCGGCCAGCAGGGTGGCCGCGAGGGCGCCCGAGGTGCATAGCACGACGGACCACACCCGCCGGCAGTCGGGGGAGTACATGGCGTAGCCCAGGATCACCAGCACGTAGAGAATCGCGAAAGGACTGCCACTGCCCCCGGTGAGGCCCGTTAGCAGCGATATCTTCGCAAGGTGAAATACGAGGTTCAACGGCGAGAGGAACAGGTGATGACGCCCGGTGTACAGCACGAAGTGTACAAAGATGTTTTGTGAGAGCGCGCCGACGGTCACAAGGAAAAGCGCGGGCGTGTATTCCGAGATAGTGCCCACGGCGAAAGCGCCCAGCAGCATGGCATAGGCCGCGTAGCGCACCAGCAGAAAGGTCCACTCGAGCCGCACCACGATGGCCTCGCGCCGGGCGGCCGGCGCGGTCATGCGCCTTGGCTCGGGATAGAGTGCGTTGTTGGATAACGACATGCCGTCCCCCCGGCTCTGCATCCCCCGGACCAGAACCCGTGCCGCGAGTGTAGCACAGCCTCCGGGGTACGAATCAGCCTGCGTGCCGCGCCACCGCCCGCAACAGTCGTGCATAGATGCGCGCGGAATCACTCACCTTGCGGAAGTGCGACGACGCATTGCCGGGCTCGTAGACGGTCTTGATGGGCACCGAGGCGAGACCGGCCTTGCCGCGTACCGCCATCACGACCATCTCCATCTCGGTCTCGTAACGCCCCCCCCGCACCCGCGACAACACCTGCTCTGCGAAGGCGCGCGAAAACAGGCGAAAGCCGCACTGCGTGTCGGGCAGGCGTTCTCCCAGCAGCAGGCGCGTTACCGCCGCGGTGACGGTGTTGCCGAAGCGGCTGCGCCAGGGAACCTCGACGCCGTCGAACACGCGCGCGCCGATCACCATGCCTGCGCCGCTCTCCTGAAAGCGGCGTGCAAAGGCGGGAATCGCGGCGGGATCGTGCTGGCCGTCGGCATCCAGCAGGACCACGGCCTCCATGGCCGGATCCTCCAGAGCGGCACGGATACCCGTGAGGATGGCGTGCCCTTTGCCGAGGTTCTGCGCATGCCTTTCGATTTGGACTGGCATGCCGTCGAGTTGCCCGATGCAGCCATCGTTGCAGCCGTCATCCACCACGATGACGCGATCAACCTGCCGCAAAGCGGACTCCGCCACGGGGCGCAACCGCGCGCCCGCGTTGTAACAAGGAATCACGCAGGCCAGCCGCGTGGACGGGGCGCTCATTCCCCGGCCGGTGCGCTTTCGGCGGCGGGCTCCGCAGCGGCTTCCGGCTCGGGCGACACCTGCCCCGCGCGCTCGGCTTCCTCGCGCCGGTGCTGCTCCCAAGCGCGGCGATCCACTTCCATGTCGTAAGCGTCCGCCGGTGCTATCCGCCGGTCAAGCACCTCGATAATGTGATAGCCATAGATGGTCGGGATGAGATCGCTGATCGCGCCGATCTCGGCGTTCCAAACGTATTCCTCGAAACTATCCGTGTAGGCGCCTTTCTTCGACCATCCGAGGTAGCCGCCACGCGATGCGCTGCCCGGGTCGCCGCTGTACTGCCGGGCCAGCCCCTCGAAGGACTCGCCGGCCAGCACGCGCTCGCGAAGGGTCTGCGCCAGTTCCAGCGCACGTTGACGCTCGGCCGGATCCGCTCCGCCAAATGGCACCAGGATGTGCCGCACCTGCACCTGCGACACGACTGCGTCGTTGTTTGAGAAAAAATAGATGCCCGCCAGTGTCAACGCCACCACCACGCCCACTGCGGCCCAAAGCCAGCGGGTCGCCTCGAAGGCCGGCTCGCCGCCATGTTCTTCCTTTTCATACCACGAACTCATTGGCACTTCGTCTCCCGGCGCGCGCGCGGCGGCCTCATATCGAATCACCCAGGCTGAACAATTTCGCGTAAAACCCGATTACCGTGGCGCCCACCACGCCGCCCACCACGAGGATAAGCAGGATGTTGAGCAATCGCAAGGCCACCTTGGTCGCAAGCTGGGCCTCCTCGAAATGATATTCAGAAACCTTGCGCATTTGAAATTCGAGATTTCCCGTCGCCTCGCCCACGGCCAGCATCTCGCGCGAGACTGGAGTCAGGGTGGCGCACCGTGCGAAGGCCTCCTGCAGCGTGCCGCCCTGGGCCACCACGGGCAGGGCGCGCAGCAGGTCGTCGCGAATCACCGGGTTGCCTGCCGTCAGCGCGGCCTGATAAATGCAGTGCTTAATGTTGACTCCCGCCCCCACCAGCAGCGCGAAGCTGCGGAAGAACCGGGAGAGCGCGTACTTTCGCGTGACCTGGCTGAAGGGCCAGAGGCGCGTGGAAAGCAAGCCGAGCGCGCGTTGGGGAAGGCCCGTGCGGCCCAAGGCCCAGAGCCCCGCGAGTATGGCGGCGGCAACAAGCAACGCCAACCCCTGAAAACGCAGCCACTGATCGAGGTAATCCCCGAGGGAAAAGGCGCTGCGGGCGTCAAAGGATATCTGGCTAACCAGCCCGATGGAGAAGCTGCCCAGGAACCAAGCGACGGTGAGCAGAAAGACCGGATAAGCCATGGCGCCCATGATGGCCCGGTTGAACTTGAGGCGATCTTCGTAGTAGTCCGCGAGGTCGCGAAGCATCGCGTCGAGCTTTCCGCCACGCTCGCCGCTGGCCAGCAATTCAACGAAGAACTCGGGAAGCTGCTCCCGCCGGGCGCGGGCAGCGTCAGCCAGGGTGCTGCCCGACTGGATCTCCTCGCGCATCGTTCGCAGCAGGTTGCGCGTGGTGGCGCTGGTGGCGCCGCGCTCGAGCAACTGCAAGCCCTTCAGTATCGGTATGCCCGCGTCGTAGGAGGTGGCCAACTGACGGCAGAGGGGCACCATCTCGCGGGTGGAAATCTTCCGTTTCAAGAGCGCCATTCGATTGCATGCCCTGGGTTGCGGCCCGCACGAAGTCTAGCACAGCCCCGTGCCCGCGCGCCGTCCGCCGTTGCGGGGGGAACGCTTCGGGTGGTAGCATTCGGGGGTCGCGGTGCGGGCCGCAAAAGGCTGTGCGCCGCGATAGTTCTTTTCGGCCTTGGAGCCTTCCGTGAGCGAATCCACCCCATACAACGTGGCGGAGAAGACCCTGCGCGCCCTGACCGCGCTGCTGCTGCCGCTGCTGATTGTTGCCTTCACATTTGCCACGCCCGATCCTACGCTGGACCTGAAGCGCCTGCTGCTGATGTGGGGAGCGGGATTGCTGGGCGGCGGCTGGCTGTTATCCTCGTGGTGGTTCAAGGTTCCCTTCCGCAGGCCCCCCATCTTCTTCGGCATGCTGGCCGCGCTTTGGTTCCTTTGGATCGTGGCCACCGTGCCTTCGCCTTTCCCATGGATCAGCGCGATGTCGATCAGCCGTCTCTTCGGCTTGATCGTGATCTACCTGGTGGCCAGCCAGATTTACCGCACCGAAGCGCAGATTCGCGTGTTGTTGCTTGCTTCCTGCCTGGGCATGATGCTGGCGGCCGGATACGCGTACATGCAGGCCGCCGGGCTTGATCCTGTTCCCTGGGAAGGGAAAGATTCCGACGTCTATAAGGACTTGCCGGGATTCTTCGGGCATCCCAATTTTGCCGCGCATGCGCTGGTGGTGGTGATTCCCTTCTCGGTGTACCTTGCCCTAACCGGATGGCGCTGGGCGGGACTGTTCACCGTGACCTTCCTCGTGTACCTGGCCGCCACCAGCCAGCGTGGCGCCTGGCTTGGGCTGGCGGGCGCCGCCGTGCTGGTGGGCATTGCCTGGCTGGCGGGACGCCGTCTCAAGAATCCCTTCGCCGGGGTTGCCGTCTCGATTGCCGGCACGGGTCTCGCGGGGCTCGCAGGGCTGGCCGCCATTGCCGGGTGGTCCATGCTGCGCTCCGGCGTGGCCTTCCCCATTGAGCACTCACTGCTGCTGCGCTATCAGGGCTACGTGAGCGCCGGGACGATGTTTCTCGAGCGTATCTTCCTGGGGCACGGTCCGGGCGTCTACGGTATCGTGAACCCCCTCTACTGGTCGCGATTCGAGCAGCAGTGGTTCGCCCAGGAACGGCGCATGAACGCCCATGTGCACAACGACCTGATGGAATTCGGCATCGACGGCGGCATGCTGTCGGCGGGACTCTATCTGTCGCTGCTGCTGGCAGGCATGGCCTATGGGCTCTACCTCGCCTTCACGGCGGACGATGGAAAGCAGCGGCATCTGGGCTACTTGTTTGCCGCCGTGTTCACCGCCTTCGCCATCGACGGACTCTTCGGCTTCAACTATTACGTGCCGGTGAGCGCGGCCCTGTTCTTCTTGAGCATGGGCATGCTGGACGGGCAAATGCTCCAGGGCCGGCCCGCCCCCAGCGCGGAGGCCTCGTGGGCCCCCGCCCTGCGCTGGGCCATGGGCGGCCTGCTCGTCGTGCTGGTCGTATTCGAATCGCGAATCTTCAGCGCGCAGCTCGATTCACAATTGGGTCTGCGGCTTCAAGGCGCGGGGAACTTTGAGCAAGCCGAGCAGGTACACCTGCGCGGCCTGGGCAAGACGCCCTGGGACTGGAACTTCAACCGCCACATCGGCCATGCGCGGGCCTCGCGCGGCGATCTCGCGGGAGCCATCGCAGCCTACGAGCGCGTGCTGGAACAAAACCCCCACTACCTCCTGACGCGTTTGCCGCTTGCGCACACGAAGATGCGGGCTGCGCAGCTTTACCTTCGCAACAACCCCGGAGAGAACGAAGAGACGCTTCGACGCCTGGACGCGGCCGCGCAGGACCTGGGCCGCGCGCTGGAGCTTTGTCCCATGCTGCCGGAAGCGCACCAGATCATGGCGGAGATCGCCGGGCTGAGCGCGCTGGTGGCGACCGCCGCCGATGGCGGCGACAAACCCGGCCGAGCGGAAAGTTACTGGCGCAAGGCTGAGACGCACTTGGAACTGGCCGTGGAGTACAAGCTGGATGATCTCGATCAGATGTATCGTCAGCTGGCCCAGGTGCGGGTGGCGCTGAATGACCTCGCGGGTGCGGAGAAGGCCCTCACGGAAGCCGTGCGCCGCGACCCCCACAACACCAGCATGTGGCCCACCTTCCTCGAGTACGTGCTCAAGTACAACCGCTTCGACCAGGCGAGGAACGTCATCGGGGCGCAGATACGGCAGCTCGAATCCGAGACGCCGGTGGATACCGACGCGCTCGCCACCACGAAAATGTTCCTGGGGAACCTGCTGGAAAACGGCTACGACGATCTGGATGGCGCGCTGGCCGCTTATGCCGAGGCCGCGCGCCTGCAACCCGGACGCCCGGAGGTGTGGACCAATTACGCCCGCTTCGCGCGGCAACGGAACCGCATGGAGGCATTCCGCTCGTCGGTGATGCAGGCGGTGCGTGATGCGGGCGAAGCGAAGAATTCCCTGCCGGGGCCGCTGCTCGCCGCTGACCTCTATCTGCGCACCGGGGTGGATGGACTCTACAACGCCAGCGGCATCCTTCTCGCGGCGGTGCGCAGCTACAAGGCCGACCCGGACGGGCTCAAGGCGAGCGACGCCGCCGCATGGGCGGTGGACCTGTTGCAGGAAGCCGCCCAGCCGCTGCCCATTGCGGAGCACTGCATGACCGTATTCAATATCGGTTTGTGCCGCAACGCGCTCGAGCAATACGAATTGGCGCGAGGCCTGCTGCAGATGCTGGACGAATGCATCCCCGCGGATCAGGCCGCCGCCTATGCCCTGCATTACGCGGACACCCTGACGGGATTTGGCCAGTCGGACGAAGCGCTTACCGTGCTGGAGCAGGCGGTCAACAACTTCCCGGACAACCTGGAACTTCGCTGGGCCCTGGCGCGGAACCTCTCTCGACTGGAAAACTTTGCGCGCGCCCGTGAGATATACGAAGACCTGCTGGCCGAGCAGGATCTCGATGTGCAGGGACGCCGGATGCTTGAGGCGGAGTTGAGCGCGCTGCCGCAACCTTGACCCCGCCGGGCAATGCATGGGACGGAACAGCCATGTCTGACATTCGAATGTTGTTTGTGATCGGGGCGCCGCGCTCGGGCACCACCATGCTGGAGCACATGCTCGCCGCACACTCGATGGTGCAGGGCGGACCCGAGCCGCACCTGTTGACGCCCCTCGCCCATCTGGGTCCATGGGCCAAGGTGGACAAGGCCCCCTACGATCACGTGCTCGCCGCGGAATCGCAGAAGCTCTTCATCGAGCAACTGCCCCGGGGAGAGCAGGATTACTGGGACGCATGCCGCGCTTATTGCAATGTGCTCTACGGACGCTATCTGGCCGCGCGGGGTAGCAAGCCGGTGTGCATGGACAAGACCCCCGCCTACGCCTTGATACTGCCTTTCATGCAGCGCGTGTTTCCCGATGCGGCCTACATCGTGCTGACGCGACATCCCCTCGCCATGTTTTCCTCCTTCGCCAATTCCTTCTTCGACGGCGATTACCAGGTGGCCCATCAGTACAACCCCCTGATTGAACGGTATGTGCCGGCGCTTGCCGCATTCCTGCGGCAGGGGGATACGCCCTTCCTGCATGTGCGGTACGAAGATCTCGTGAAGGCCCCGGAGGACTGGTTCGAACGCATCTGCGCACACGCGGGCATCCCCTTCGAGCCCGCCGCCATCGAGTATGGCAAGGCCGGCGACGACGACACCCGCGCCAAGGGACTGGGCGATCCCATCGGTGTAAAGCAGCATTCACGCCCGCAGACCGGCTCGGTAAAGAAGTGGGCCCAGGAGCTTGCCTCCGACCCAGCCAAGCTGACCCTCATGCGCGACGTGATCGCGCGGCTGGATCCGGCCGACCTCGACACCTTGGGCTACCCGCTCGAAACGCTCTGGAGACCGCTGGAGGAGGCCGGCTCAAACGTGGCGCCACCCGCCCGCCCGAAGCTCGATCGCTACCGCCTGCAACGCAAGGCAATCATCCGACTGCGCGGCCTTGCGAAAAACAACGCCGCGTTTCGCGGACTCTTGACCAAGCTGCGCCTTGCGACGGATGTGCTGCTGCGGGAGTGAGCGGGGAGGCCTGAAACGTGGAGAGCCTCGGCTTCGAAAGCCTGCGCCCGCTCTTGGCCACGGGTTTTCTAGTGCTGCTCTGGATCGCTGAAGGCGCATGGCCGATGTTCCTGAAGCGCGGACCGCGCGGCAGGGTTTACCTGAGGAACCTCGCGCTCGGCCTCTTCAACGCCATCGTCGTTTCTGCAACCGCGGGCGGCTTGCTCCTGCTCGTGACCGAAAGTGCCGCGCGCAGCGGGATGGGCCTGGGCCTGCTTCATCTACTTGAGCTGCCGCAGCCATGGGGGTGGGTTGCGGCTTTCCTGCTGATGGATTTGTGGCAATACTGCTGGCACCGCCTGAATCACCGGGTGCGCCTGTTGTGGCGCTTTCATGCCGTCCACCACAGCGACGCCGAGATGAACGCCAGCACGGCGGTGAGATTCCATACCGGGGAAATCCTGCTCTCGTCGGCCGCGCGATTCGTGGTCTTTCCCCTGCTGGGCCTCACCATGGAAGCCGTGGCGCTCTATGAACTGATCGCGCTGCCGGTGACCCTTTTTCATCACGCGAACATCCGAATGCCGGGCCGCCTGGACAAGCCGCTGCGTCTCTTCCTCGTGACACCGTGGATGCATTGGGTGCACCACAGCCGCTTTCAGCCCGAGACGGACTCGAATTACGCCACGGTCTTCTCCTTTTGGGACCGGATATTCGGATCCTTTCGCCTGCGGGAAGACCCTACATCGATTGAGATCGGGCTGGACAGTGTGGACGCGAGGGAGGCCGCAAGTCTTCGGGGCATGTTGCTCATGCCCCTCCACGGCCGGGCATCAAACACAGAAGACACCCCGCTGAAAAAGTAATCGGGCGGCCCCCGCGAAGCAAGGACCGCCCGGATTGGAAATCGGATGCGCCGATGCTCAGGCGCTCAAGAGGCCTCGCTCTTCGAGGAAGGCAATGACCCGCGCGGCGGATTCCTCGAGAGTCTCGTGCGACGTGTCAATCACCAGCTCCGGCTTTTCAGGCTCTTCGTACGGCGCGCTGATGCCGGTGAAATTCGGGATCTCGCCAGCGCGGGCCTTCTTGTACAGCCCCTTGGGGTCGCGCTGCTCGCAGACATCGAGGTCGCATTTCACGTAAATCTCAATAAAGTCCTGGCCGTTGATCTCACGGGCCTTGTCGCGGTCTTCGCGGTAGGGAGAGATGAACGCCGTCAGCGCCATCACGCCGGCGTCGACGAACAGCTTCGCCACTTCGCCGATGCGGCGGATATTCTCGACGCGATCCTGCGGCGTGAAGCCGAGGTCCTTGTTGAGGCCGTGGCGGATGTTGTCGCCATCGAGCACGTAGGTGTGCAGGCCGCGCTCGAACAGCGCGCCGGCCACCGCGTTCGCAAGGGTGGACTTGCCCGAGGCGGACAACCCGGTGAACCACAGCACCGCCGAGCGGTGTCCATGGCGGGCTTCCTGCTCTGCGCGGGTCACGTGGGCATGGTGCCAGACGACGTTGGTTGCCTTGACGATATCAGACATGCGAGGGTTCCTTTTTCGCGTTTTGTGGTAGACTTCCGAACGGAAGCATTAGAGAACGGGAAGCGGCGAGTATAGCAAACGCCCCTGGGGCCGCGCGAGCCGCCAACCAGAGGGACCCAAGATTATCCGCACCCGCGGGAGGGAGACGGGTTTTGAGCGAGCACAGCCGTTCAGGATTCTATCGGGACAGCACGGGAAACTGGCAACCGGATCGCCGCAGCGGCCGCGACCGGCGAGCACAGCAGGTGGACTCAGCCGCCTACCGTGAACAACGCAAGTTCTTCCGCCGCAAGGCCGACCGCGAGCTCTACGAGCGCGACCACAAGGAGATGATCCGGGAAGCGCTGGACGAGTTCGCCGCCGAGCACGAATCGACCTGAGCCCCCTCAGCCCGGCGCCACGCGCTCGAGGCATTCTCCCAGCAGCGCCACGTTTCGGGCAACGGCGCCTTGATGGTCCAGCACCACCCGTCGCGCGCGGGTTCCGCGTTGGCGGAGTTCCGCGGTATCGCGCAACAGGCCGCTGAGCGCGCCATACAAATCTTCTGGGCAGGCCACCTGCACCGCCGCATCGGCCGCAACGAGCGTGGCGGCGGGTTCGATGAAGTTGCCCATATGGGGCCCGAACACGGGCGGCACGCCCAGCCCTGCCGGTTCAAGGGGATTGTGCCCTTCGACGCCCGGATAGAAGCTCCCGCCCACCACCGCAAGCGAGGCCACGGCATAGAAGGCATTCAACTCGCCCAGCGTATCGAGTAGCAGCACGCGCTCGCCCGAAGGGACCGCTCCCGACTGGAGCGCACTGCGGCGCAGCACGGGCTCGCCAAAGCATGCGGCGATCTCGTCCGCGCGGTCAACATGGCGCGGGGCGATGACGAGGTGCAGGCCGGGCAGCTCTTCGCGCAGCGTGCTCCAGCAAGCCGACGCGAGCACTTCATCGCCGGGGCGGGTGCTGCCAAAGACGAGCAGGGTGGCCTGCTCTGGAATGCCGCAGGAAGCCCGGATTCGCTGGCGCTGCTGGGTTGTGGGCAGCGCCGTGGGCGCCGCGTCGTACTTGAGGTTGCCCGTAACACGCACTCCCGGTTTGGCCGCGCCCATTTGAAGGAAGCGCTCGGCGTAGGTCTCCGATTGCGCACCCACCGCAGTTAACGCTGAAAACATGGGACGTGCCAAAGAACACCAGCGCAGGTAGCGCGCGTAGTGCTTGTCGCTCAGGCGGGCATTGGCGACCAGAATTGGAATGCCGCGCCGCTCGCACTCGCGAAGCACATTGGGCCACAGCTCGGTTTCGACCAACACGAGCGCGCGGGGGTTGAGGGCGTCGATGAACCGGCGAACGCTGGCGGGGTGGTCGAAGGGAAACCAGGCGCTTGGCCCACGATACGCCGACCCGGCGCGCGCATAGCCGGTGACGGTGGAGCTCGTCAGCAACACCCCGCGCTCGCCGTGGATATCCTGGAGGGCCGCAAGCAGCGGCAGCGCAGTGTTGACCTCCCCAACGCTGCAGGCCTGTACCCAGACCGGGTTGGGCAGGGTCTCCGGCAGGGCCGGATGGAAGCGATCGCACATCGGGCGGGTGGATTCATCCCGCGCGATGCGCCGCTTCACAAAGGGGCGGGCCGCCCGCCAGGCCGCGTTGTAAATTAGGTGACTCATGGCGAAGTAAAAGCGGCGGCCAGATTCCCCTGGCCGCCGCGCGTGATACGTCTTGGGATAAGCCTAGATCTCGTTGCCCACGTCGAAGAAGCGGGCGCCCGTTGTGTCGATGATTTCCGGGGTGACAAAGATCAGCAGGCTGGACTGGCGTACTTCCTTCGTCTTGCTGCGGAAGAGGAAGCCCAGCACCGGAATGTCCGCCAGGTAAGGCATCTTTTCCTCACCCTGAATGGACTGGTCCTGCACAAGCCCGCCGAGCACCAGCGTGTCGCCGTCATGCACAATCACGTTGGTCCACACCGCCTGCCAGCTGGTGGTCGGCAGCACAATGGTGGAGTCCACTTCCGCGTCGCCGATAACCGAGGTCTGCGTGAACTCCTTCTCGCCCACGCGCGTGCGCACTTCCGGGTTCAGCCAGAGACGCACCTGGTCGTCGTCGCGAATCTGCGGCGTGACCGACAGCGAGATGCCGAAGTTGTAGGGGACGGGCAGCACGTTCTGGGTGATGGACGTGGTGGGCGTTCCGCCGAAACCGCCGTCGGTCGTGAACACCTGGTTGTCCACGCTCGCCACGAAGTATTCCGTCGTGAAGTCTGCAATCACGGCGGGCTTGCGGTTCATCGTGGTCACACGGGGCGCGCTCAGCAATTCCGTCTCGTCCAGACTGTCCAGGAAGTCGAAAGTCACCGACAGCGTGTCGCCGTCGCTGTTGTCCAGAATCGTTCCGGTCAACTTGAAGGTCGAGGTGGGATCGCCCGTCAGCGCGCCAATCGCCAGGTCGCTGATGGTGTTGCGAATCACGTTCGTGCCGTCGGGACGCTTGTAGAAGGGAATGGACTCATCCACGCCGTCGCCGTTGATGTCGAAGTCGTAGGTGTCGATCTGGCTTGCACCGCCCGCGCCGCCGGTTCCACCCGTGCCCGTGCCCGATCCCGCGGTCGGGTAACCGCGCGGGTCGATGGCCGAGCGCGTGCGATTGTTCAGGTCAGAGAGGCCAAGGTCCCAATTGAACCCGATCTTGTCCATGTCTTCGATGCGGATGGTGAGGAACTTCGCCTCGATGCTCACCTGACGCGGCGTTACGTCGATCTGGGCGAGTTCCTTCTCGAACTTGTCCAAGTTCGACGGCGTGTTGCGCACGATTAGCATGTTGTTCGTCGGGTTGTAGATCAACTCCGAAAGCAGTTGCCCAGTGAAAGGCTCGTACACATCGGGAATCAAGCGTTCCATCAGAGCCAGCAGCGGCGACTCGTCGGAGGTCGAACCGGAAGCGCCAAGCTGCGCGCCGCCCTGGGCCTGGTTCTGGCCCGCGCCACGGTTCACGTTGCGGCCCTGCTGGCCCGCGCCGGTGCCTTGGCGGTTGAGACCGGCGATGAACTGCTCGGCCGGCACTTCGCCCACCTGCGTGTCATCGAAAGAAGAGAACAAGTCAGAGATGTTCGAGATCGCGGTTACGTCGGTGCCGGAGCGTCCTCCGCCGCCACCGAAGCCACCTCCGCCGCCACCAAAGCCACCACCACCGCCACCACCGCCGAAGCCGCCGGTATTACGGTTGCTAAACCCCCCGGCTCCGCCGCCGCCAAACTGGCTGCGGCCACCGAGTCCACCACCACCGCCACCGAATCCACCTTGACCGCCAAAGCCGCCGCCACCCAGACCACCGCCACCGCCGCCGCCGCCCAGACCGCTGCTCACACCACCGAAGGCGTTGCGCAGCGGCACCTTGAACAGGGTCTCGGAACCGGCATTACGAAGCTCATAGTAGCGCGTCTCGATCTTCTCGAAGGATTCGCTGCGGATGATCTCGGGATTGCTGATCCAGATGAAGCCGGGCTGGATCGAGTAGTCCAGCTTAAGGGGACGCAGCAGCGCCTGAAGCGCCTGCTCCAGCGTCACGTCGTTCAGGCGGATGTAGTCCACCATGCCGTCGGAGCGAGCGCCATAGATAAGCTCGGTGTCAGCGGCGAAGTTGAGCGGCTGATTGCCCACGCCGCCGCGCTGGTTATTCGGACGGAACGGCTGCTGCTGCGGGAACTGCTGCTGTCCTCCAAACTGGGGCGGAGCGCCGGGACGGCCGGGAACCGCACCGGGAGCGCCGGGTCGGCCGGGGACGCCCGGAGCACCGGGGCCACCAGGGCCGGGGCCAAACTGGTCGGCGGGAAGCGCTTCGGCCTCGGGAGCCACGGCGCGCTTGTCAATTACCACGTTCACGTCGTAGCTGTCGGCGATGAAGGTAATGATCTCGGAAATGTGAATGTCTTCGAATTCGATGCTGACGGCTTCCTGCAGCATCTTCTCGATGGTGGAGACTTCACGCTCCTGCGTAAACTCTTCCTCGATTTCGCGCACCGTGAAACGGTACGGCTTAATACCATCGGGGCCCGCGCCCTCGGGCAGGAGCTTCTCTTCTTCGATGGCTTCCCGAATGCGCTGCCGGTCAATCTCTTTCTTCTTGGACGTGTCGTCAATCGCCTTGTTGCTTTCGCCAAGCGCAGCCTTGTGCGCGCCCGCCTGGGCCTCGGGATTGTTGGGCTCAATCAGCAGCACCTGCTGATAAATGTCCTTGGCGACCGTGTGCCATCCAGCTTCCAGATAACGGGCGGCGTCGGAGAGCAGTTCGCGCACACGCTCGCGCTTCAGTTCGTCCGCGCTCAACGGCGGTGTCTCGCTGCTGCTGGGGACGGATTCCGGGTCGAAAGTCTCGAACTCGGGCACGGCCGTGGGATCAACGCCGCTCAGGCCGGCGCGCAATTTGGCGTCGCACTTCTGCAGGAAGGCCCGGGCGTCTTCGAGATTGGGGTCAAGCGCCAAGGCGCGATTGAACGCGCTTTCCGCTTCCCGGTACAAGCCGTTCTTGTAGAGCTGCACGCCCCGCTCGAAATGCTCCCGGGCGGTGCCACCCGGCGCCTCGATGGAAACGTCCGCGGACGGATTCTCCTCGGTGGCCACGGCGGTCTGCCGCGCGAGCGGTTGCGCCTCTACCGTTTCACCCTGGGCGTGGCTCAGGGCTGATGGCATCCCAAGGACGCACACGAGCCCCCACGCGAAGTTTCGCAACGCTGCTCTACTCATTACGGTCTCGACCTCCCGCTCTCATGCGGACTATAACTTAGCCGCTAACCCGTTAGCAACCCTAGCTTTGCGCAGTGAGAACCACTTGCTTGCCATAACTCGTCACAAAGACGGTCGCGGTCCCCGCCGCGGCGTCGATACTGATCAATTCGAACTCTTCAAACTTGTCACCGGGGTTGAACCACTTGGTGGCCGTGCGCGTCTTCAACTGCGCCCGGACCCGGTTGCCCGAGGTCTGTATCCGCACCAACTGAATCAGGTCTGCCGGGATGTCCCCTGTCCCCGAACTGTCTTCCTGATTCGAGTAATACCAGAACGGATTGCGATCCACCAGCGCGCTAAAGCTTCCCTGGCCGGCACCATCGGACGGAATCGGCGGCGGAACCGGCGGCAGGATGATTGGGTCAGTCGTGTCGCTAAACTCCGCCGAAGGCGCACGAAGCACTTTGGGGGATTCCGGCGCGGGCGGATTCAGCAGCAGGTAGACCTGGTTGCCCAGCACCCCCACCATGACGAGGAGGATCAGGCGCTCCTTGAAGGCCCACAGCCACGCTCCAGCTTTTCGCAGTTTATCTACCATGACCTACTTATTCGTAAAGAGTACATAGCGTTTGAAAAGTTTCCACGCCTTTTGCAACATCGTCGGCTCGGCTGCGGGTGGCGGCGGAGGCGGCGCGGTGCGCGGCGTGGTAATTTCGAACATCGAGCGCGCCGACCCAGCGCCACCGGCCTGACCGCCGTCGGCGCCCGTTCCAGAGAACCGGGCCTGCGTCATGATGACGCGCACATTGAGTGGCGGATCGAACTGCTCCGCAATGCGACGATTCGACACATGGATGGCGTCGATGTGGAAGTACCGCCGCTGACGCCGAAGCACTTCCAGGAAATGCACGAGGTGGCGCATATACATGTCCACCTCGAAGCCCACCGTCAACAGGACCAGCTGCTTCTTGTGATTGTTGTCCTGCCGGCGGGGCCAGAGTTTGATGTCACGCAATGCGAGAATCTTCTCGTCCAGAAGCAGATTGATGAGCGAATCAGCAAAGCTGAGCTTGGCCAATTCCCGCTTCAGTATCTGCGGCGTAATCTCCCGCTCCTGCGCCAGTTCGTTCTCGGTCTTGATCTCGAGGCTTCGCAGAATATCCTCGGGGAAGGCATACAGGCCAGGCGCCTTTTCGTAGATGCTCTTATAGAGCTCATCAAGCATGCGGGTCTGCTCTTCCCCGTACCAAAGGCGGAGAATGCGCCCCTGTGCCGGGGGCTCCTCATGGTCGAACCATTGGCCGTCGTTGAAGAATTCCGCGCGGTCGTTCAGGGCATCAGCCCATGGCTGCACCTGATTGCGCCAACGGCTGATAACGGTGTCCGGCTTGACACCGCTGAAGAAGGTCGAAAGCTCCTCCGCGGAGGTTTCCAGATCCTTACGGAATTGCTTGTCGCGGTTGTACTGCGCCAACTTCTCCTTGAAGTAAAACTGATACACGCCGCCGAAGGCAGCCAGCACCAGCACCAGCACAGAGCCAAATATGATCTGATTGCGGCGCATCAGGAGGCAGCTCCACCGGGGCCACCTTGCTGACCCGGAATCTGCGCAGGAACGGCGCCGCCCCCTGCTGGTGGCGCGCCGGCGGGTGGCGCGCCGGCCGGGGGAAGCCCCGGCAATCCGCCGCCTTGCTGGCCTTCTGCCCGCTTGCCGACGGGCTGAAGCTCCGGCCCGCGCTCAAAGAGCACGTCGATCTCGAACGAATAAATGCGCTCGCCGTAGTTGGCGGCATCCTGACCGCCCATCGCCGTGGGACGGGTGCGGTCAGCCGCCTGAAAAAGCACATCCCATGGATTGCTCAGCACGCTGGAGTTATCCAGGCGCACCTCACTCACCACAAGTTTGACGCCACCGGACAGCGCGCGCTCGCCATTACGCAGGCGTTGGACAAAGTCGTTTATCACTTCGTCGCTCTCGGCGTAACCCCAAATGCGAATGGCGTTCTGGCGCTCGACCGCTGCCTGAACCGGGGCGTTGTCATTCTGGTTGGGATTGCGCCCAAACTGGGGCTGGCGCCCCCCGCCCGCCGCCGCCTTGGTCCAATTGTCGATGCCCAAGCCGGCAAAGAGCGTCCCTTGCTGTTCGGCCCCGCCCCGGCCACGCGGCCCTCCTGCCGCTTGGGCAAGTTGCGCCGCCGCGCCGCCGCCGCCGGCTCCAGGCGCGCCCGGCAAGCCAGGCTGGCCCTGCCGCTGCGGCCGCAGCGCAATGGTCTGCATGGACGAGAACCACAGGCCTTTGCCGCGTGCCCGGGAATCATTGATGATCGCGAATTCGTCGAGCCAGAAGTTGCGCTCGCCGCGCACCTTATCCAGCACTTCGACGTTACTCTTGATCTCGTTGATGCGCCCCTGCACGGCCTGCAAATCGTTGCGCTTGGTCGAGGTTGGTATGGGTTGCCCCACCTTGATGCCCTGCGCCATTTCCGGATCATAGGCGGCAATAAACTGCTTCAGGCGATCTATTTCTTTCAGGTCGATCACGTTTTCCTGCGCGCGCATGGGAATGATGGAGGCCATGATGAGCGCAAGCGTGGCGAGCGAAAGCCCCCAATAGAAGGCTTGTTCCTTCTGGCGCGCCAGTTCGGTGATGCGCGGCGGGATGAGGTTGATCTCGATGGTGACCGGCTGGCAGCAGCGCAGGGCCAGACCCAGCGCCACGCAGGCCTGCTCCGGCCGCTCGTTCACCATCTGGGCGCCCGGCGTGATTGCCAGTCCCGCCAGCGGCTGCGCGATGCGCACTTCCACCCCGAGGGCGGATTGGAGGTAGGGGACGATGTTGCGCAGGCATGCGCCGCCGCCACAGAGGATGACGCGGTGGACCTGTCCGCCCCCGGGAAGCGAGCGGAAGTAAGCGAAGGAGCGCATCGTCTCGCTGACGAAACGC
The DNA here is from genome assembly GCA_046047315.1 of Candidatus Hydrogenedentota bacterium. Lineage (GTDB taxonomy): Bacteria > Hydrogenedentota > Hydrogenedentia > Hydrogenedentales > JAEUWI01 > WGMK01. The sequence continues at coordinate 2,280 of JBJOID010000014.1, read as the reverse complement.
TGCAAGGCCTTGCCAATAACCTCGCCGCCCTTGCCGTCGCGCGCCGGGTCGCCGGTCGGGGCGAACCCGCGCTCGCGCTTCATGCGCTCGGCATCCTGGAAATTCGCGCCAAAGGCCGCCGCGATGGCCTTGGTGATGTCGTTGCCGCCAAAGTTCAGCGGGCGGGTAAAGCGGAAGCGGCCTTCGCGCTCAATGACGATGTCGGTGGTGGTGGCGCCCATGTCGATCAGCGCAACGCATTCGCCCTGGTCGCCGAACTCGCCCGTGTGCTTGAGCCAGTTGTAGGCCGAGATGCAGCATACGTCGACCTGGTCAACCGAGCGCTTGACGGCCTCCAGCACCTGCACGTGCTTGTCGACCACATCCGTCTTGATGGCCGCCATCATCACCTCGTAGCCGGTCGCCGCCGTGCCGTCGAGGATCTGGTAGTCCATGGCTATCTGATCCAGCGAGAAGGGAATCTGCTGCTGGATTTCGTAGCGGACGATTTGGTTGACCTTGTACTCGGGAACAGGCGGGAGGGTGCGGGTGCGGGTGAAAACGGATTGGCCCGGCACGCCGAAGATGGCTTTCTTGCGCTTGGCCTTGGCCTTTTTGAGCACCGCCTGGGTGGCGGAGACCCGGTTGCGCTTGCGGGATTCCTCGTCCAGCGCCGGGTCGGAATCAAACTCCTGCTGGACGTATTTGGAGAGTTGATAGCCGTTTTTTGTATGGGTCAATTCGCACAGGCGTACCGCGCTCGAACCTATGTCGAGCACCAGTCTTTTCTTCCGGCCTCGTGCAAGCATGGCCTCAACCCCGCAAGACGGCTGCTTCAAACGAATTCAAGGTGCGGGCGACGGAAACCAAGTCCCCTCCCCGAGGCTGCGCAAAGCCCGCCTTCTCTGCCCGAAAATACGTTCGCGTTTCTTCTAAACCCTTGACAGACATTCTAGTACAGGATAAAAACTCTTGTCAAGGGAGTACTATTTCTGCCACCGCTTCGTGCAATTTACGTTGTTTCACGGTGCATTCTCAAGAAGAACCCCAATTCACTTGAGGATAAATCGCATTTTTAACACAGTCACTTCACATCCAGAGCGCAGCGGAAACCATAGTTTGGCTTTTTCGCGTCCATTTTGTCGAAGCGGCGGCGCGCGCAACGAACGTCAAAACGGTCGGAGGTGTAATCTCCGCCGCGCAGGACGCGGAAGATTTGGCCGTACTCCTTGGTCACCTGCGTGTTGCCGGGATAGGCTTCGTACCAATCCTGGGTCCACTCGGCGACGTTGCCGGCCATGTCCATGCAGCCGTGGGGCGACATGCCGCTGATGAACTGGCCGACGCGAATGGCGGCCTCGCTCTTGGAATCGGCGTTGTTGAGCGCGGCGGGGTTATACTCCATCCCCCAGGGGTACTCGCGGCCATCGGTGCCGCGCGCGGCCTTCTCCCATTCCTGCTCGGTGGGCAGGCGCTTGCCGCTGAGCGAGGCAAAGCGCATGGCGTCGTTCCACGAGACGCCGGTCACCGGGAAATCTTCCTGACCCGTGGGATAGGTGTGCTCGGGAAATACCTTCTGGTACTCCGCGTTGGTCACCTCCGTCTTGTCGATGTAGAACGCGGGCAGGAAGATGGTGGTAGCGGGAGCCTCGTCGGGGGCGCGCTGATCAGCGCCAAAGACGAATTCACCGGCGGGAACCAGCACCATGCCCTGCGGCACCTGCCCTGCAATCATGGTCAGCGCCAGCTGCTTTTCCTCCCGTGGAACGAGCACAACGCGCTCTTCCTGTTGCACGTAACCTTCGGTGTATACGGAGATTACGTACTCGCCGGGCATGAGGGTGAATTTCGCGGGGGTCGTCTCACCCTGTTTTTTGTTGTTGATGAAGATAGAGGCCCCGCTTGGGCGGCTGGTCAGCGACAAGGTCGCCTCCATCGGCTTGAGCACGTACTTCTTGGTGTACTTGAAGTCTTCCTGCACCTCGAAGGAGTCCGTCGCGCCGTAGTAATTCTCAAGGGTGATTTCGTAAGAATGCGACCCAACGGGAATCTCGCGGCTGTGGATGGGGGTGACGCCCAGCACTTCGCCATCCATCGCGATGGTGGCGCCGGGGGGATCGCTCTCAAAGGTGACGAAGCCCATGAGCGGGCGCATCTCTATGGTGAACTCGGTGGGACCACCCGCAAGCACTTCGATGCGCTCGGCCGCATCCTTATACAATTCCTTCTTCAGAAGGACATCCACGAAGCCCGGCTCGAAGGTCATGACGGCCGGGGTGAGGCCACCCTGCTGTCCGCCAG
>JBJOID010000013.1:0-8192 GCA_046047315.1 Candidatus Hydrogenedentota bacterium | reverse complement strand
GATGGACGAAAGCAAGCCTGGCCACGAAGCCTCGGCTGGACAAGCGTGCAGCAACAAACTCGACCGCCGCATGCTACCATCGCAAACCCTTTGTTTCAACCACGCAAGCCGCCTTAACATTCCCGGCCCCATGGGGTTAAGGGGGTGCGCAGCAGCAGATGGCTGGACATGCGCCCGACGACGGATTATTCTTGCGGTCGAAGGCGCAAGGCGCTGACTCTTTGCGCCGTCCCTTCGGGACTGACCACTGGCAAGGCGCTGTACCCAGGGCTTCCGCCCTGGGCTAGCAAGCGTCGCCCGTGACGGGGCTAGAACGAAATTACCGATTCGTACAGTCCCACTGAAGTCTGACATCACGCACCCCACACTGCATACGCAACTTCGGTTGTAGGGTCCTACAGGTCCCTGTGACCATCATTGGCGCGTCACAATGACGAAGCGCCCCGGAGCTTTGGCTCCGGGGCGCTTGCGAGCGCGATGTGATTAGCCGGCTATTCCTCGTGTACGTGGCGCACTTTGTAGCCGCCCTGGGTCTGGAAGTAGGCGAAGAGCGCGATGTAGCAGACGAGCATGATGGTGGGCAGCACGGCGACCTTGAGCAGCGTGCCCTTCTTGACCGGCTCGATGACGGTCTGAACGTTCTGCTGCACCTCTTCGGAGGCTTCCGCCAGCTTCGCGAGGTCGAGCGCGCGATACTTGAAGATGATGCTCTGCTTCTCCTGGGTCACGAAGTCCTGGGAGTAGGTGGTGCTGTTGGCCTGGTCATAGGCCGCGATGCCGCGCTCAATGTCGCTGTCCTGCACGTAACCCAGCAGGGGCGCGCCCAGCGTGCCCACGCTCAGCATGCCGACGGCAGCGATGGTGTTCATGGTCATCGCGCCGCCCTTGGGGAACTGCTCGGCCACGACGCCGAGCATCGTGGGCCAGAAGAAGGTCTTGCCGCAGGCGTAGAGCGTGGCGGCCAAGAGAATGGCGACGCCCGCCGCCTGGGAAAGGAAGGCGAGGCCGGCGATGGCGATGACGGCGCTCAGGCACAGCAGGCCCAGCGGATTCAGACGCTCGACGATGGGGCCGGCCATGAAGCGCAGGAGCATCATGACGAAAGCGGTGTAGATGAGCACCCAGCCGCCGCTGAGGCCGAGCTGGCTCATGGCGGGGGTCATCAGGTCGCTGATCCAGCTGTCGGTGCCCAGCTCGGTGGTGGCGAGGGGAATCATGACGAGCAGAAGGAAGATGAACAGCGGACGGCCCAGCGAGCCGACGTAGGCGCCGAAGGCCCCGGCGATGCCGAGGCTGAGCACAAGGCGCAGGCCGAGCATGGCGTTGCCCTCAAGCGGAAGAATGGCCGCGTCGGCCAGCACGCGGGTGAATTCCCAGACCATGAGGCTGGTGATGATCAGCGCGCCGAGAAAGCCGACCTCGGCAAGCATGGCCTTGTCGGACACGCCCGCGGCGACACGCTCATGCACGGGGAACTTGCGGCCGAAGAGCATCACGGCGTAGGCGATGGTGGGCAGGAAGATCAGGGCGACCTTCATCTTCCACGCCATTTCCGGCATGAGCACCAGCACAATCAATCCGCCCAGCACCATGCCGCCGGGCCAGCCCGCGTGCAGGATGTTCAGCCACTTGGTCTTGCCCTTGGAGAACATGGTGGCGACCACCGGGTTGATAAAGGCCTCGACCGTGCCGTTGCCGAGGGCGCAAATGAAGGTGCCCCAGTAGAGCATCTGGTAGTTGGTGGCGAAGATGGTGAGAATGGCGGATACGATATGGCAGCCAAAGGCGAACCACATGGCGTTGCCATAGCCCACGCGGTCAATGACGAGGCTGAACAGCACGATGCTGATGGCGAAGGGCCACAGGCCCACGCCGAGGATTTCGCCCTTCTGGGTCTCCGTCAGATCGAAGTCCATGGCGAGGTCGCCGATGATGAGCGCGCGCACGATGAACCCAAACGCCGTGGCGATGAGCGCCACGAAACATCCCCAGAACAGGAGCATATCGGGCTCCTGCTGCTGGACTCCCTTGTTTCCGCCTCCAGACATGGTGATTCTCCCTCTTGTTTCGCGATGCGGTTTTGGAACGCAGGCACCCGCGCCGAAAGCCCGCCCGGCACGGAAAGGCTAATCGTAGCTTCACATTCCCCGCCTTTCAAGCACGACGCTTTGGATTGCCGAGGCTTGCTTCAGCTCTGGCTTGGGAGGCTTGCCTCCGGCGTGTACTCGCGGAAATCGGATTTCGTTCCTGACGCTTCCGACGGGGACAGGTCCCCCACTTGAAAGCTGAGGCAAGCCTCAGCACTCCAAAACCGTCAACGTGCATCCGCGCCCATTGGGCGGTAATCTATCCCGGATGCTGCCATGTGCCGGGAGATATTCATGCTGAACCGATTGACCCAGTTTCTTGTGGGCGCGCCCGCCAGCGCGCCGCGCCCTGCCATCTGTTACCGCCTGGCCACCTGCGTTCTACTCATCGAGGCGGCCAGCGCGGATGATGACTTTACCGAGGATGAACAGAAGCATATCGTCGAGACGATGAAGCGCCGCTTTGCGCTTACCGATGAGGAGGCCGAGGAATTGCTGGAAGCGGCGCATCACGCGCGGGAGGCCAGCTCGGACCTGTGGCGCTTCACCAACCAGATCAACCAGAGTTTCAGCGTGGCGGAGAAGATCAACGTGGTCGAGGAAGCGTGGCGCATTTTCTATACGGACGGGCACCTCGGTGGAGAAGAGGACCACCTGGCGCATCGGTTCGGGACGCTGCTCAACCTGAACCATCCGCAACTGATCGAGGCCAAGCTGAAGGTGCTTCGGGAAATCCGTGGCGAGTGAAACGCGAGCATCGCCGCGCGGCGTGCTGCCTGGCATGGCGCTGTGGGGACTCTTCGCCTCCGCAGCCATCGCACTGCGCGGCGTGCGCTGGGATGAGGATTACGAGTTCGCGCAGGTAATGCTCGGTACTATCCCCTACCCGGAAGGACACCCTCTCCCCTACCACCTCACGCGGCTCTTCACCCTCCAACTCGATGGCCTTGCCCTCTTCATGCGCGGCTTCGATGGTGCGTTGATTCCCAACTTCTTTCGGAACTGGCTGGCCCTCATGGCCACCGTGGTGCCGCCTTTCTGGATAACCACGCAACTCACGCGTTCCGCATTGGCAGGGCACGCCATGGCGGTGTTGTTCCTCTTTGGCATCCATGCGGGCTTCTTCAGCAACTACCCGGTGCAGACCTGGCCGGGGCTCTACACCAACGGGCACATCGGCACGGCCTGGGCCGTGATGAGTGTGGCGGTGCTCGCGCTGGGTCCGCTTCGCGCGGGACACGCCATGGCCGCCGCCATGCCCCTCATCCACGCCGGGCAGTGGCCACCCGTATTGTTGCTCCAAGGGCTGATCCTCTTGCGCCATCTGCGCGATCGCGACTGGATAAACTTGCGCTGGGCCGTAAGTTGGCTCGCCGTGGCGGGCGCCTTCGGCATCGTATGGATTGAGTTCCGCCCGATGCTCTTCCCCGCGCTGCCCGCTCCCCTGCCCGCATTGCCCGCCAGCGAGGCCGCCGAGGTGATGCGCAACTACATGCAGCACCATGCCACCCACCGCGCCATGCCCGGCGACATGGCTTTCCTCGCCCTGGTCATGGCGTTCGTTGTGGTGATGATGGCAACACCACGGTACGCAGGCCCGAACATCCCCCTTGATCCTCCTTCAATGGGGGACAAAAGAACTACGGATTATCGCGTGGGCAAAGATCGCTTCTCCCTTTCCCCCATCGAATGGGATGCCCGAAGGGCTGGGGATGATGCCCTCCTTGCCACCTACCTGAAACTCATCGTGCTTATCGTGGCGGCCGTGTGGATCACCCATCGCATCCTTGGCGAGAGCATCCCCGCGCCTCTCGTGTCGTGGATGCCTTACCGCCTCATCAACCATCTGACGCCGATCGCCCTGCCGCTCTGCCTGGCGGCCATTGCCCAAAGGTCGCAACGCGATCTTCATTTGTTGCTCTCCATGACACTCGCCGCCGTCACACTGCCATGGCTATTCCGCAATACTTTCCCTGACCTTTATCAGGAATACTTCGCCGATGGCATCCACGTGGCCTTCTTCCTCCTTGGCGCGGGCTGCGCGTCGATGCCCCATCCCGCGTCGCGATTCCTTGCGGCGGGAACGGCGGTATTGCTGGTAACCACGCACCAATACGGCGCGGCCTGCTTCGCCTTGGGTATCCTGTTGAGCCAAGCCTTGGCATGGCGGAGGCGTGGACTGGCGCTCGACGAGGATTCGAAAGAAGACACTCGACAGGCGCGAAGCATGGCCACCCTGGCCGTATCGGTTGGCGTCGCCATGCTCGTGCTATTGGGCATCGCGCATCTCTCCGCCCTGCCACGACGCAGCGCGGATATCGAGGCCATTCGCCGAATACTTCAAGCTGGCGCCCAAGTCTCCGAAGAACATCCCCCGACCTTCCCTCAGGACCCTCGGGATGGTCACCCCCTTCAAAGGGGGACACAGGACGACGTTCACCGGGGGATGTTGCTCGTCCCCCAGCAGCAGGAATCCCTGCAAGCACAATTGCATGCGGCCGTGTCCACCGACATGGCCACCATCACCTGGATTCCCTACCAGCCCGCGCTGGCCCCACTCCTGCAAACGATGTACGAAGACCTATACGGCATCGACCTCACACCGATACCTGGGCTGCCTCAGGCCTCATGGATTGACCACTGGCAGGACATGAGCGCGAGCGGCTGGGGACTTCGCGCGGATCGCTATGACATCCGCTACATCGTAGCGCCGGCGTGGATGAAGCTGGATCTGACTCCGGCCTATCAGGGCACGGAGTGGTCGCTCTACCGCGCCCCAGGAGCGAGCGTGCTATGAACATCCTCGCGATGGGCATCAACCTCTGGCAGGACAACGCCGAGTTGTCGGGTTACGAATCGAAGCGCGGCCATGCCGTGCGCACGCTGGGCGCAGAGGGTGAGCCCGGTGTGGACTACCACTTTGCACCGGACGAGACCACCGCGCAGGTTGTCGAGCGGATCTCCCGCGAGTGGCCGGTAGACCTGCTGCTCTGCAGCTGCCCGGAACTCTATCCACCTCCATTGGAGGTGGAGCATTGCCCGGTCCGGACGGTGGCGGTGATATCGGACTGGAACCTGTACCAGCCTCAACTCGAGCACAACCTCGCCCGCTACGACGTCGCGGTGTCGGACAAGCGCGGTTCGATGGAGCTGCGGATTGTGGGGATCAAGACGCGGTATTGGGGACCGATATACTCCCATCGTCCACGGATTCATCGGGACTATGGATTGGACCTCGCGGAGAAGTCCGCGAAGAACATCCCCCGTCATGCAGGGGGAACGCCCCTGCATGACACCCCCTTCAAAGGGGGACATCAAGACGCCGGTGTTCCAGTGGGTGGCGAGGGAGCGACGGGGGATGTTCCCCTTCGCGATATCGACGTGGGTTTCTACGGCAATCTGAATCCCGCTGCCCATCCACGCCGCATCGAGAACGTCCATCGCCTTGCCACCCTGGGCGACCGTTGGCGCGTCGAGATCTCCGGCTACCACACGCAGGAAGACTACGCGGGGCTGCTGAACCGCACGCGCATCGCCTTCAATGGCAGCATTCGCGGCGAGATGAACCTGCGTTGTTTCGAGGCCCCGGCCTGCGGCGCGTTGCTGTTCATCGAGCGTGACAACCTCGAAGCGGGCGAGGTCTTCACGCATGGCGAGACGGCCATCTTCTATACCGACGACGACCTATTGGAGCTGATGGAACGTTACCTCAGCAACGAGCCGGAGCGTGCCCGCATCGCCCGCGCCGGTCAGGAGCTCATCCACGAGTGGCGGGCGGTCAACCGACTGGATGCTTTCTTCGATTGGCTGGCCGAGCAGCCCGCGAGCGGGCGACCGTATCACCAGTTTGATGAGGACGCGCGTCTGAGGGCGGACGCCTTGCAATACAGCTCGGCCCTGCCATCGGCGCAGCAGATACTTTCGCGGCAAGCCCTGGAGCGATGGGTGCGGGAGCGGCCGGATGAGCCCGCCGCGCTTCTGGCCTCAGGTTGCCATGATTTCGAAAGCGGGATGCGCGACAGGGACAAGGGGCAAATGAAGCGGGCGGGTGAGCTCTTTTCCGAGGCGGGCCTGCGGGCACCGTTGGATGCCGCCCCCTACCTCAATCTCGCGTTGTTGATGGCCGCCATCCGGCAGCCGGAGTCCGCGAGAAAGCTGTTGCATCAAGCCCTGCAATACGAGGCGTCGCATGCGCTGGCGGCATTCATTCTCGGCAAGAATACCGACCCGGCCTATATCGCGCTGCGCTTCGCCCTCGCGCTGGGTGAGTGCCCCACCCCCCACGCCCACGCCATGGCGCAGGGTCGAATGGGGTAGTAAGCCCGGCCGCGCAGAAGCGCGGCGCTCCCGCCCCTTTTCACAGACTACTTCAAAGCTGACAACAACTCCTGGTGCAGGGCGGCATTGGAAATGATCACGCCCTTCTTGTTGTCGAAGATGCGCAGCGGGCTGCCGTCGTGGCGGCTGGCGAGGCCGCCGGCTTCTTCCACGAGCAGCTGCGCGGCGGCGTAGTCCCACGGGCTGAGGCTCATGTGCACGTAGGCGTCGATGTCGCCGGTGGCCACCTGTGCAATGGAGGCCACCGCGGAGCCGTGGCAGCGGAGCTGGCCAGCCTGGAGCAGCAGGTTGCCGCCCCGCTCGAGCAGGGCCGCGCGGTCGGCGGGGCCGCTGAAGTCCATGTCCACGCGGGCTTCGCCCAAGAGCTTCACATCGGAGACCCGCAAGCGGTGGCCGTCACAGGTGGCCCCGGCGCCGCGCTCTGCCAGAAGCAGGGCGGGCTTGCCCGGAAGGGCCACCCCGGCTGCGACCGCCTCGCCTCCCACCGCAAACGCCAGGGATATGCCGAAAATCGGAAACAGGCCGCGAACGAAATTGTTGGTGCCGTCGATGGGGTCCATGACCCAGCAGCGCGCGTTCTTGTCGCGGGGCAGGCGGGTGAACTCCCCCTCCTCCGCCACGATGTAATCGCCCGGATACTGCTGCTGGATCAGGTCGACGGCGCGTTTCTGCAGCGTGAGGTCCGCCTCGGTGAGCAGGTCGTTCGCGTCCCGCTTCTGGGCGACGGTCAGCTGTTCCCGGTCACCGAATTTCTCGATGGCATAGGGGGCGTTCTCCCGGAGGAACCCGGCAATGAATTCGATTTCAGACATGATTTGCACCCGATAAAGCTTGAGGGGATGACGCTCCATAGTAACACGTGGCGGGCATGGGCTGTCGAGAGGGGAGCGTTGACTTGCCTCGCGGCGATTCTCTACCGTGACCCGTGGCCAATGCGGGGTGGAATGGGATGAGCTCGCCGGGAATCAGTCGGATATCCATCGTGGTGCCGGTGCATAACGAGGCGGAGTCGATTCCCGTGTTGCTGCGGGAAATCGATGCGGCGATGACTGCGCTTCCGGGGGTGGGGCACGAGGTCATTTTCGTGGACGACGCCAGCACTGACGGCTCCCTCGCCCTGATTAAGGAGCTGGCGGAGCGACATCCCGGGCATGTGGGGTTCGTGGCGCTGCGGCGCAACTTCGGCCAGACGGCCGCGATGGCCGCGGGCTTCGACGCCTGCACCGGCGAGGTGGTGATTCCGATGGACGGCGACCTGCAGAATGATCCGGCGGATATCCCGAAGCTCTTGGCCAAGATGGCGGAAGGCTATGACCTGGTGAGCGGGTGGCGCGCCCGCCGGCAGGACGCTTTCTTCTCCCGCGTGTTGCCTTCGCGCATTGCGAACGGCGTCATCTCCTGGACGACGGGGGTGCACCTCCACGATTATGGCTGCACGCTGAAGGCCTATCACCGGGACGTGGTCGAGCATATCGCCTTCTATGGCGAGATGCACCGGCTTTTGCCCGCGCTGGCCCGCTGGGCCGGAGCCAGCATCGCCGAGGTGGAGGTCAACCACCGCCCCCGCGTGCATGGCCGTTCCAAGTATGGGATCGGGCGCACCTTCAGCGTGCTGCTGGACCTCGTCACCGTGAAGTTCCTGATGGACTACGCCACCAAGCCCATGCGCGTATTCGGTGGCACGGGGCTGATGCTCTTTGGTCTGGGAGGACTTTCCGGCCTGGTGACCGCGCTTCAGAAGTTGACCCCGCCCTATCAGGACGTGAC
>JBJOID010000012.1:0-4478 GCA_046047315.1 Candidatus Hydrogenedentota bacterium | reverse complement strand
TCAAAGCGGCCCGCCTCGCGCTCACCTAAGGGCGGTACACTCCCCGATCTACTAACGATGATACTTCATGTTCCGCTTGATGTCAAACGGAATGTAAAAATAGCAAAAAGCCCCAGACTATTAAAATCAATAATTCTAAGTATTGCTGGGTGAAGCCATGCCGATTTTGTATCCGTCCTCGCTTTCCGGGTCGGTTTCGTAGCGCTCGGCGTTGTAAAGCTGCACGACGCGTAACAACTCTGTCAAATTGATTTGCCAATCTGACGGATTATAGTCAGCGTCGTGATGTCCTTCCAGCAGTGCGGGCAACTCGGTCGCTGAACCGAATCCGTCTTCGCCCGTGGGCGAGGGCTGGTAGTAATCGAAGTGCATCAGTTGAACCATGCGCAGCAGTTCTGACAGGGAGATCGACCAGTCGCAGTTGCGATAGTCAGCATGGTGAAACTTGAGCGGGGCCTGTTCCTCGGGCATCTCGACTTCGAATACATCCTGCCCGGTGGATAACCCGGAGAAGACGGTGCGGTCCTTGGTGGCAGGCCACTCAATTTCGATGCGATGGATGGTCTCGGGCGGCTCCGGGCCCAGCCCAACATGGATCACGCGCTCGCTCTGCCCAAGGAAATGGGTGGATACGCCGGACTCGAAATAATGGACCGGGCCGTTTTCGCGGGGGGTAATCCAGACCTTGGCGTTGCGGATGTCGTAGGGCAGGCCATTGCGGGTAAAGCGCATCTGGAAAGCGTGGTTTCCTGCGGGAGTCTCGTTGCGGTAAAGCAGCGGCGTGGAGGCATTGTTGACGATGAAGAGGTCGAGGTCGCCGTCGCGGTCGTAGTCGAAGGTGAGCAAGCCCTTGCCGCTGCGGGTGTCGGTGGTGCCGAGCGCTTGGGAAGACTCCACGTAAACGCCATCGCCCTGATTTACCCAAAACCTCATGGAGTCGTTGCGAAACTGGTCGAGCCGCTCGCCGTAGCTGGGAATGTCGAAACCGTTGGTCATCACAAGGTCGTGGTCACCGTCGTTGTCATAATCAAAAAAGGCGCTGCCCCAGCCCCAGGCGCCGTCGCGCACGCCGGCCTCGTCGGTGGCGTCGGAGAACTGGCGGCCCGCCTCCTTGCGGTAGAGCCGGTTTCCCGTATCACCCCAGTTGCAGCCGGACTCGCAACCACCCAGCGGATCGTAAATGCTGGTGACGAACCAGTCGAGATCGCCGTCCATATCGTAATCGGCGAAGGTGCTGCCCATGCCGTTCTCAACGTCTCCGACGAAGGCGGAGATGGTGCCGTTGAAGAAGGTGCCGTCGCCATTGCTCCAGAAAAGGGTGTTGGTGCCGAAGTCGGCGGCGATGGCGATGTCGGGGTGGCCGTCCTGGTCGAGGTCGACAATGGCGGGGGCAAAGCCGAAGGAGCCCCGGCTGGATGTCTGCGCCACCAGGTTGGCGCCGCTGGCCTCGGTCACGTCCTCGAAGTAGCCGGGACGGTTGGGTCGGTTGCGCAGCAGGCGACCATGCTGTGATTGGGCAGTGGCGTTGACCAGCCGTGTCCCCCACTCCGTGGTGTAGATATCCGTCCAGCCGTCGTTGTTGTAGTCGCCGAAGGCAATGCCCCAGTTGAGATGGGTGCGGACATTCTGAATCGCGACGCCGCGTTCGACCGCCTCTTCCGTGAATACGCCGAGGCCATTGTTGATGAACAGGTAAAAGCGCATCCCGCCCGTGGTGCCAACGAGCAGGTCCAGGTCGCCGTCATGTTCGATGTCGGCCCAGGCCAGGTTGTTGGTGTATTCAATGTAGGGGATGGCGGCGGCCTCGGTCACGTCCTCGAAGGTCCCGTCGCCCTTGTTGCGGAACAGGATCATCCCTTCTCGAAAAGTGGAGACGGCGAGATCTTCCCATCCGTCACCGTCGAAATCCCCGGCGGCGGCGGCCCCGGTCATGCGCTCGGGCTCGCAGCTGAACGCGGTGAACCCGGTGACGCGGCAAAATGCGAAAGGACCGGGGCTGTGCTGCACATAGGACAGCCCGGCCACTTCGGATACTTCGGTGAACTGGGCGAAGGCCGAGAGCGGCTGGGCGAGAAGCAGCACGCCCATGGCGCGCAGAATCAAGCTACAGTTTACAGTGGACAACAACAGTCTTGCCTCGGCGAAGCAGCCCAAGAGGTGCTAATTGCACGAGAGGATGTTACCACAAGATGGGCGGCGCGCCAAGACGAAAGAGCTGATCACATTATTATAAGTTTCGATACGCATCCCATTCGGGTTCGTTCTCGAAAATCCAGCGATAGTAGTCGCGCTGTTCAAGCTTGGACGCGGCGGCCTCGTCGATGATGACGGTGCACTTCGGATGGAGCTGGAGGGCGGTGGCGGAAATCATGGAGGTGATGGGGCCTTCGACGGCCTTGGCGAGAATGGCGGCTTTTTCCTCCCCGGTGACCAGCATGAGACAGCGCTTCGCATCGAGAATCGTGCCAACGCCCATGGTGATGGCGCGGCGGGGCATGAGCGAAGGCTCCGGGAAGAGCGGCGAATTCTGCGCGATGGTCTCGGGGGTGAGGGCCTTGCAGCGCGTGCGCGAGCGCATGGCGGAGAGAGGCTCGTTGAAGCCGATATGGCCGGAGCGCCCGATGCCCAGCAATTGAAGGTCGATTCCACCGGCGGCCTGGATGCGTTCCTCATAGAGCGCGCATTCGCGGTCGAGGTCGCTGGCGGCGCCGTTGGGCAGGTGGGTGTTGCCGGGGTGAATATTGACCCGGGAGAACAGGTGGGTTTCCATATAGGTGCGGTAGGAGTCGGGGTGTTCGGGTGCAAGGCCGATGTACTCGTCGAGGTTGAAGGACTGCGCGCGGCTCAGGTCGAGCTGCCCGGCGGCGTGCAGTTCGGCCATCAGTCCGTAGAGCCGCTCCATGGTGCGGCCGGTGGCCAGCCCCAGCACGAGCTTGGGGTTGGCGGCGACGGCGTCGGCTATCAGGCGCGCGGCGAGCTTGCAGGCGGCGTCCGCATCGGGACGAATAATGACCTCCATGGCATACTTTCCTTGTGTTGGGAGCGTTCTTTGGGGAGCGGCTTACAGTGGCCTAGGGCGAATGCGGCGTTGGACAGCCGGTTTCAATGCCGAGGATAATCGGGGAAGCGGATTCCCCGCAAGTAAGCAGGCTGACACGCCATACTGTCAGGGAAGTTTGTTGACGTGATTCGACACAAGACCTTGTGGGGCATCGCCGCTGCATGCGTGCTATTGGCGGGCGGGATAGCGCTGGCCCGATATCTGGTGGAAGAACGCGCCGCCCGGGCGGCGGCGGCGTTGCAGTCAATGGCGGGCGAGGCCCTGCGGCGCCTGGAGGAGGACCCCGGCGCCGCACAGCCGGAGACGCGGGATGCGCTTCGCCGCGCGGCGGTGGCCGCCGCGGAGGGACAGCTTCGCAGCGCAGAGGCACACTATCTGCTGGGGCAGCAGTACGTGCGCGAGGTGGACTACCGGCTGGCAGAGACGGAACTGCGCAAGGCGATAGCCGCCGCCCCGGGATGGAGCCGCCCTCACGCGGCGCTGGGGCGGCTGCTGGTGCGCAACGCGGTGGGAAGGCGCGAAGAGGCGGAGAAGGAGTTGTTGATCGCGGCGGAGATGGACCCCGACTATTGGGACCCGCATGACAGCCTGGGGATTGTCTACCGATTGCTGGGACGCCACGAGGAGGCTTATGCGGCGGCGCGCCGCGCGGTGGAACTGGCTCCGCAACTGGTGGGGCCACACAACAACCTCGCCAACCTGTTGATGGCGATGGAGCGCTATGACGAAGCGGAGGAGCAGTATCGCGCGGCGATTGAACTGGACCCGCACCACGCGAAGCCCTATTACAACCTGGCTTGTCTATACAGCCGCACGGGCCGCAAGGACGAGGCGCTGGCGCAACTGGAGGCAGCCATTCAGCGCGAGCCCGTGTTGCGCATCGAGGCGACCGACGATGAGGACTTCGAGCCCTTGCGCCGCATGAAGCGCTTTCGGGACTTGATTGCGCAGCCGAAGAAGGAAGCGGACGAAGACGCCGAGGAGTCCCCGCCCGCATCGTGATGCGTCAGGTGAATTACGACAACACCGGGCAGAAAGCCTCGGGCGCTTCGCAAGGCTCATATCCATCGGCGTTGTAAAGCTGGATGAGTTGCAGCAGTTCGCTGAGGATGATGACCCAGTCCTGGGGATCAAAGTCGGAATCATGCGGCGCGCACAGCTCGGCGCTTTCGTCGACGCCGGGAATGTAGCCGTCCTCGCTTTCGCCTTCGGTGACGAGACAGTGCAGTCCGAGCGCGTTGTAGAACTGCACGACGCGCAGAAGTACAGAGAGGCTGATACGCTCGTCGCTGTCCTGGTCAGCGGAGTGGAAAGTGTTGACCACACCCTCGCCCTCGCCCTCACCTTCACCTTCACCTTCACCTTCACCTTCACCTTCACCTTCACCTTCACCTTCACCTGCACCCTCGCCCTCCCC
>JBJOID010000011.1:0-3055 GCA_046047315.1 Candidatus Hydrogenedentota bacterium | reverse complement strand
TCGGCCACGGACCTGGGTGCGGGCGAGGCGGGATTCCGGGGGCAGGTGCAAGGCAGCCTGCAGGGCGGTTTTGTACTGCCGGATGCACTGCTCGCCGCCGTGAACCTGAAGCTCTCCCTGCAGGGCGAGCTAGGTGGCGAAGGCGCGGCCGGGCCGCTCGAGGCGCAGGAGCTGGCGGCCTTTGGCGTGACCTTGCGCGACACCACCGCGCGCGCGCGGCTCGACTGGCCCGAGGTCTTTCTCGACGACATCGCGACGCGGCTCTTCGATGGAATGGCGCGCGGCTCGATGCGCGTCGATCTGGCGGGGGAGAATTACCCGGTGGTCGTCGACGCCACGCTGGAGAACATCTACCTTGCGGCATTCACCCGCGAGTTCAAGCCGCCCGACACGGAACTGACGGGGCTTGTAAGCGGAAGCATCCACGCCGCCATTGCAGGCGAATCCATCACCGAGTTGGACGTGAAGCTGGTTTCCGGCGAAGGCTTCACGCTCAACCGCGCGATGGTCGCCCAGATCCTCATGCAGCAGCAAGTGGGCGACATCACCGGTTCCGGCACCGTGAGCAAGATCGTCGAGCGCGTGATTGGCAGCGAGGACGCGCGCCCCTTCACCGGCGCCGAGCTCAACCTGGGCATCGTGGATGGACGCATCGCCGGCCAGGCCCTGCTGAAGAGCAAGAGCCTCAACCTCACCGTGGACATCAAGGCCGATCAGAAAGCGCTCTTTGAGGCCATGCGCATGCGCCAGGAAGGCCAGGTCGCCGGCATCAAGACCACGCTGAATTGAGTCGGCGATTCAGGGAATCCGGCGGAACTTGCTGAAGTCGGGCTTGCGCTTTTCGTTGTAGGCGTTGCGTCCTTCCTGGCCTTCCTCGCTCATGTAGAACAGCGAGGTCGCGTAACCGGCCAGTTCCATCAATCCCGCCTGGCCGTCCTCGTCGGCGTTCATGGCGGCCTTGAGGCAGCGAATCGCCATGGGTGAGTTGGCGAGAATCTCGCGGCACCACTGCACGGTCTCGGCCTCGAGTTGCGCCAGCGGCACGACGGTGTTCACCATGCCCATGTCGAGCGCCTGCTGCGCGTCGTACTGCCGGCAGAGGAACCAGATTTCGCGCGCCTTCTTCTGGCCCACCATGCGAGCGAGGTGGGCCGAGCCGTAGCCCGCGTCGAAGGACCCCACCTTGGGTCCCGTCTGCCCGAAGCGGGCATTGTCGGCGGCGATGGTCAGGTCGCACACGTAGGCGAGAATGCAGCCGCCGCCGATGGCCCAGCCCGCCACCATGGCGATAACCGGCTTCGGGCAGCGGCGGATGGCGATGTGGATGTCGAGCACGTTGAGGCGGTGCGCGCCGGAGCGGCCGTCCACATAGCCCGCATGGCCGCGCACTTTCTGGTCACCGCCCGAGCAGAAGGCCTTGTCGCCCGCGCCCGTAAGGATGATGACGCCGATCTCGTCGTCGAAGCGCGCGTCTTCCAGGGCGTCGAGTATTTCGTCGTTCGTCACCGGCGTGAAGGCGTTGTGCACATGCGGCCGGTTGATGGTGATCTTCGCGATGCCCTCGGCCTTGTGGTAAAAAATTTCGGTATAGCTCTTGGCTTCGCGCCATTCGGGAAGGGACATGGAACGTATCCTCGTTTGATTGCCGCGGGCATGCGCCGGAGTTAAACCCGGGTTCAACCCGCCAGAAAGTGCTTGAGCACCGTAGTATAGGTTTCCGGAGCCTCGAGGTGCACGTTGTGCCCGCAGCCTGACACCACCATCCGGGCGATGCCGGGGTTTCCGTCCACCATGCGCTCGGTGATTTCGGTGTACTTGTGGTCCAGCTCCCCGGCAAGGAGCAGCGTGGGCGGGCGCAACGAGGCCAGCTCTCCCCAGAGGCTGGGCTGTCTTCCCGTCGAGAAGGACCGCAGTGCGTTGGCCAAGGCGAGGGGTGACGCGGCGGACCGGGCGGCTATAACCGATTCGAGCAGTTGCGGATGGGCGTTCAGGGACGTCCACAGGGGTTCGGCATACCATTCCCGCAACCACCCGGCGAGGTCGGCTGGCGAGTCGAGCGAAGCGAGCTGCGCCGCGAGGGCGTCGTCGTGGACGCAGCGGCTTTCACGCACTGAGGGATCATCAATTCCGGGCGAGGCCGATTCGAGCACCAGCCGCCGCGCTACGCCGGGGTGGGCCACGGCGTGGGCCAGCGCGAGACGGCCCCCCATGCTGTAGCCCAAGAGGTCGCAGCCGGATGCGGCGTGCCGCGCGAGGAATGCATCGAGACCGGCGACAAGCTCCTCGAAGGGTACGGGCGCGTCGAGCGGGTTGCCGCCGTGGCCGGGCAAGTCGGGACAAAGCACGTGATGCTCGCGCGCCAGTTGCGACGCGATGGGCCGCCAATCGGCGCCGCAGCCCAGAAAGCCATGCAGCATGACCAGCGGCGGCTGGCTGGCGTCGCCGTGAAATTCAAAGGGCCACTCGGCGCCGGGCTTCATAAGGCCACCTCAACCGCGGAGGCAATTCGCTCCTGCAAGGCGCGCTGGAAGCGGTGGTTCTCCTCGCGGCTGGTTATCACTTCGATAAGCGTGGCACAGCGCTCTTTCATGGCATGGCGATACTCGTCGCGGAAGGCGTCGAAGTTGCGCGGCTTCGCATACGCCAGCCCGAACTGTTTGGCGGCGTGCTCGAAGCCCATGCCATGCGGCGTGCCAAAGCAGCTGTCGAAGTGCTCCCGTTGTTCCGCCACCGGAAGGAACGAGAAGATGCCGCCCCCATCGTTGTTGATGACCACGACGGCGGTGGGCGGCCGCTCGCCCCGAAGCAGGGCGAGGGAGTTCAGGTCGTGGAGCGTGGTCAGATCGCCAAGCAACAGCGTGGCCGGTTGGCCAAGCGCGTCGGCCTGCCCCGCCCCCGTGGCGATGTTTCCGTCAATGCCGCTCGCGCCCCGGTTCGCCGCGTCGTGGCCCCACGCGCCGGTCGCGGCGGCGTAAGAGTCCAGCTCGCGCACGGGCAAGCTGTTCCCCGCGAAGAGCAGGCTTGCCTCGGGACGCAGCAGGCTGATCGCATGGGC
>JBJOID010000010.1:0-11434 GCA_046047315.1 Candidatus Hydrogenedentota bacterium | reverse complement strand
GGGCCGCGCCCTCGAGACCACCGGCAATCAGCGCGACGCCATCGCCGCGTACAAGAATCAGTCCGTCGTCTTCCCCGAATCCAAAGTAGCCGCCGACGCCGAAGTGGCGCTCGCCCGTTTGCAGGTGTCGCACCCCGAACTTTTCGACGGCGCGACTGCCCCGGCGGAAACGCCCGCGGCTGAGACCGAGGCCCCCGCCACGGAAACCACCGCCACGGAAGCCCCCGCGGCGGAGACTGCGCCCGCCGGGCAAGCAGCGGAAAGCACGATCACCGAGACCGTTGAGGCCGCACCCGCCGCCGAAAGCACCCCCACCGAAGAAGCCGCCGCGCCGGTGGAAACAGTCGAAGAAACTCCTGCCGCGGATGCGCCGGCTGAACAATAGAATTCTCTTGACGGAATTGGGAGCCTCCCATATAATGCTGCTGTTACGGTTGATTTCGATCGGAAAGAAGCGGGCGATGGGGAGCCTCTCGGCTTCGGGGCCCTCGGTTAATCTTGGGGATTAAGCACACCAGTGTCTTCCGCATGCACCGGCCTTATGGCACTGAGCCGTCTCGAGGCGGCCAGCACTACGCCGGGAAAAATCGGTGGCCTGAAAGCCGTCCTTTAATGAAAAAGAAATATTGATTCCGGGTGAAACTTTCGGCAAGATGTTGCTTTACAGGCAATTTGCGCTGGAAGAGTTGACTAAACGCAGGGGTGGCGTCGCCTTGACGCCAAAACAACGCAAAAACGAGGTGACGCGGGAGCGTCCAGCAAGTAGGGAGAGTGCTCGATGAATATGGCAACGCTTCGACGGGACGGCAGCAACATGGGGGGGCTTGTCAAGTTGGCAGGCGTGACGCTGTCGGGGCTCGTCGCCTTCGGCGGCGCAGCTTTCGCCCAGCCCGCCCTGGACATTACGGTGGACGCCCCCGACACCTACACTCCCGGTAGCACCGTGGATGTGACCATCACCATTGCGCGCACCGACGCGACCGCGGCCGACGACGCCGATGTCACCGCGCTCGGCGCCGAAATCACCCTGCCCTCCGGCTGGAAGGTCGAACGCGACGCCGACGCCAACTGCGATGTCGCCGTGTCCGACAACCAGGTCGTAGGAACCAACTCCACCATTCAGGTGAAGGGCTCCAACCAGACCTTCGTGGACCCGCCCGCGAACACCACCTGCGTAGCCATCCCCACCACGGGCGACGTGCTTGAAATCTTCTGGATTCCCGAAGACGGCGGCAGCGGCGATCCGCTTCCCGTCAACTTCCCGGTCGTCGTTAGCGCCACGCTCACCGTGCCGGCCCAGTCCTCCGGTCAGCAGGCCATCGACGGCACCGTGAAGTATCGCGTGCTTGAGGGCGGCGAAGTCTCCGAGACCGGTGGCGACACGCTTGAAGCCGCCGCCGGTGGCTGCTTGACCGCGCCCGGCGACGCCAACGGCGACAACAGCGTTGACCCGGCCGACGCGCAGCTGGCCTTCGAAGCCTTCCTGCAGATTCCGGAAGCCCTTGCCGCCATCAACCCCGATTGCGGCGACTTCTGCAATACCGGCGACGGTGTCGACCCGGCCGACGCGCAGGGCATCTTCAATCAGTTCCTGCAGGTCGGAAATCCTTGCGGTAACTAACAACACAGCGATTTCGCTGCGTACATCAGAGTTTTCTTGAGAGAGGTCCAATTGGAGGAGAACGGCGAAATGCTGGTTATTTCAAAAACAAAACTGCTTGCCCGGATGGCCATGGGATGCTGTGTCGCCCTCGCCGCCCTGGCCTTCACGGGAACCGCCCAGGCTCAGCTCACGCTGACCGCCGGGTCGGCTTCCAACCCTGAGTGTAATGCCGACGAAATTCTCATCCCGGTAACGGTGAGTGAGGCCGCGGGAATCACTTCCTTCGGCGTGCGTATGGATTACGACGTGACCAAGCTCGACTTCCTCGGCACCATCAAGGGCGCCGGGGTAGCCGACTGGGGCTTGGTCAATGGCAACGAGCCCGCCCCCGGCGGCTCGATCATCCTGGGCGGCTCGGCCTTCGCAGGAACGGCGGTTACCGGCACGGCCGAACTGATCGTCCTGCGCTTCACGAGCATCCAGGGTGCCTGCCCGAGCATCGCGGCGCTGGATCTGAACAGCGCGTCCGCCAACACCGCAAGCGCGGTGCTGGTCGATGGCCAGATCACCAGCGGTGAGTTCCCGACCCTGCGCATCGATGATGTCAGCGCGGCCTGCGCCAGCGGCATCTCGGTCCCGGTCTTCGCGGACAACATCACCTCCGCGATCACCTCCTTCGGTGTTCGCATCAATTATGACAACACGAAGCTTGACTTCACGGGTGTCACCAAGGGCGCCGACACGGCCGACTGGGGCCTTGTGAACGGCAACGAGCCCGCCCCCGGCGGCTCGATCATCCTGGGCGGTTCGGCCTTCGCCGGCACCCCGCTCACGGGCGACGTTGAACTCATCATCGTGAACTTCACGTTCATCGAGACGCCGCTCACCGGCGAGCCCCTGACCCTCAACAGCCCCTCCGCCAACACGGCGACCTTCCAGCTCGACTCCGGCAGCGCCAGCTGTATTGACAACCAGGCGCCCGTGGCTACCTGCGTGGGCCCGCTTTCGGTCAACCTGTCCGAGGGCGTGATTCTCGCGGGCGACCTCGACGGCGGCAGCACCGATCCGGACAGCGACCCGCTGACCTTCCAGGTCAATGGTGGCGCTTCCTACGCCCTGAGCTGCGCCGACGTGACCAACAGCCCCATCACCCTCACGCTCACCGTCTCCGACGGCTCGCTTGAGGACACCTGCGAAGTGCAGGTAACCGTGGTGGATGACGTCGACCCGATCGCCAGCACGCAAAACATCACCGTGAATCTGTCGGCCGGCGGCTCTGTTGACATCAACGCCGCGCAGGTTGACGCGGGCAGCGCCGACGACTGTAGCGCCGTCACGCTCTCCGTAGCGCCGAGCACCTTCAGCTGCGCCAACCGTGGCAACAATGCGGTTGTCCTCACGGTGACCGATGAGGCCGGCAACACCGCCACGGCCAACGCCACGGTGACCGTCCTCGACGTGACCCCGCCGACCGCGGTTGCCCAGAACCTCACGGTTCAGCTTGGCGCTAACGGCCAGGCTACGATCACGGCGGCCCAGGTCAACAATGGCAGCAGCGACGCTTGCGGCATTGGCGGCCTCTCGCTCAACCGCACCAGCTTCAGCTGTGCCGACGTCGGCACCCCCGTCACCGTGACCCTCACGGTTTCCGACACCAACAATCCTCCGCTCACCTCCACCGCCACCGCGACGATCACCGTGGTCGATAGCATCGATCCCACCGCCGTCGCTCAGGATGTGGTCGTGTCGCTCGACGAGAACGGTGTCGCCACCGTGACCGCCGAGGAAGTCAACAACGGCAGCACTGACAACTGCGGCACGCCGACACTGTCGCTCGATGTGACCAGCTTCACTTGTGCCAACCTGGGCGCCAACGAAGTGACCCTGACCGTGACCGACGGCTCCGGCAACGAAGCCACCGCCACCGCCACCGTCACCGTGCTCGACGAAATCGGGCCGTCGCTCGATGTCGTCAGCGAGCCGGTCACCCTGTCGCTCTCCGCGGCCGGCACCGCCGTCCTCGCGGCTGAAGCCGTCTACCTCTATGGCACCGACAACTGCGCCGTCACCGATGGTCCGACCCTCAGTCAGACCGACTTCGGCTGCGCCGACCTCGGCGAGAACACCGTCACCGTCAGCATTGCTGACGCCAGCGGCAACACCGCCGAAGCCGATGTCATCGTCAACGTGATTGACGAGATTGCCCCGACCGCCATCGCCCAGGACATCACCGTCCAGCTTGGCGCCGACGGCACCGCCACCATCACGGCCGACGACGTGAACAACGGTAGCAGCGACAACTGCAGCGTCACCCTTGCCATCGACATCGACACCTTCACCTGTGCCGATACCGATGCGCCTGTCACGGTGACGCTCACCGCGACGGATCAGGGCGGCTTGACTGCTACGGCTACGGCGCTTGTCACCGTGGTGGACAGCATTGACCCGGTCATCTCCGCCGCCTCGACCGCCGTGGTCGAGCTCGATGAGACCGGCAACGCCGTCGTCACCATCGATGACCTCGTCACCGAAGTCACCGACAACTGCGGCGTGGCCTCCGTCGAGATCACCTCCGGTCAGACCAGCTTCACCTGCGCTGACGTGGATGGCAGCTTCGACATCGTCGTGACCGCCACCGACACCTCCGGCAACATCGAGACCGCGACCATCACCGTCTCCGTCACCGACCCGACCGGCGCTTGCGCGGTTGAGGAAGGCGAAGGCGAGGGCGAAGGCGCCGAGGACCCCTGCACCGACCTCGACAACAACGGCGTGGTTGATGACCCGTCCGCGTGTCTTGAAGAGGACATCGTGCTTGGCTTCACCAACGTCGGCGTCGAGGGTGGCTGCTTGCTCGAAACCCGCCAGGTGCTGTTCACCAACACCGACGGCACCGGCAACGTGACCCTGAGCGTGCCGGATCCCAACAACTTCGAAGTCACCGTCACGGTCACCATCGCGCGCAGCGCGATTCCGGTGGGCGAGTCGGCCATCTTCGTGGTCAAGGTGGCTTGCGACCTTGCGAACCTCCTCTCCGGTGACGCGTCCGCCAGCATCCTGGCAGACAACCTGACCCGCGACAACGTGCCGGTGAACGAAATCATCCCGGGCACCTACGTGCTGGCCACCGTCTTCCAGCAGGACGGCGATACCTTCACGGAAGTGGACGGCGTGAGTGCGAGCATCACCTACACGGGCCTCGAGGTCAACACCGTCGAGGATCCGCAGGTCTACCAGCACGGCACCGTGGTTGACGCCGGTACCGATGGCCCGCTTACCAATGGCGACGCCAACGGCTCCTGGAATGAAGCCGCCACTACGCTGGAAGGCACCGACGTCATCGTGGGTGTGAACGGCCTCTCGGTCTTCGTGGTCACCCAGCCCGCTCCGCTGGTGCCCTTCCTGGCGGTCAGCCCGAACGCGACCTACGCCCGCATCGTTGGCTTCACCAACGTGGGCTCCAGCCGCACGCTGACCTTCACCGTCCGCAACGCGGGCCCCGGCACGGTTGCCGGTTCGGCCACAGTCACGGGCACGGGCTTCAGCATCCAGGGCGATGCCAACTACACGCTGGCTGGCGAGACCACCGACACCGTCACGGTCAGCTTCGCCCCGGCTACGGAAGGCACCTTCCAGGGCAGCATCACCTTCACCGGTGGTGACAACGGTCCGGTGACCATCGCCCTCTGGGGCGTCGGCACCACCGCCGTGAAGACCGCCTTCTTCGGCTGCGGCGCGGCCGATGGCGCGGGCATGGGCTTCGGCGACCTCGCGGTCGTGGGCCTGCTGCTCAGCGTCCTCGTGGCGGCCAGCCGCCTCTGGGTGCGCGCACGCCAGAACTAAGGCAACGATAGTCCCCTCATCGCGGGGCCCTGCAGAGCGCAGGGCCCCGCGCTTCTTTTGTGCCCCACTCAAAGCGCAGCGCCCACCCGGATCCGTGCCCCAACGTCGGGCTCATGCGCCAATTACTTGATATTACGCTTACAATTCGCTATCGTTTGAGCGCGCGGAGCGTCCATGTATTGCCGGGGAGGCAACATCCACCGCGTACGCCGACCGACGGAAGGATAAACCCGTATGAGCATGTCGAAAGACTTGATTCGATTCCTGAACGATGTCCTCTTGGACAAGGTGGAAATTCAGGGTCCGAACGCCCTCGCCACCGAAGCCCTGTTGAAGGAATACCCGAATCTGCGTCCCGAGGAGGCCGGCGCTCTGGTCGCCCGCAGCGACGCCCAGCTGATCAGCCTCGGCGTTCCCTATCTCAGCAAGTCGTGCTGGTTTACCTGCGGTGTTTCCTGCGCCAAGACCGACTGAACTAGTCCATTATCAATTTAACCCGCGCGCCCCGCAAGCCGGTCCCCGGCACGCGGGGCGCGTTTCCTGTTCAGCCACAGGCCGTCACACCGCATGACATCCTCCCCCCACAACAAGCCCAACACCTCCGTAAACGTCCTGCTCGCGGAGCTCGCACTAAGCGATGTCATCGAGGATGGCATCTGGCTTCGCGCGCAGATGCCTTCCCTGCCGCCCGCAGGATGGAAACTTCACATCAGCAGCGTACCCCATGAACTCGAGCTGGCCCTGCGCCGCGCCGTTCCAATCCTCCTCGCAGAGCGCGTCCCCTTCAAATGCATCGCCACCCCGGCCCTCTTGGAAGACCTCAACGACGGCCGCTTCGGCGTCACACAAGCAGGCAAGGCCATCACGCTCTACCCGCGCGACGAGTCCGAAGCGCATCGCCTTTGCCAGAAACTGGCCTCGCAGCTCCAGGGCCTTCGCGGCCCTGAAGTCGTCACGGACACGCGATTCGCCCCCGACGCACCCGTCTACTTCCGTTACGGGCCCTATGACGGCGCCGCACGTATCGACCTCCTCGGCCGTCAACGGCGACAACTTCAGTTGCCCTCCGGCGAACTCATCGACGACCCTGCCGCTCCAGACCCCCGCCTCCCTGCGCCATCGCTTCTACCCGGCACACCGCCGCCCGATCACCTCGCCTTCCTGCGTGAGCACTATCTCTTCGTGCAGATCCTCCAGGTCTCCGCCAAGGGCACCGTGCTCGTCGGCCTGCCCCGTAGCTCTCAGTCACGCACACCCCTGCTCATCAAGACCGCCCGCTGCGATGCCCTCTGCGACCCGCACGGACGCGATGCCGTCTGGGCGCTGCAACGTGAACATGCCTGCCTGCAACAGCACGCGCCTGTCCCCGGTATCCCACAAGCCGGCACCCTCCTGCACAGCTCGGGGCACACCGCGGCCGCACTCGTACGTCCCTACATTAACGGCCCCACCCTCATCGAGCGCTGGCAATCGCCCAACGGCAACACCCCAGCCACACGCGAGGAGCTCGCCCGCTGGCTCAAACAAGCCGCCCTAACCGTCGAGACCCTCCACGCCGACGGGCTCGTCGTTCGCGATCTCTCTCCCTCCAATCTCATCCACGACGGGCACCGCCTGTTCATTGCCGACCTCGAGCTCGCGCACCATGTAGACGATTCCACCCCACCCTACCGGCGCGGCACCCGCGGCTACTACGATCCCACCCGACCGCGATTCGCCCCCGCCGTCTGGCAAGACGACGCCTACGCGCTACTGTCACTCGCGCACCAGCTGCACACCGGGGTTCACCCCCAATGGACCCGCCTCGGCGGCATCCATTCGGCAGTGCCCGTCCCAACAGGCACGTCCTTCCAGGCAGCATGGCAGTCGGCTGCCACCGCAAAGGACCCCAAGGAATTCTTCCCCGCCTTTCATCATCTGCTCGATTGCTCCGTCGCTTATCCTCCCATCCCCGATTCATGGAACTGGAACCGCGACGAGGCCATCCACACCCGCGTGCTTGCCCTTCAGCGTCGCTGCGACGGGCTCCCCAGTAAAACACTCCCCCCGGATCAGGCCAACGTATTCACCGGCCTCGCCGGAGAGATACACGTCCTCGCCGCGCTTCAAGCCCTGCCCCAACTCGATTCCTGCTTGTTGGCTTCCCTCGCTGCCGCACTCGACGCCAGCGCCGCCAAGCTCGCTCACATCCCCGGTCACCACTTCGGCGCGCCCGGAATTGCGCTGGCCCTGCTCCACCTCGCCCATGCCCTGCCCGACCCTACAGCCACGCGCGACGCCGCCCGCCGCCATCTGCTTGATATCCCGTGGGAAAGCGCCACCGTGCCCGACCATTGCCATGGACTCGCGGGCTACCTTCAGGCGCTCCACCTCGCCGCCCAGTGCGACAACCACCCGGAGTATCGCGCCCGCATCGCGTGCGTGGAACAGGCGCTGTTCGACATGTCCCAGTTGGAGCAAGACTGCTGCTGCTGGCCCTGGCCCGAAGGCCCCTACACCGGGCTGAGCGGCGCCCGGCAATACGGCTACGCCCACGGCGCAGCCGGCATCCTCGCCGTGCTTGCCGCACGGCAAAGCGAGAGCCCCACCGCGCAGCGCAAACGGCATCTCGTCGCAGGGCTCCATTGGCTGGCCAAGGGCGCGCTCGAAGTAGAGGGTGTGCCCGGCGCCCTTTGGTGGCCGGTCAGCCCGCAAGATGATGCCTGCTGGAACGCCTGGAGCCACGGCACCCCCGGCGTCGTCAAGGCGTTGTCCGCCGCAGTGGCCTTCCCCCCGGCCCGCGCCCTGCTGCCCGCCGCCCTCGCGGGCCTGCGCGCCGCCAACAACGCCGGCTACTGCCTCTGCCACGGCATCGCCAGCCGCCTCGATGCCTGCCTCGACGCGGCCCTCGCGCTCGGAGACACCGCCCCCGAATGGCTCGCGCCCCAGGCCCTGGCCGATGCCGCCGCCCTGGCCGCGCTCGACCTCGCCGCGCTGGAAGCGCGCGAGCGCCCCGAAGCCGGAGACGATGGCGTTGGCTACATGAAAGGCGCCGCCGGGGTGGTGCTCACCCTCTCACGGTTCGATCACGTCCTCCGCTCCGGCGGACTCCGTTTCCCCGCCGGTCTCGCTCCCGTCGTCCAGGGGCAGATCCTCGCTCGATAGCGGCACCAGCGGCGGCCGGTCCGCCGAAGGCGCCTCCACCGTCGTCTCTTCCTCCACCGCGCCCGGCGCCACCGGCTGCACCTCCAGCTCCAGCGGCTGCATCAGCGGCTCCGTCAACGGCTCAAACTGCAACGGCTGCGCCAGGGTCTGCTGCCCCGCCTGCCACGTCACCTTGCCCGATGCGTCGCGGAACAACATCACTCCCTTCTGGTCCGGAGCAATCCCCATCGCCACCAGCGTATTGCCCGCGCCATCGTAAAAGCTCAGCCCCGGCTGCTTGCCCGACTCCGCCCCCAGGCTCGCCAGCGGCGTGCCCTTGCCGTCCGCCATCAACAGGTAAGGCGCGCCGTCATTGGTCACCGCCCAGGCCAGCCGCTTTGCCCCCGCCGGGTCCCGCATGCTCATCGATGCCGCACCTTCCGCGCCCGTGCCCAGCACACAGCGCGGCGTGCCCGCCGCATCCGTGAACGACAAGGTCGCCAGCCCGTCGCCCGACAACCCGAATCCTCCGCGTGTGCGCCCGCCCCCGTCATAAAGCGACATCGACGGCGCGCCATCCGTTTCCAGCGCCATCGCCAGCCGCGCCTGCCCCTCCGCATCGCGCAGCCCCAGCACCGGCGCTCCGTTGCTGCCCGTGCCCACCACCGCCCGCGCCTGTCCCGCCGTGTCGTGGAAGGCCAGGCGCGACTCTCCATCCGGGCGCGCCGCGAAATGCGCCCGCGCAATGCCTCGCGCGTCAAAGAAACTCAGCGTGGCATGCCCGTCCACCTCCGCCCCCAGCACCGTCCGCGCATTGCCCTGCGCGTCAAAAAGGCCCAGCTCCGTCGCGCCATTCGCCGTCGTCGCCAGCACCGCGCTCGTGGACTGCCCCGCGCCATACACACCCAGCCGGGCCGAACCATCCGACCCCACCACCGTGGCGGCCCGCGCAAAGCCCGCCTCGTCATACAGCCCAATGCCCGCGCGGTTGTCCGCCGTCAGCGACAGCGCCAGCCGCGAGCGGCCTTCCGCATCGCGCAGGCTCAGCGCCGGTCTACCCTCCCCGCCCACGCCCAGCAAGGCGCGCGCCCGCGCCAGCGTGTCGTTCAGGGCCAGCCGGGCCGTGCCCTCGCCATCCACGCCAAACTCCGCCCTGCGCGTCCCGGCGCCGTCCATCAGCGCCCACGAGGCCCCGCCGCCCGTTGGCAATTCCAGCGCCGAGCGCGTCGCGCCCCCGCCGTCCAGAAAGGCCACCGCCGCGCCGCCCGCCGTCCCCACCGCCGCCATCCCCGCCAGGCGCCGCCCCTCCGCGTCGTAATAGGTCACCGCGCCATTCTCGTCCCGCGTCGTCTGCAACGACAGCGCCGAAGCGCCCGATCCCCGATAGAAGTGCAGCGCCGGCCGATCCCCCTCCTCCGCCAGCAGCGTCGCCCGCTGCTTGGCGTCCTCGCCATAAATGGCCACGGCCCCGCGCTCGCCCGCCAGTGTCATGGCCGCGCGGGCGGAGCCCCGGCCATCGCGCACATACACCCCCGGCCCGGCGACGGGATCGATGCCCATGTCCACGCGGCTCTGGCCCTGCGCATCCGCGAATGCCAGCGTCGCCCCCTCGCCGCGCACCTCCATCCGGGCGCGCGCCGCCCCGGCGTCGTCTTTCAAGTGCAGGGCCGAAGGAGACTCCGCCTCCATCAGCAGCGCCGCGCGCTCTTCGCCCCGGGCATTGTAAAAGCCCACGCCGCCGCGCCCCGCCGGTGCCGCGCCCACCGCCCCCGAAGGCCGACCCTGCGCGTCAAAGAAGCCCAGCTTCGCCGCGTTGTCGCCCGTCACCGCGATCGCCGCCCGGGTTTTCCCCGCGCCGTCCACGATGCGCAGCTCGCGCGCGATCAACACATCCGAATCCGCATGCGCGCCGCGCACCGGCATCAACACCTGCGCGCACCAGCCCCCCGCAAACGCAAACAATGCCGTGGTGGCCAGCACGCCGCCATACGCCTTGAAGTCCATCATGTCATCCTTCCTGTCCAGGAAAAGAAACCAGCCGCTTATTCAGGAGCAACCAGGTCAGCGCGCCACGCTTCCGGCACCCGCACCACGTCAAACAGCGTCGCGATAAACTGCCCCGCGTCTCCCGCCCGATGCGGGTTGTACCACTCCCACACCATCTCCTTGTCGCGCGTGATCTCGAAGGCCCGGCCCCCGTCCGACTCCACCACCAGGAAATTCCCGTTCGCCTGCTCATGCCATGCGCCGCAGGAATACGAATAAAACGGCGTCTCCTCCGAACCGCGAAATTCCCAGGCCACCTCGCCCGCGCCGTCCACTTCGATGAGCGCCGAATACCCCGGCGTCGAGCGGTTGTCATAGACCATCAGGTTGCCATTGGCCAGCGGTCGCGCATGGTGTTGCCGCTTCCATGCGCCCGGGATGATTCCCGTAAAGCGCCCCGCCTCCGGGTCCAGCCGCGCCACCACGTTCGGATACAGCATCGACACCACCAGGCTGCCGTCCCCGAAAAGATAGATGCTGTTCGTGTGCATCACGTCGCCATCCGGCTGCATGCGCGCCCAGATGAGCCGCCCCATCTCGCCCGACTGCCGCGCCGCCTCCAGCAACGACACGCTCCGCAGCTCATTACCGTCCGCGTCCAGCAGCGTCGCGAAATCCTCCATCGTTGGGAAGCGGCTGTTGATGTCCGCCACCGCGTGCGCCTTGCGCGTCAACACCCAAATGTCGCCGTTCTCCAGCACATGCAGGTCATGGTGCGCGCCGTTCTGCTGCTTCCACAGCAGGCGCGATGCGCGGTCCACCTTGATGATCCCAATCCCCTCGAAAATCGCCAGCACGTCCCCGTTCGGAAAAAGGTGC
>JBJOID010000009.1:0-4514 GCA_046047315.1 Candidatus Hydrogenedentota bacterium | reverse complement strand
TCATCCCGCCTTCACTCACAGATTCCATGGCCGGAGTGAGTGGCAGCCCCGACCGGGAGACGTTGACGTAGATCATCCCGCTGCCACTGTTCTCAACGGTAAACTGCCCGCCGGAACCATCATGCCTGCGGGTCAGCAGGTCGCGGCCGGAGAACCTCTCCTCTCCCGTCGGCGAGATAAGACGTCCGGACCCGCCGTCGAGTTTCTCACCCAGGCGCTGGAAATAGGCGCCGAGGCTCGCGGCGGCGAAAGCCACTTCCTGCGTGTTGCCAAAGCTCTTCTGCTCGAGGTAGGCGGTCAGTCGAAGCACATGCGGAGACATTTCCTCTTCAGTCGCGTTCATTTGCACCAAGGCCAACAACTTGACGGCATCGCTGCGAATTGCGCTGTTCAGCGTGCCTCCGCGCTCGAAGTCATCGAAGGGCGTCGTGGGCCGTGAGGTCAGATACTCCGCCGCGCGTGTGGCGTCACCGGAGTTTGCCGCCAGCGCGGCGGCCAACAGGTAGCGCGCGGACTCCGGCAAGGGCATGCTGTCGAAGCGGCCCAGCTGCTCCAGCGCTTCCTGATCTCCTCCCAGCGCGAGTGCGAAGTGGGCATAGGCGCGCAGGTACAAGCCGGACGACGACGAGTCGCTCGTGTCGTTGGCTAGTCGCCGCACGTATTGCTGGAGTCGATCCAGCGATGTGCCGGGCAGTTCCATGAAGCGGTCACGCTGAAGCTGTGCGAGCAAATGCAAGGCATATACCGAACCATAACGGTTCGGCTCGCGGGCGCCCGGCCAATAGCCCAGGCCGCCCGCCGTGGTTTGCATGCTGAAGATACGCTCTACACCGGACTTCAGATAGGCATCAATGCGTCGCTGATCCGGCAGCACATTGTCCAGCAGGGCGGTGCTGTTCCGCAGCATGTAAAGCGGGAACAGGGCCGACAGCGTTTGTTCGAGGCAACCATGGGGGTATTCGATGAGGTATCGCAGGGCATTGTAGACCCGCAGCGCCGGGTCCGCTCCCAGGGTGATCTCGATGGAGGCAAGTTCGTCGTCGGCATAGCCTTCGTTTGTGAAGGTGCGATTCTCCCCGGCTTGCAGCACAAATAGTTCCCGCTCCGATTGATAGGCCACGGACAGACGCACCGGCAGCGGGGCGGCCTGCGTCACGCTGTCGCCGGGAGCGCCATCCACCTCAAGCCGCCAATCGATCTGGCCCTGGCCCGGGGCGTTGCCCGCAACGATGCGGGCCATTGTGCCCGTGTTGCCCTCGGAGGATACCTCGAGCGCTTGCTCGCCCGGCGATGCAATCAGGGCGCCGCCCGGCGACCACAACACCTTGGCGACTATGTTCGCGGGAGTCGTGTTGAAGACCGTGGCGCGGGCATCGAAGGTGTCGCCCGGCAAGGCGAAGCGCGGCATCGAGGTTTGCAGCATGTAGGGCCTGCGCACGAGTACGTTGGCCGATGCCGCCCCCGTGGCCGAGGCATCCGCCGCCACAGCCACCACGCGCAACTGACCAGTGAACTCGGGCACCTCCAGGCTCACCGTAGCTTTCCCATCGGCCCCCGTCCTTACCGGACCGGACCACAAGGCCACAGGCTTGATCCAGTTCTCCCCGATGGTGGCGCCCCGTTTGGCCAGGCGCGAGGCGAGGTCGCCGCCAATCGATGCCGCGTCAAAGTCGTAGGCGACGCGGTCATAGTAGTGGGCGCGGCGGTGATCTGGGGAACGGAAGCGCTGCAGGTGATTCCACGGGTCTGGATTCGCGTAGTCGAGAATGCCGTGTATGCCCTCGTCCACGGCGGCCACTGTCACCTGAACCGGACGGTTCGCACCAGCTGCATCAAGCGCTTCCACCGTTACGCTCAGGGCCTGTGCCGGACGCATCTCCCCGGGCAAGCCGGAAAGTCGAACGTCGAGCCGGCGCGCCGGATCAGGCACCGGGACATTCAACATCGCGAAGCTGCTGTAGGGATAGACTTGGGTGCGATCTTCCGGCGCGCGATGCACCACGGTCACTCCCGCCCAAACGTTGGGGTGCATGTCCGGGGTGACATCGAAGCTCACCACGCCCACCGCATTCGCCACCTCGGTGGTCAACACCTGCTGGAAACCATCTCCCTGAAGCACCACGACCGCCTGTCCGTCGAAGGGCGATTCGATGCGCAGCTCCGCGCGTTCGCCGGGCGAAAAAGCGTCCTTGGAGAGCGTCAGCTTGATGAGACTGGGGCGCGGCGCGCTGGTCAGCTCGATACCGTTCCACATCTTGTAGAATGCGGCGGACGCAACCATGGGCGTCTCCGACGATTCCACCCGCACACGGTGATATCCCCAGCTGTAGTCTCCAAGATCGAAGGATGCTGTGCCGCGCCCTTCGTTCAACGTCACGACACGCCGGTCAATGATGTTGTAGGACTTCGAGAAACTTGGCTCGTTGCGATCCGCAAAGCGGCGGACGTAGTAGCTCCAGTCCTCGCGCTCCAAATAGACCGTGACGGTGTTGACGGAGGCGGGTTGCCCCGTCGCGTCGATCGCGGCCACCTCGGTCTGCAAGGAAGCCGGGCCATCACCTGATATTGCCACGCCCAGCAGGGTGTCCGCCGGCAACAGGAG
This sequence comes from Candidatus Hydrogenedentota bacterium, assembly GCA_046047315.1. GTDB lineage: Bacteria > Hydrogenedentota > Hydrogenedentia > Hydrogenedentales > JAEUWI01 > WGMK01. The sequence continues at coordinate 1,912 of JBJOID010000009.1, read as the reverse complement.
CACGTCCCGGGTGTCCGACACAGGGCGCGCCCCCGCTTCCGCAACTTCACCCCGCACCGTGGCGAGCAGCGGGAACGAAGTCTTGTTCGAACCTGGGAAGGTATACGAGAACTCAGCCATCCCAGCCCCGTCGGTTTGCTGCTCACCCAGCGCCACCACCTCCGGCGCATACTCGGTGTCGTTGCCAAAGCTGAATCCCGGCCACTGTTCCGGCTTAAAGTCACCCTTCCGCAGAATCACCGAGGCCTTCGCTTTCTGGTTGGCGGCGGGTCCACCGAACAATTGTTCCGCCTTTACGGAAATTTGATAGGCGGTCTTGGATACCCACGGGCCTTCGTCACTTGATACGGTGGTCTTGATGCGGTTCGGCACGAAATCCTCGAGGCTTACCTGCATGGAGCCCGCACTAGTCGGGGCGTCTGGCACGGTGAGATTGAAGGTGTACTTGCCCGTTGGCCAAGCTTTGTCCGTTGCGAGGTCGATACCGCCCGTACCGAATTCGGAGAGGGTTACGGCTTCGCGGTGTATCTCGGCCCCCTGCGGATTGGTGACCAGCAACTGAAGCGGCACCCCGGCGAGCGCGTCGCCGTAGTTGGTGCGGGCGATCCACTGTGCATGGATCGTTTCCCCCGGCCGGTACAGGTTGCGGTCGGCATACAGAAAGGCGTCGTAGCCCTCCCGGTCGTAGGCAGGCATGCCCTCGGTCACGGGCACGGCGTCGTCCGTGCGCGCGCTTAGCTCCAGGAAGGTGTAGTCCGTGTCTGTCTCGCACACCACCACCGCAGGCGCGCCCAGCTTCGTATCCAAACCATCCAGGCGCGCGATGCCCTGCGCGTCGGTTATCGTCTCGCCCATGATCTGGTTCTTGTAACTCCAGAGCGTGATCTTCGCTCCGCCCAGCGGGGCCACGCTGAAGAGGTCATGCGCGAAAACGACCAGTTGATCGTCCAGCCAGTGAGCCATGAGACCAATATCTGTCCACAGAACGATCTTCGTGGTGTATCCCCAGGGCTCAGGGCTTAGGGTAACGCCGAAAACGCCGCGCGCCCCCTCGGGGAGCACTTCCTTCAGGTCCAGCGGAAGGGTGACCTCTGTCCCCTGAGCCCCCTTAACGGGAATGCGTTTCTCCGCCAGATGCTCTGCCCAGCTGTTCTCGAAGTCTCCGTAGGTCTTGCCCTCGGAAAGTTCACTCAGAGCAACGGCGATGTTTCCCGGGAACATGCGGCTGACCCGCACGCCGACCTCGTCCACATTGCGGGCCACAAGGGGCATCACCCCCTGCGTGCGACGTGGAAAATAGAAGCGGTCCTCGAAGGCGAAGCCCGCTCCCGGCTGTCCCTCGGGGGTGGGTGAGAGCACCAGTTCCTGTTCCTGAGCGAGCAGGTCGCGCCCTTCGGGTGTTTTCACCTTGGGGCCGATGTAGAGCAGGTAGTCCGTCTCGGGCGTGAAGTTCCCGGCAACATAGTAGGCGTCGCCATAGGCCAGGGTAACTTCGAGGTCTTCCACGGGCGGCTCGAAGCGGATGGCCTCGCGCAGACTGGCAAGGTCGACGCGCTGGTTCAGGTTGAGGTAGAGCACCACGCCGTCTTTGCCGCGTTCGTACCAGTCGGCGTAATCCATGTCCAGGCCGGGCCGCTCGCGCGTCAACGCAATGGTGACGTCCTCTGGAACCATGCCGAGCTCTAGACCGGGCAATCCGGCCTTCAGGGATAGCGTGAGCGTATCGGCGTCACCCGGCACGTCATACAACTCAAGGCTCGCGGAACTCTCCTCGGAGAACACGCTCTCCCGGGCAACGGTCTGGCCCGTGGCTGCCTCGGTGATCGAGAGGTAGTCCCCTATTGCTTCCCAGCGCACCGGCTCGCTAAACCCAAGGTTGAGGCGCGATACTCCGTCACTGGTGCTCCAAGAC
>JBJOID010000008.1:0-6592 GCA_046047315.1 Candidatus Hydrogenedentota bacterium | reverse complement strand
CAACCAAGATCTCCCGGGAAAGCCCGGCTTCCGCGCAGCGCGCCTCGAGCGCATCCAGCAGTTCGACCCGATCAACCGCGTCGATGCGGCTAAACAGCGGCAGCGCCAGCTTCACCTTGCGCCGTTGCAGGTTGCCAATCAGGTGCCACTGCGCGTCGGGCGGCAGGGCAGCCACTTTTTCGCCGCAGAGTTCAGGGCGGTTCTCGCCAAAGTGGCGCACACCGAGGGCGTAAAGGGTCTGCACTTCCGACAGTCCCACCGACTTGGTCACGGCCACCAGGGTCACACCGGCCGGGTCGCGCCCGGACCGCTGCGCGGCCGCATGCATCCGGCCCTGAATGGCCTTGAGATTCGCCTCGATCATAGCGTTCATGGAGGGTTCAGGCCTTTGGCGTGAAAGGGGGGGGCCAAGCGCCGCACGCAAGCGAATAATCTACTGGGCGTCCACCGGCGCGAAGGAGCGGCTCGCACCCTCGCAACCGCCTTCTTCGCGGCGAATCACTTCTTTGCGTTCCGACACGTTGAGCGGAATGTCACCCGCCAGCTTGTATTCGATGATGATGTTCGAGATTTCCGTGAACAGTTCACCGCTGTTCCAGCGCGCGTTGTCCAGCAGCGCGGTCGCCTCCAGATAGCGACCCTGGCCCGCAAGTTCGCTGGCCTCCATCATGGTGATGCGCGCGTCCGCGAAGGGGTCGTCGATCTGCTGATACAAGTCCTTCGCCTTCATGTAGTGGTCATGCGCCTGCTGTTGCAGGGCGCTCCGCTGCTCCGGATTCTCCTGGGGCGCAGCCTGCTTCATCAACTCGTCGCCCTTGCGCTCTTCCAGGCGGCCCTGGTTGCGCAGAATGAAGCGGTCCGCCGTGTCGAAGCCCGTGCCGGGGTGGTTCCGCTTGTACTCGTTCCAGCCGTCGATGGCTTCCTGGAACTGGCCGTTGTTCTCCAGCGCGCGGTTGAGCATGCGCGGCACCCAGCGTTCGTGGGGCTGGCGCGTGGCCTCGCGCAGATACAGCACGGCGTTCGGGTAGTCCTCGATCTTCTCGTGATAGATGCCGAAGCCGAGGTCGAAGTAGAGGTTGTAATTGCGGGGGTTGTTGCGGATGCCGTCCTTCAGGAACTCGGCGGCCTCGTAATAAAAGGCCTCCTTGTCACCCACGCAGGCCTGGTACTCTTCGTTCCACTTGAGCAGGGCCGGCGGCGTGTTCGACATCTTCGCAGTCACGTTGTAGGCCAGGTGCCATGCGCCAATCAGGTAGGCGTCCACAAAGTTCGGGTCCAGCGCCGTCACGGTCTTCATCATCGGGATGACACGGTGCACCTGCCCGATTCGGTAATTGCGGTCCACCTCGATCCACAACAGGTTCGCGGCGATTTTGCGGAAGCCGAAGAACATGTTGAACAGGCTCACGTTGCGCGCCTGTGCATCCGCGTAGTCGAGGTTTCTGGCGAAGAGCAGCTTGTTCGCCCGGGCGCGCTCAAGAAAACGCTCGCGCAGGCCCGCAGCTTCCGCGCTGCGCGCGAAGTCCCATACAGCCCCGTTGTTCTCCACGTTGGCGACGGTCTCGCCCAGCAGGCCGCCCGTGGCCATGCTGTCGCTGGGCACCGACACGCGGGTGCTCAGGAAAGGCTCGGCCACCGTGCGCGTTTCCTCGAAGAGGGCGTCGTCGTCATACTCGGCGGCGCGGCTCTTGAGGATACGCTCGTTGGTGGCCGCCGCCTGAATCCAGCGGTAGAAGGCCTTGGATTCGCGTTGATGCGAGAGCAACTGGCCGACGATGCCGCCCACCGCAAGCAACACGAGCACCACCGCGCCAATGCGCAGGTTTCCGGATACATCCCGCATGGCTTACATTTCCTTGCGCCGGAAGATCCAGTAGGCCATCGCGAAACCGCAGGCGGAATAGACGAGGCTATAGACGATCAGGTTGGGAATCATCGCCATGTTCGGCGCATCGTTGGGCAGGCCATTCACCAGTTCCATCCGCATGCTGAAATTCTGAAGATTGGGCAGCACCATGTGCAGGGCGCTGGCGATTGCGCCAATGGCCTTGTCCGCCACGCCCGCCGCATCCTCGGCGCGGACGGCCACGTCGTTCAGGTATTCGGTCAGGTTGCCGGTGATGTAGATGAAGAGTCCCGCAATGGTAGGCAGCACCGACGAGCTGGCGGTGGCGGCCACCGCGAAGGTGAAGGCCGAGATGATGAGGAACTCGAAGTAGGTCATCAGGATGGCCCAGAGCAGCAGCGTGGGGGGGACGCCCTGCCGCATGTAGAGGGCGGCGAAGAAGAGGCCGCCCATCAGCGCCAGGTTCATCACCACGGTCATCTGCACGCCTAGGAACTTGCCGAAGAGATACTGGATGCGGCGCACCGGCTTCGAGAGCACCGTGTAGATCACCTTGTTCTCCACTTCGGCGGGCACCGCCGAGGCCGAGGTGAAGATGGTGATCAGCACGCCGAAGATGGAAATCGCCGTGATGCAGATGTCCTTGATCAGCTTCATGTCCACGTCGTGGGCCTCTTCACCCACCGTCTGCTGGTTCATGAAGGAGGTCATGAAGGTGGCGCCAAAGATAACCAGCAGCGAGAGCAGCAGGAAGCCCACCAGCGTGCGCTTGCGCATGCTCTCGCGCCACGTGAACACGGCAATGGTGATAGGGCCACGCAGCCATCCCATCACGCCCCCGCCTGTCTTTACCGCGCCCGCGGTTTCCGTCGCAGCCGACATGATTACTTCTCCGCCTTGGCGGTCTTGGCCCCGCCCACGATACGAACAAAGAGTTCTTCCAGCGTTTCACGGTGGGGGGCGATACCGCCAATGCGCAGCCCCAGCTGCTGGCAGCGCGCCACCGCCTGGTATACGTCGATGTGTTCCGGCACGCGCAGGCGCGCGCGCCCGCTGATGAGGTCTTCCACCTTGTAGCCGTCCTGCTCGAGAGCGGGCACCGCGCCGGCATCCAGGCCATGCACCTCGATGGTGGCTTCACGGTCGGTCAGCAGTTCGCTGATGGTGCCATTCACCTTCAGTTCGCCCTGGTAGAGAATGCTGACGCGGTTGCTGATCAGCTCCACCTCGAGCAACTCATGGCTGCTGATCATCAGCGTTTTTCCCTGGTCGCGCAGGTGGGCGAGGATGTCGCGAATTTCCTTGCGCGCTATGGGGTCGAGGCCCGTGGTGGGCTCGTCAAGTATCAGGATTTGCGGGTCGCTGATCATGGCCTGAGCCAAGCCGATACGCTGGCGCATGCCCTTGGAATAACCGCGCATCAGGCGTTTGCGCGCATGCGTCATGCCCACAAGGTCCAGCACCGCGTCGATGCGCTTGCTCAAGTCCTTGCCCGAGAGGCCATAAAGCTGGCCGTAGTATTTCAGGATTTCCTCCCCCCGCAGGAAGTCGGGGTAGTAGGCGCCTTCGGGCAGGTAGCCGATGTTCATTCGCACCTTGCGCGAGGTGATGTCCTTGCTGCCGAGGATTTCGATCTCGCCCTTGGTGGGGAAGATGAGGCCAAGCAACATCTTGATCGTTGTCGTCTTGCCCGAGCCGTTCGGCCCCAGGTAGCCGTAGATCTCACCCGCGCCCACCTCGATGCTGAGGTTCTTGAGGGCGTGCACGTCTTGCCCGCCAAAGGCGGCCTCGTACGTTTTTGAAAGGTTCTTAGTGCGGATCACAACAGACACAGCATGGGACCCTTGACGTCGCCGTCCTTGGATTTCTGCCTCAAACAATCGGATTTCGAGATTCGCCACCCGCCCGCGATGTCGAAAAACCCGAAAACGTAGCGGGATGATAACAAACGATCATCCGGTATGCAATTGATAACGTGGCTTTAAGAGCCGGAAAGCGCGGCGGAAACCGCCGCCTGAATGGTTGCGGCATCGGGTATTTCGCCGTCCCACACCACGCCGACGTGGCCATCGCGGACAAGGGCCAACCGGGGCGGAGCCGCCGCCATAAAGCGGCTGAATTCGAGGAAGTTGTTGCCGAAGTTCAGCATCGGGAATTGCGAGCCCGTCATCGCCTGAAACTCCACCATCTTGCCGGGTTCGGGTTCGAGGACGAAGGCCACCAGCCGGGGCATCTCGGGGTTCAACATCAGCTCGTTCAGGGTGGGCACCGCCGCCATGCAGTGCTCGCAGGTCATCGACAGGGTCGCGACGAGGTAGTCTCCCTGGCCGATATCGAGCTGTTCCCCGAAGTCGGTCTCGACGATGTAACCGGCATAAGGGCCGGGGGTAGCGGGAGCGGGCGTCGGCGTCGCGGGGGCAGGCTCCGCAGCACGTGTGTCTGCTGTGGAGGGGGCCGGGGTCGAAGGAGACGCGGGGGCCGCAACGGTCGCATTCGCCCGCACGCTTTGTTGGAAGACTTGCGGGTAGGCGTAGGCCGAGGCGAGCAGCCCCACCACCACGGACACTCCGATGCGCAGCGGAACCTGGCGCACATCGCGCCCGCGCAAGGCGTAGAGGATGAAACCCCCGGCGGCCATCATGGCGATGTTTTTCGCGATGCTGATCTCGGGGCCCATCTTCACCTTGCCGAAACAGCCGCAGTCTTCGGGCCATGCGTACATGATGAGCCCGGTGAAGAAGACCAGCAGGGCCAGCACCGCCACGGGCACCAGGCCGCGCAGCCGAAGGCCCAGCACCATCGCCAGCCCCAGCACTGTTTCGACGAACAGCGTCACCAACGCCACCATCCCCAGAAGAGTCTGGTCTTCGAAAACGCCGTAGAGGAAAATCTGGTGCACGAACAGGTTGGCGTCCAGCGCCTTGAGCACCGCCGCCAGCAGGAAGAGTCCGCCGAGAAGCACCTCGACAATCCGGGCAGCCAGCGGCAGCTTGCCTGTCATCTCATTAGAATCCTTCGCAGCCGTGCTCAATGTGCGCCCTTTTTTCCAATCGTCCCGAAGGTCAGCGCATGCAACGCCTCCTCCAGTCCCTGCATCATCCAGTTCATGGTGTTGATAAAGCGTATGGACAGCAGGATATTCCGCACCGTCCGCGCGTCGTAGCTCTCTTCCAACCGGACCATGGCCTCGGTTTCCACCTCGCCCTGGCTGTCCGCCCAATGCTGCGCAAAGAGAACGGCGGTCAAATGTTCCTTGGGGACATGGTCATACGCGGCGGCTAGCAACCCATCGATCTCGCTCTGGGTAATCCCGGCGCGCAGCGCCTCCCGGGCGTGAATGTAGGAGCACCACCGGCAACCGTTAACCTCGCTCACCGCAAGCATTACCCGCTCGCGCAGCGCCCGGTCGATACCGAAGAGCAGGCCCAGCAGGCGGGTGGGGGGAAGCAGGATGAACGCGAAGTCCTTCCAAAAGCGCGCGCCGCGCCGGCGTGTATGCTCGGATGTTGCGTTCAACCGTTGACCCTCCGCCCGGTCATGCCGAGTGTATATTCCGGAAGGCGGGGAAGGGAAGTCAGACGGGAGAGAGATAACGCTCAGGCCGCGGCGCCACGTTTTGAACGGGCGGTGGCGGTGGGCTTTCGGCGGCGAGAGGCCGGCTTTTGCGGGGTTTCGTCTTCCGTCACAATGCCAAGGTCGATGGCGCGGCTGTGCTCGCTCGCCTCATGCAGGCGGTGCGCGAGGATCCGGTACACCTCGGGGTTCCAAGCCAACCCGATGTGTGTGCCTGAGACTTCAAAGTCGGTTTCTTCGTTTCCATTGTGGCAAACATTCCAGTCCACCACGCCATCCGATTTGGTGTAAATGCTGGTCTGGATGATGCTTTCTGGAAAGGCTGAATTCATGGTGCAAAGGAAACCGCAGGCGCAAGAGTCGGTGAAGCAGTCCTTGCCCTGACGGCCCTGCTTGTGGGTGCGCTTGCGCACCTGGGCGATCGCCCAGAGTATCCATGGATTCACCCGCACCCCGCCATAGGGTGAGCCCATGGTGTTCACCGAGGCGATGCGCTCCGGTTTGCGTACGGCGACCCCGCGCGAGAGTACCCCCCCAAAGCTGTGCCCCAGCAGGTGCACCGGGCGGCCGGTCTCCGCGTAGGCGCGGTTCACGGTATTCATGAGCCGGTGCATCAATTTGTCTGGGCAAGTCGCGTTGTGGCCGATGCGAGAAAAGTAGGGCTTATAGCCAATCCGTTGCAGCCAGAGGTACAACTCGATCAGGTACCAGTCATTGCCGAGGAAACCCGGCACCACCACCACGGCATCGCCCTTGCCATGCGGCACCCCGAAGCCATAGTAAACCGTGGAGGCCTTGAGCTTGAGGTACTCAATTCCGCAGAGAACTTCCTTCCACAGGGGGATGTCCACATCCTGCGGCGTCTCGACTACGGCTACTGCGGTTTTTGAGGCCATGCCATTGCGCCTCCTTCGGGATAACATCGTGCCTGCCCGAGGCTCAAGTTAACTGTACCCTAACCGTTAGGAATCTTCAAATTCGGGCTTTTATGCTTCTGCCTCCCGGTCTTGCGTTAAACACCGGGGCTAGGGCGTTCCTCCAGGTTACTCAATCGCTTGATTGAGGCGGGTCTGGAAATGCTTCTACTCGGAGATAAGTTGGAGGCTTACATTGAATTACGCACCGCACTGCCACTACCTTCATGGCGTGGCCATACCCAAGCCCTTCAAGGGG
>JBJOID010000007.1:0-4509 GCA_046047315.1 Candidatus Hydrogenedentota bacterium | reverse complement strand
GCACGGTGGCCAGCACGATCAACAACGGCCGCATCCTGTGTCCCTGCCATGTCTCGTGGTTTGACGTCAAGACCGGCAAACCCGACCCCGGCGCGCCCGCGAAGATTCCGCTGCCGCGGATCGGATGGGTGCTGAAGGATCCGGTCGGGAACATCGTGGCGAGCCAGCGGCCCGACGGCAGCATCGAGGGCAGCGTGGACGTGGCGCAGGCGGCCGGCTATGGCGTGTACATCGCCAAGCAGTTCGAGGAGATGGCCTGATGAACGCACCCAACAAACTTCACGGCGCGGGCGAGTGGCTCAAGGAGCGCGTGCCCGTCGAGAAACTCAGCTATGAGTCACTCTTCGAGAAGAAGGAAGTGCCGGTTCACAAGATGAGCTGGGGCTACTACTTCGGGGGGCTGGCGCTCTTCTTCTTCATGATCCAGCTCGTCACCGGGCTGCTGCTGCTGTTCTACTACCAGCCGACGGTGGCCGATGCCCACGCCTCGGTCGAGTACATCACGCGGCATGTGAGCGGTGGCGCGCTGATTCGCAACCTGCACACCTGGTCGTCCTCGGCCATGATCTTCTGCGTGCTGGTCCACGTGATCACCGCCTTCGCGATGAAGGCCTTCGTGAAGCCGCGCGAGATCACCTGGGTGACGGGGGTACTGCTGCTGCTGATCACGTTCGGATTCGGCTTCACGGGCTACCTGTTGCCGTGGCACCAGATTGCGGTGAACGCCACCAAGGTGGGCCTGCAATCGGTGGAGGAGCTTGGCACCCTCCTGCCGGGCGCGCTGGCGGATATCCCGCGCCAGCTCAAGGAGCTTATCCAGGGCGAGGCGGCGGTAGGGCAGGCCACCCTCAGCCGCTTCTATGCGCTGCATGTCGTGCTGTTGCCGCTCTCGATATTCATGTTGCTGGGCATGCACCTGTTCATGGTGCAGGTGCACGGCATGAGCCCCGGCGTGGATGAGCCCACCGGCAAGACCGAGAAGTTCTTTCCCATATTCGCCATCAAGGACATGACCCTCTGGGGCGTGGTCTTCCTGATTCTCTTCATCGTGGCGCTCTGCCTGCCCTTCGAGGCCTTCTTCTCCTACCCCCTGTTTGAACCCTTCGACCCGCAGGGCTCCACGCCAGACGGGATCAAACCGGAGTGGTATTTCTTCTTCGTCTACTACCCGCTCGAACTGCTGCCCTTCTGGGTGGTGATGCTGGGCAGCAATGCCGCGATCGTGGTGCTGTTGCTTGCGCCATGGATTTTTCGCGGCACCAGCCGCGCCACCCTGCGCAACATCGCCCTCGCGGCCACGGGCTACCTGGTCGTGATCACGCTCTTTGGCCAGCAGATCTACGAGTTTTTCAAAGGAGCACACTGATGAGCGCGGCATATTCCAGACGGACGCGCACCGGAGCGGAAGGGCGCTCACGGTTCATAAAGGCGATGACCGCGGCAATACTTGTTGTGAGCGCCCCCGCGTTCGCGTACCCCGAGTTTCAGGTCTATGTGAACGAGCACTCGGGCCGCAACGTGAACTGTTCTCTTTGCCACGCCCACCCCGATGGCCCGGAGGGACTCAAGCCCGGGCAAATTGGACGCCTTACGCCGGAGCAGCTTCAGGAACTGGGCAAGGCCCGCGCGGCCTTCGAGCCAGGGCAGCAAGTGCACAGTCCCATCCTGAATGAATTCGGCAACCACATCATCGAGAAGCTGGGCAAGCAGCGCTTCCTGCAACTGCGTCAGGAACCCGCCGCTCTGGCGGAGGCCCTGGGCATGGAAAGCGATCTCGACCAGGACGGCCTGCCCGATGCGCGGGAATACCTGGAGGGTACGCATCCGCTCGATCCCAACCACGGCGACCCGTGGAGTCTTTTCTTCATCAATTTCGCGCGCCGTTGGTTCGACGTTCTGATGATCACGCTCGCCACGGTGGCCGGGGTCTACGGCCTCACCCATCTGCTGCGTGGTTTCGAGCAACTCGCCGGGCCGGGCAAGCCGCCGCACGCCTAACCCAACCATCGGGGGAATACAGTCATGTTTGCCAAGCCTGAGATCCTGGACTTCTCACAACGCCGCATCCGCGTGCTGCACTACACGTGGATAGCCTTCTTCATCACGTTTTATGTGTGGTTCAACATGGCCCCGCTGGCCACCACCATGCTCAAGTCGGTGAACTGGCTGACGCCGGAACACTTGAAAATTCTTGCCATCTGCAACGTGGCGCTCACCATCCCCGCGCGCATTTTCATTGGGGCTCTGATTGATCGCTTCGGGCCGCGCCTCACCTTCAGCGCGCTGCTGATTGTCATGTCCTTCCCTGCTTTCATGTTCGCCTTTGGCAACTCCTTCATGCAGTTGCTGATAGCGCGGCTCGTGCTCAGCAGTATAGGCGCGGGCTTTGTCATCGGCATCCGCATGACCGCCGAATGGTTTCCGCCCAAGATGGTGGGCCGGGCCGAAGGCTTCTACGCCGGCTGGGGTAACTTCGGATCGGCCTGGGCGGCCATGACGCTGCCATGGATCGCGCTGTATATCTTCGGCGCATACGAGGAGGGATGGCGCTACGCGCTGGCCGTCAACGGGCTGGTCTCCCTCGTGTATGGGTTTCTCTACTACTTCCTCGTGACCGATACGCCCGAGGGCAAGAAATACGAAGGCACCAAGAAAACCCAGCCCATGCTGCTGTCGAGCTGGGGCGACCTGGTGCAATACCTCGTGTGGTCGGCGCCATTGATGGCTGCGCTTGGCCTGCTGGCATGGCGTGTGAGCACCATCTCCTTCTCCAACGGTGAGGCGCCGGTCATCACGCAGCAGACGCTCTACCTCATCTGGGGAGTGCTCGCGCTGATCTATGTGGCGCATGTGGCCAAGACGCTCCAGGTGAACGTGCCCCGGCTGAAGCGCGGCGTGCCCGAGGCGGACCGCTTCAGCTTCAACAGCGTGGCCGCATTGAACACCACCTACTTTGCCAACTTTGGTGCTGAGCTCGCGGTGGTGTCGATGCTGCCGGCCTTCTTTGAGACCACCTTCACCATCAGCCCCACGAGTGCGGGGCTGGTGGCTTCTTCCTTTGCGCTGATCAACCTGGTTGCGCGGCCACTGGGCGGACTGGTTTCCGACATGATGGGCAACCGCAAACGCATCATGCTGGTTTACATGCTGGGCATCGCGCTGGGCTTCCTCGGGATGGCCTTCATCAATTCCTCCTGGCCCATCGCCGTGGCGGTGCTTTTGACCATGGCGTGTTCCTGCTTCGTGCAGGGGGCCGAGGGGGCGACCTTCGCGATCATTCCCTTTATCAAGCGCCGCCTTACCGGCCAGATCGCCGGCATGGCGGGGGCCTATGGCAACGTGGGCGCGGTGGTCTACCTGGTGATCTATTCGCTGGTGGACGCGCAGACCTTCTTCTTCATCCTCGCGGCGGGCGCCGCCACGAGCTTCGTGTATTGCCTGATCTTCCTGAAAGAGCCAACGGAGTCCTTCGCCGAGGAGTGACCGTTTGCGGGAGCGAGAGACATGACTACACAACTCAAGCATTGGAACCCTGAAGACGAGGCCTTCTGGAACGGGGGTGGCAAGCGGGTGGCTTTCCTGAACCTGTGGATATCCATCCCCAACCTGTTGATGGCCTTTGGGGTGTGGATCTATTGGAGCATCATCATCAACGTGATGCAGGGCCTGCACGACGCCGATCCGGCGCTCTACGCCTTCGCCGGGCCAGACGGTAAACCGCTCAGCGGTCCGGCCTATCAGGCGCTGCTCTACACGCTGCCGGCAGTGGCCGGTCTTTCCGGGGCCACGCTGCGCATCCCCAATTCCTTCATGATTGCGCTGTGCGGTGGCCGCAATGTGAAGTTCATGACGACGGCGCTGCTCATCCTTCCGGCGGTCGGCACGGGCCTTGCGTTGCAAACGCCCGACACGCCCTTCTTTACCTACGTGCTGCTCGCTGCCCTGTGCGGCGTGGGCGGGGGCGCCTTCGCGTCGTCCATGTCCAACATCAACTTCTTCTTTCCCAAGCGCATGCAGGGGCTGTCGCTAGGGCTGAACGCGGGCCTCGGCAATCTGGGCGTGTCCGTCTTCCAGTTCGCCATACCCTGGGTGATTACCTTCGGCATCTTTGGCGGTCCTTCGCATCCGCTAAAGGGCGAGGCTGTCTGGCTGCAGAATGCCGGGTTCGTCTGGGCGCCCATCCTGGCGGTGCTGGCCCTGCTGGCGTGGCTCTTCATGAACAACCTGCCCCAGCACCAGATTGGCTCCACCCTCTCGGCCATCGGCAAGTTTCTCTGGCTGGAGATCCTGGGCTTCGCGGGCGTGGCGGTATCGGTGTCGCTGCTGCTCCTCTCCAAGCGCTATGCGCTTCCGCCGCTGCTTGAGCTGGGCGTCACCCTGCTCAACGTCGTTGCGGCCATTGCGGTCACCATGGCCTTTATGCGGTATCTCACGCCGGCCACGGCGCAGGAAAATCTGCGCAAGCAGTTCGCCATCTTCAACAACAAGCACAATTGGATCATGACCTAT
>JBJOID010000006.1:0-5681 GCA_046047315.1 Candidatus Hydrogenedentota bacterium | reverse complement strand
TTTATTGGAATCCACGGGATGACCTCCGAATCGAAGGATGAAGAAAAACCACGCGGGACGCGTCTGGATACCCTAGCGTCAAACCCCGCGCCGGGTCAACTGTATCCTCGGGCGTTGGCGTTATTCGACCACATTTTGTTACACTTTGCGGAACTTCGCGCGTCTTTGCGCAATATATAGGCCTGACGGCATCGCCCCCAGCGGAGACACTCCCCAGCCCATGCAGAACCAGTTCGACGAATACTACCGTTCCTTGCGGAAACGGGGCGGACTGTTCTGGGCGCTGGTGGCGGCGGTCATTCTCCACATCGGGCTGATGGTCCTGTATTACGTCGTCAACCTGGAGAAGAAGCCTCCGGAGGCGGTCTCCTTTCAGGTGGCGATTGTTCCGGGTGAAGTGCGCGACCCCACCAAGGAGACAGCGGCCGCGGCCCCCGAGCTGAAGCCAACGCCGCCCGAACCTGAGCCGCCCAAGCCTCAAGAGCCGGAACCCAAGCCCGAGCCCCCAAAGCCGGAGCCGCCGAAACCCGAACCTCCCAAGCCGGAACCTCCCAAGCCCAAAGAGCCGGAGAAGCCGAAGCCTTCGGACAAGCCGAAGGAGCCGGAGAAAAAGCCCGTCTGCGAAAAGTGCGACGAGGATCGCAAAGATTGCGAATCAGGCGTGCCCTGCGAGAAGTGCCTCAACGTGTGCGCTGATTGCGATGATTGCCCGCCCAAGCCCAAGGAGCCTCCCAAGAAGGAGGAACCGAAGAAAGAACCTCCCAAAAAGGAAGAGCCCAAGAAAGACCCGCCGAAGAAAGAAGAGCCGAAGAAGGAGGAGAAGAAGCCTGATCCTCCCAAGCCAGCCCCCACGCCCAAGCCCAAGCCCGCCGAGTTCACCGAGCCCGACATGCTTGAGGAAATGCCCGATCCCGGCAAGCACAACCCCAACAATCAGGAGGGGCCGGTGAAGGTGCAGCAGGGCGAGTTAACGGCGCTGGGCATGTGGCCGGCGAACTTCGAGCGCAATGTGCGCCGGGTGTGGCAGATCCCCGCCGGCTTGAGCATGAACGCCATTCCCGCCGTGCTGGGTTTCTGGGTCAATCGTGAAGGGCAGATTGAAGGAAGCGTGGAGATCATCGTCGATTCCGACAACACGGCGCTCACGGAATCCGCCCTGCTGGCGTTGGAGAACGTGCGCATTCCGCCGCTGCCGGACAGTTACGAGAAACCCAGGGTCTACGTCGAGTATCATTTCACCATCGGTGCGCTCTAACGCGCCGGGTGCAACCTCAACCGAGAATCATGGAGAGCGTCATGATCCAAAGCCTGATGCGGTGCATGCTGCCCGCGCTCGCGTTGTTGTTCGTCCTGCCGGCTGCCGCGCAGGAGGCCGTGAAAATAGAAACCAAGGGTGGCGCCGACAACCGCACGCTGGTCGCTGTGCCGCCCTTCGCCGCGTCCGACCCCTCGCTGCAAGCCATCGCCAAGGAGATGGCCGAAGTGGTGGCCTACGACCTGGACTTCACCGACCTCTTCAAGGTGCTTACGCCGGGCGAATATCCGCAGTCCTTCACCGGATTCACCAGTGATCTCGCCAGCATGGACCTCGATGCCTGGCAGGCGACCAAGGCCCAGAACCTGGTTTACGGGTTGGTCACCGCCGAGGGCGGCAACATCGTGGCGCAGTTGCGCCTCTTCGACTTGTTCTCCAAGGACCAGGTCTTCGGGCAGGAACTGCGCGTGCCGCGCAACTTCTTCCGCTTGGCGGCTCACCGCTTCTCCGAGGAAATCGTGCGGTACATCGAAGGCGAAGCGGGCGCGGGCACCTCGGAGATCGTGTTCAGCGTGGGCGAGCCCGGCAAGAAGGAAATCTGGGTGGCCGACTACGACGGCGCCAATGCCCGCCAGATCACCCAGCACGCTTCGATTTCCATCAAGCCGAAGTTCTCCCCCAACGGGCAGAAGATCGCCTACCTCTCCTACAAGGAAAACTATCCCTTCCTCTATGTGTACGACCGCACGTCTGGCCAGTCCATTCGCGTGTCGAAGGAAGTGGGCGTGAACCTTTCCCCGGCGTGGTCGCCCGATGGCACCAAGCTGGCCATGACGCTGAGCAAAGACGGCAACACCGAAATTTACTTGAAGAACGCCGACGGCTCGAACCCGGTGCGCCTTACGCGCAACCGTGATGGCGACACCTCGCCCTGCTTCTCGCCCGATGGCGGCCGCATCGCCTTCGTCAGCGACCGCGTGGGCAACCCGCAGATCTACGTGATGCCCGCGGGCGGCGGACAGGAAACGCGGCTGTCCTTCCAGGGCGGCAGCTCCTATGATCCCGCGTGGTCGCCCGATGGCCGCTTCATCGCTTATTCGGTCGAGCGCAGCGGAGACGGCTTCGAGATCTACTACATGGGCGCCGACGGCAGCAATCCCACGCGTTTGACCAATTCGGGCGGCAGCAACGAGTCCCCCACCTGGTCGCCCGATGGCCGGCACATCATGTTCATGAGCACCCGCAATGGCCGCGGCGAGTTGTGGACCGTGAACCCGCTCACGGGCGTGGAGCGCCGCGTGCCCAACCTCACCATGCGCTGCGAGGGTCCAAGCTGGGGCCCGAGGCGGAAGTAGCAGGGGCAGAGAATTCACGGACGGACACGGACCTGCACGGACGGGTTTCTCCATCATTAGCCCTTGCCACGCAAGGGTGCGCATACTGCCGACATGCTTGAGTGAAGGTCATGTCCGAGAAGATTATCGCTGTCAACCGCAAAGCCACCCACGACTACGAAGTGCTCGAGCGCTTCGAGGCGGGCATCGCTTTGCAGGGCACCGAAGTGAAATCGCTGCGGGATCAGTCCAGCATCAGCTTTCGCGATTCCTATGCGGACTTCAAGGACAGCGAATTGTGGCTGGTGGGGGCGCACATCGCGCCGTATAGCCATGGCAACATTTATAACCATCCCCCCGAGCGCCGGCGCAAGCTGTTGATGCACAGGCAGCAAATCCTCAAGCTGAAGCAGCGTGTCGAGGAAAAGGGTCTCACCCTGGTCCCACTCAAGCTGTACTTCACGCGGGGCTTGGTCAAGGTGCAAATCGGCCTTTGCCGGGGCAAGCACTCCTACGACAAGCGCGACAGCATCAAGGAGCGCGACAGCAAGCGGGAGGTGGCGCGTGCCCTCAAGGCCTCCCGCCGCGACGCCTGACCGCCGGGCAGAGTTGACGCGTCTTCCCCAAAGAGATACGCTGTAACGGTGGTCGCACGGCGCCCTCAGGGGATGGCTTAGGGGAGCAACTGCCGTGTTCACCGAGGAGGTCAGCTGAGGTGTGCGTGCGCGCGTGGATGCGAATCCGCAATCGGGCATTCGGTCCTGATTTTTCAGGATGCATTGCGTCGCCATGGGGAGCGCGCTGATGCCGGATGACTTCTCCTTGGGCTCGGATGGCACTTCCGGAAGCCGCAACGCAACCCGCCTCTTCACACCATTCGCCCTCGATCACGCCTCCGAGCTGGCGGTACTTGAAGCCCTTGCCTCTGGTGCGCCGCTCTTGGAAACGCTCGACAAGATAGCTCGAGCCATAGACTCCACTTCCGAACATCGTTCTTCTATTCTCCTCGTTTCGGAGGATGGTCGTTGTCTTCGTCACGGCGCGGCGCCGCATATGCCCGAGGCATTCTGCAAGGCCATCGACGGATTGCCCGTGGGGGAAGGCGTGGGTGTATGCGGCACGGCGGCCCACCGCGCTGCACAGGTCATCGTTGAAGACGTGGCAACCGACCCGCTCTGCAAGGACTTTCGGGTGCTCGCCGCCGATCATGGCCTGCGTGCCTGCTGGTCCACGCCGGTGCTGTGCACGCGCGGCAAGGTTCTGGCCACGCTGGCGCTCTATGGCGGCCAGCCGGGCCGGCCTCGCCAGCGGGACATCGAGCTCATCGACCGTGCAGCCCGCCTGGTCAGCATCGCCATCGAACGCGACCGGGAGCAGCGCCGCGCGATTCGAATGGAGGAGAGGCTGGTCCGGACGCTGGAGGCCATCTCGGAGGCCTTCATAACGATGGACACCGAGTGGCGGTTTACTTATATGAATATCGAGGCCGAACGCATCCTTCAACGCAGCCGCGACGAGCTCATCGGCAAGGTGGTGTGGGATGAATATCCCCAGGCAGGAGGCCCGGCTTTCGAACGCGCCTACCTCGAGGCCGTTGAAACCGGCAAGCCCGTTGAATTCGAAGAGTACTACCCGGGCCTTGACTACTGGTTCAACGTTCGCGCCTTCCCAACAGCCGACGGCCTCGCGGTGTACTTCAACGACGTGACGCTCAAGCGCCGCGCGCGCGATGAACTGGCCGCCAGCGAGGAGCGCTTCCGCCTGCTCTCGAAGGCCACGAACGACGCCATCTGGGACTGGGACCTGATTACGAATGCGCTCTGGTGGAACGAGGGGTATGAACAACTCTTCGGATACCGACGGGACGAGATAGAACCCACGATCGAATCCTGGACCAGCCGCATCCATCCCGAGGATGCCGCCGAGGTCGAGCGTTCCGTCCATGCCGAGATCGACGGCAGCGGCGACCACTGGGCTGGCGAGTACCGTTACCGCCGCAGCGACGGCTCTTATGCCTTCGTGCTCGACCGGGGCTATATCCTGCGCGATGCCAACGGTCGCGCCGTGCGCATGATTGGCGGGATGACTGACCTGACCGAACGCAAGATGACCGAGTTGCGCCTCGCCGAGCAGGCCGCCCTGCTGGATCAGGCCAGCGACGCCATCCTCGTGCGTGACCTCAACAACCGCATTCATTACTGGAACCGTCGGGCGGAGAGCATTTACGGCTGGAGCGCCGCCGAGGCGATCGGCCGTTCGGTGGCCACGCTGCTCTACGACGACCCCGCGCCGCTGCATGCCGCCACCGAGGTGGTGCTCAACGAAGGGGCGTGGACCGGTGAACTCGAGCACCGCTCCAAGGACGGGGAAACCCTGACGGTGCTTTGCCGCTGGACGTTGCTGCGTGATCAGCATGGGAATCCCAAGTCCATTCTCGCCATCAAT
Source organism: Candidatus Hydrogenedentota bacterium (assembly GCA_046047315.1). Taxonomy (GTDB): domain Bacteria; phylum Hydrogenedentota; class Hydrogenedentia; order Hydrogenedentales; family JAEUWI01; genus WGMK01. The sequence goes on along the minus strand of JBJOID010000006.1, from coordinate 647 downwards.
TCCGACATCACCGAGCGCAAGCGCATCGAGCAGCAGTTCCTTCGGGCGCAGCGCATGGAGAGTATCGGCACGCTGGCCAGTGGCATCGCGCACGACCTCAACAACGTGCTTGCACCCATCCTCATGTCCATCGAAATGCTGCGCGGCGAGGTGCAGAACGAAGAGGCCCTGAAGACCCTGGACATGATGCGCGCCAGCGCCAAGCGCGGGGCCGATCTCATCAAGCAGGTGCTCGGCTTCGCGCGCGGCATCGACAGCCGCCCCGCCACCATCAGCCCGGCCGGCGTCGTTCGCGACATCCAGAAGATTGTCAAGGACACTTTCCCAAGAAACGTTGAGTTCAAGCTCGATATCGTGCCGGACCTGTGGAACGTCCACATGGACCCAACCCAGCTGCATCAGGTGGTGATGAACCTTTGTGTGAACGCGCGCGACGCCATGCCCGCGGGCGGCGCCATCACCATGCGTCTGGAGAACCTGGTGGTGGACGAAGTCTTCGCAGGGATGAACATGCACGCGAAGCCGGGACCCTACGTGATGATTCGCGTGGCGGACACGGGCTCGGGCATGACGCGCGCCGTGCAGGACAAAATCTTCGAGCCCTTCTTCACCACCAAGGAGGTGGGCAAGGGCACGGGGCTGGGCCT
>JBJOID010000005.1:0-11128 GCA_046047315.1 Candidatus Hydrogenedentota bacterium | reverse complement strand
TGCAACCGCTGGTGGGCGAGGGCGTGCCCATCCATGTGCTGTTGCCGCCGGGGGCTTCGCCGCACACCTATGAACCCCGCCCCTCCGACGCGGCCGCCGCGTGGAACGCCACCGCGCTTTTCTATGTGGACGAGTCGCTCGATGGCTGGGCGGCGGACCTGCAATCGCGCGACCGCGTGGCGCTGCTGCCCCTGCTGCCCGAGTCGCTGCGCATCCCCTATGCCGGCTGCGGGCATCCCGCCGGAGAGCATGATCACGACCACGACCATGATCATGACCACGGCCCGGTGGATCCCCATTTCTGGGTGGACCCGGTCGCGGTGGCGGGCATCGTGGAACCGCTGGTGGCGGAGCTCGCCCGGCTGAATTCGGCGCGCGCGGAGGACTATCGCGAGCGCGCCGGGCGGTTCCTCGATGAATTGCGCCAGCTCGACACCGCGCTAAAGAGCGAACTCGCCCCGGCCAAGGGGCAGCAGGTGGCGGTGTTTCACCATGCCTTCGACTATCTCCTGCACCGTCATGGCATTGGCGTCGCGGCGGCCATCGAGCCCTCGCCGGGGCAAAGCGCCGGGCCGCGCACCACGCACCTGCTGGCCAAGGAGCTCAAGGACCGCGGCGCGCGGGCCATCTTCATCGAGCCGCAGTTGTCTCCCCAGTCGGCGAAGGCCGTGGCCGAGGAAGCCTCGCTGCCGCTCATCACGGTGGATCCCCTGGGCGGCGTGCCGGGGCGCGAGACCTACGCCGAGCTGGCGCTGTGGAACGCCCGCGCCATCCGGAGCGCTTTCGATTGAGCGCGGCCATCGCCCTCGATTCCGTCTCCGTCTCCTTCGGCGAAGTGCAGGCCCTGCGCGAGGTGTCGGTGGAGATCGAGCACGACGCCTTCGTTGCCCTAATCGGTCCCAATGGCGGCGGCAAGACCACCCTGCTCAGCGTCCTGTTGGGGCTGCGCAGCCCGGACAGCGGCCGCGCCCGCGTGCTTGGCCAGCCGCCCGAGTCCGTGCCCGCGCAAGACATCGCCTATGTGCCGCAGGTGAAAACCCTGCAGCGCGCCTTTCCCGCGCGCGCCATCGAATTGGTGGCCACCGGCCTGCGCCCCGCGTGGCCCTGGCGTATTGGTGCCTCCCTGCGCGAATCCTGCCTGGCCGCACTGCGCCAGTGCGGGGTCGAGCACCTCGCGCAGCGGCCGGTGTCCAAATTGTCGGGGGGCGAATTGCAGCGCGTGTTCGTGGCGCGGGCCATTGCGCGTCGTCCACGGCTGCTGCTGTTGGACGAGCCCGCCGCCGGCATGGACCTCGCCGCCGAGGCCGAGCTGTACCACCTGCTCATGCGCCACCGGCGCGAGCATCCCTGCGCCATCGTGATGATCACGCACGACTGGGAAGGCGCGCGCGCCCACGCCAGCCACGCGCTGCTCATCAACCACCGCATGCTGGCCTATGGTCCCGCGCGCGAGGTGGCCAGCGAGCAGGCGCTGCTGGAACTCTTCGGCCACCGCGGCCACATCGCGGAGACGCACTGACCATGCGGCGCCGGGAGTCCCGCGCATGATGCTGCTCGAAGCGCTCAGCCTGCCCTTCATGCAGCGGGCCATCCTGGGTGGCCTGCTCGCCGCCGTGGCGGGCAGCCTTTTCGCCCCGCTCATCGTGCAGCGGCGCATGGCTTTCCTCGGCAGCGGCCTTGCTCATGCGGCCTTCGGCGGCGTAGCGCTGGGCGTGCTGCTGGGCATGGAGCCGCTGGCGGTCGCCCTGCCCTTCACCCTCTTGGCCGGCCTGCTCATCGTCGCCATTCAGCACCGCACCACCCTCGAGCCCGACACCGCCATCGGCATGCTCTTCGCGGTCACCATGGCGCTGGGCGTGCTGTTCCTCGCCCTGAGCGACGCCTACACCCGCGACGCGTATTCCTACCTCTTTGGCTCCGTGCTGGCCATTGGCAAAGGCGACCTCATGCTCGCTGGCGGCACCGCGCTCATGGCGCTCGGCATGATGCGCTGGTGGCCCGCATGGGCCTATGCCACCTTCGACCGCGATCTGGCCCGCGCCGACCGCCTGCCCGTGCACGTGCAGGACTACCTCCTCGCCACGGCCATGGCCCTGCTCACAGTGGTCTCCATCAAGATAGCGGGAGTGATTCTCGCCTCCGCGTTTCTGGTGCTTCCGGCTGCTGCCGCCCGCCTGGTAAGCGCCACCTTCGCGCAAATGACGATCTTCTCCGTGGCCTTCGCCATCGCAGGCGTGCTCGCCGGCATGCTCGCCAGCTACGTCTTCGACCTTCCCTCCGGCCCCGTAATCGTGCTCACCCAGAGCCTGCTCTTCGGCGTGGCGCTTGGCGTCGCCCGGCTGCGCGGCTGAGGCCGCCGCCGTTGTGTTCCCCGTCCGTCCCTGTGCACAATGACGTCGCACCCGCATCGATCCCAGCCGCCGCACGCGGAGCCCTTGCCATGGAAGAACGCCGGAAACTCACCCGCCGCACCGATGATCGCATGCTGCGCGCCGCCTATGAAAAGCTCAAGGCCGAGCTCGACGCGGGCGGTGCCAGCGGGGCGCGCAAGCTGCTGCGCAGGGCCATCCGGCATCACTGCACCGTGCAGATAGCGCTCACCGGCGGCTTCCAGTCCGGCCGGGGCGACGTGTGGTCGCCCGTGCAAATGAACGTGAAAGGCCGCATGCTCGACCTCAGCGGCAGCGGCTGCTCCATCTTCACGCGCGACGCCTTCGAGGTCGGCGCGCGCGTCGGGCTCAACATCGTGCTCGACAAGGAAGGCGGCGTGCACGCCGAGGCCGTGGCGCGCTGGGGCAAGGCCCTGCCCGAGAAGGGCGGCTACGCCACCGGGTTCCAGTTCAACGGCCTCTCCCGCGACGACGAGCGCAAGCTCGATTCCTTCCTGCGCCGCATGGACGAAACCGCCGGACTATAAGGGCTGCCATCCATGAAGACGATCTATCTCATCACCATGTGGTCGGGCGGGCGTCCCGCCAAAAAGTGGACCTCCTACGAAGAGCCGCAGGTCCTGCCCACCGGGCAGGGGGTTACCTTCACCGCGCGCGAGTCCAAGCTCTCCGTCACCATCATCGGCCCCATCTCGGTCGAGGAATTCGAGTCCGGCAAGGAAGAGATGGAGTCCGGCATGTTCGAGCGTCGCCAGGAAATCGGCGAAGACGTGCCCCCCAAGCCACGACTGCCCCGGCCGCCCGGCGAACCCTTCGAGCCGTGATCCACCGCCGTGTCGTGCGGCATCCATGTTTGCGGGTCTGCTATGATCCTTCCACCGCGCGCCGCGCAGCCTTGGGCAACAGCAAGAAGGAGTACCAGCCATGGACAAGGGATTGACGGAATTCATCGACGTGCTTGCGGGCGTATTCACCGACACCCTGCCGCAGATTCTCGGCGGCCTCGTCGAGGTCGTCACGCTGCCGTTCCGGCTCTTCTTCGCGCTGCTGGCCTGAGCGTCATGCCCTGCCAATAGCAGGCGAGGCCCCGTAAAGAATCCGGATGTCAGAGTTCCTCCAAAACGCCTGGACTTTCAGGCTGATCTGGCTCGGATTGATCCTGGGCCTGGTCTGGGCGCTGGCAAGCCAGGACGATTGAAGCGCCGCCAGCGGAGGGGCATACTGTCCCCATACGATTGGATACGGCCATGAACACCATCCGAGCAACGCTGGAAGTCAACGAAGACGGCACCATCCATTTGCCGTTGCCGCCCGAGTTGCGCCATGGCAAATTGAACGTAGTCGCGCAAGTGGAGCCGGCCGTCGACGAGGAAGCGGAGACAGCCCGCCGGGAAAGACTGGTCGCCTTAATGGCCGAAATCCGGCACAGTAATCCGTTTAAGCATATCGGCGATCCCTTAGAATGGCAGCGCGCCATGCGCGAAGACCGACACCTGCCTTACCCGGATTGAGACAAGTTGCTTCTTGATAGCAACATAATCATCTATGCGAATTCGCCCGGTTACGACTTCCTGACGCCTTGGGTCTGCCAACCGTCCGCGTCGGTATCGGCGATCAGCATTCCCGAGGTTTTGGGCTTTCCCGGGTTGGCGTCGGAGGATGAGCGGCGCTTGACGCTCTGGTTCGATCGGATGGCCATCCATCCGATCGATGATGGAATCCTATATCGTGCCGCGGAAATCAGACGAGCGCAACGATGCAAACTCGGAGACGCGATCATTGCGGCCACGGCATTGACGCATGGACTAAGACTCGTGACGCGCAATACGAAAGACTTCCGATACATCCCTGATATCGAAGTCATCGATCCTTTCGTAGAGCCGCTCGCTACGTGACATCGTCCATGGGAATATCGCTGCCGAAGCTTACCCCGCCAGTTTCTTGATTCTCGCCAGAACGCTGTCGGGGTCGAGTTCCTGATGGGGGATGTGCTCGGCGATGCCGCCCTCGCCCAGCTTCGACACGGCCATCACGCCGAACTTCGGGGCGAGGCCGCGCGTCAACAGCCAGGTGCCAAACCGGCTGCCAAGGCCGGTCTTGATGTTCTGTCCCTCGACGACCAGCACGAAGGGCGACGCGCCGATCTTCGCCAGCGTCTCCTCGTCCACCACGTTGAGGGTGGGCTTGTTGATCAGGCCCACGTCGATGCCCTCGGCGCGCGCCCGCTCCACGGCGTCCAGCGCGCGATAGAGCAGTTCGCCATACGCGACGACATACCCTGCCGAACCTTCGCGGATGACTTCGTCCTGGCCGGGGCTAAATTGGTATCCCGCGCCGAAGCGCTCGCCGCCATCCTCCTTGAGAATGAGCGGCACCTTGCTGCGGGTGGAGAAGATGTAGCGGATGCCGGGCTCGTTCCACACGGCGCGCACAATCGCCCGCAACTGGTGCGTGTCCGCGGCGAAGTAAAGCCGCGTCGTGTCGGCTTCGCCCAGGCCGCAATCCGCCAGCATCACGTTGATGCCGTAGTGGCAGGTGTTGTCGGCAATCTCGTCCACGCCCGCGTGGCTGAAGTGGCAGATCAGGTTCGCGTTGTTGAGGCGCGCCATCGTCGCCTCGGAAATGATCATCTCGAGGAAAGCCGAGAAGGTGCTGAACAGGCCCTGCTTTCCGGGCGTAAAGCCAAAGCCAGCCGCCGCGCTCAGGTTGCCGCGCTCCTGCACGCCCCCGTTGATGCACACGTCCGGGTGCGCCTGCCGCAGACCCTTCAAGCCGGTCGATCCTTCCAGGTCCGAATCGATCGCGATGAACTTGTGCGCGCGCTCGTCCGCAGGAATCTCGTCCAGAATCTCCGCCACATACTTGCCAAAGTCGCTGCGGTTGCTGTGGGTCGCGGTGCTGCTGCCCTGGTAACTCGCGCTGGTCTTGGGCACCACGATGCTGTTCAGGTAGGCAATGGCCTCCTCATGCCCGCGTGCGGACAGATAGGCCACGGCGTTGTCCTTGCCGATGACGTCGTGCCCGCCGTGCGTGCCCTCAATGCCCGGGATGCCCGGCGCCATCAGGCGTCGGTTCACCACCGCAACCGGCCCGTCCGTTGTCATGGCCTTGGCCATGCGGGTGTACAGCGCGGCCAGGTCTTCACCATCGCCCACGTCCACCGTCAGCCCGTGCCCCTCCAGCGTCTTCGCCACGTCGTATCCCGGCAGGTACTTGCTCGGGTGGCCGCTGATGGTGATGTCGTTGTCATCGATGCACAGCTTCACGTTCAGCTTCTGGGCCACGGCCAGGCGCGCCGCCTCGGCGTCGTCGCCCTCCATCTGCGAGCCGTCGCTGCCGAACAGGAATACCGCCTTGTCGCGGTGCGCCAGCGCCACGCCATTCACGAAGGGCCACAGGTGGCCCAGCCGTCCCGATGCGAACTTGATGCCCAGGTGCTCCTCGATCTCCGGGTGGCCGTACAACTTCTCATTCGCCGCGCGATACTGCAGCAGCTTCTCGAAGGGCATCTCGCCGTTGAAGGCGCTCATCGCATACTGGATCGCGACCCGGTGCCCGGCCTCGTCGAAGAAGGCCGGGTACACGTTCGGGCTGTGCTTCATGAAGCCGTCCGCAATCAGCACCTCCGGCACGATGTCGTAGGCGCCGCCCGTGTGGCCGGCGAATCCCTTGATGCCCGAGATGGCCGTGAAGAACACGATGGTGTCGCGCACCACCGCGATGTTCGTCTCCAGCTGCTTCAGGTCCGCCTCGCTCAGGGTGGCGTTCGCCGGGTTCAGCTTCAGCGGCTTGTAGGCGCTCGTGTCAAGGGGAAAGCTCATCGGGGTCCTCTCCTGGATGAAAGGCGCGCCACGGCGCCCGGAATTAGGGGGGCCGCTTGCGCGCTGGAAACGCGGGTTCAGCCGCCGGATTATGGCAGGATGGCGCGGGCGTGGCAATTCCGTCCCTCCCCGTCGCCCCGCCCGGCCAGGCCATGAACCGCCGATTGACTGGCGATTCCTGCATATGCTAATCTTTCGCGCTCTACGCCCCGAAGAGGGGTGTTGTTGCTGTATTGCCCCAGATGCCCCGTCCGGGCCGCGCGTCCGGATTGGCGGAGTGAGAGTACCGCCGCGATGACCACGATGAAAGTTGGCTTGGTCGGATGCGGCAACATCGGCGAAGATGTCTGCATCGCCCTGAAGAAGGGCACGATGCCCGCCGAGGTGGCGGCGCTGGTGGATTTGGACGTGGCCCGCGCCCAGCGGCTGCGCGCCGAGCATGGATTGAACGCCCCCGTGTGCGGGCTGGAAGATGCGGCGAATGCCTGCGATTTCCTCGTGGAATGCGCGGGTGCGGCCGCGGTGAAGTCGGTGGTGGAGGCGGCCATGGGTCGTCACCCGGAGTGCCTCGTCATGAGCGTGGGCGGGCTGATGCTCGATCCCGCCCTGATGGGAAATGCCCGGGAGCGCGGCCTGCAAATCCGGATTCCCTCCGGCGCCCTCTGCGGGCTGGACGGCATCCGGGCGGCGATGGAGGGTGGACTGCACAGCGTGACACTGACCACGCGCAAGCCGCCGAAAGGGTTGGCCGGTGCGCCCTATCTGGTGGAGCGGGGCATCCAGCTCGAAGGGCTGGTGGAGCCGCTGGTGGTGTTCGAGGGAAACGCCCTCGATGCGGTGAAGGCCTTCCCGGCCAATGTGAATGTGGCGGCGGCGTTAAGCCTGAACGGCTTGGGACCGGAGAACACGCGGGTGCGCGTGATTGCCGATCCCGCCGCGACGGAGAACAGTCACGAGGTGACGGCGGAGGGCGCCTTCGGGCGGTTGAGCGCAAAGACGGTGAACCTGCCGTCCCCGCGCAACGCAAAGTCGAGCTATCTCGCCTCGCTTTCGGCGGTGGCGGAGTTACGGGCGGCCGCCGAGGCATTCGCGCGGCGCAACAGGACCTAACGATTGTATCGTTCCCGGCGGAACCGGGACGAAACGGACTACGGAGAAGAGCCATGTATGCTGTGGTAACCACCGGCGGAAAGCAGTACCGCGTGTCGGAAGGCGATGTGCTGCGCGTCGAGAAGATCGCCGGCGAAGTCGGCGACACCCTGGAGCTCGGCCCGGTCAGCCTGGTCGCCGGAAACGGTGGCATCAGCGCCGGCGAAGCCGCCGCCGCCGCCAAGGTGACCGCGCAGGTCGTTGCCCATGGCCGCCGCAAGAAAATCCGCGTGTTCAAGTATAAGCGCCGCAAGGGCTACCGCAAGACCCAGGGTCACCGGCAGAGCTACACCGAAGTGCGCATCACCGCCATCCAGGCGTAAGGAAGTTTAACCATGGCACATAAGAAGGCAGGCGGCAGCTCTCGTAACGGCCGCGACAGTAATGCACAGCGTCTGGGCGTGAAGCGCTACGGCGGTCAGGTCGTCAAGGCTGGAAACATCCTTGTGCGCCAGCGCGGCAGCGAGTTCTTCCCCGGCAACAACGTCGGCATGGGCACGGACTACACCCTCTTCGCCAAGGCCGACGGCGTCGTGCAGTTCCGCTGGGTACGCAAGGACCGCCGCGTCATCGACGTGGTGCCCGTGGCGGCCGCCGCGGAGTAAGGGGAATCCTCCCTCTACTCCGTTTCGACCGCCGGTTATCCCGCCATGTTTGTTGATCGCGTACGCGTCAAAGTCTCGGCGGGTGGTGGCGGCAACGGTTGCCGCTCCTTTCGGCGCGAGAAATACGTGCCCGACGGCGGCCCCAATGGCGGCGACGGCGGACACGGCGGCGACATCGTCTTCGTGGCCGACCAGCAGATCCACTCCCTCCTCGATGTGCGCTATCACGCGCACATCGTCGGCAAGCGCGGCGAACACGGCCGCGGCAGCGACGAGCACGGCAAGCGCGGCAAAGAGACCCTCGTCAAGGTTCCCTGCGGTACTGTCATCAAGTCCATCGAGGACGATGCCATCGTCGCCGATCTCATTGAAGACGGCCAGCGCTTCATCGCCGCCCACGGCGGCAAGGGCGGCCGGGGCAATGCCCGCTTCGCCAGCAACAAAAACCGCGCCCCCGAATTCGCCGAGAAGGGCGAGCCCGGTGAAGAATTCGAATACTGGCTTGAGCTGAAGCTCATCGCCGAGGTCGGCATCGTCGGCCTGCCCAACGCCGGCAAGTCCACCCTCACCGCCGGCATCAGCAACGCTACCCCCAAGATCGCCCCCTACCCCTTCACCACCATCACCCCCAACCTCGCCGTCGCCCCGCTCCCCGGCTTCCGCACCCTCACCATCGCCGACATTCCCGGCATCATCGAGGGCGCCAGCGAAGGCAAGGGCCTCGGCCTCCAGTTCCTCCGCCATATCGAGCGCACCCGCGTGCTGCTCTTCCTCATCGACACCGGCGACGAAGACCCCTGCGCCACCCGCGACCTGCTGCTCAACGAGCTGCGCGCCTACAGCCCCATCCTCGCCGACCGCCCCAAGGTCTTCGCCCTCAACAAGGCCGACGTCCCCGAGAACGCCGCACGGTATGAAGCCATCAAGGACCAGTTCGAAAGGCCCCACCTCGTATCCGGCGCCACCGGCGAGGGCCTGCCCGAATTGCTCGAAGACCTCTGGCAACTCGTTGACCACCTGCGCAAGATCGAAGAATCCGCCGAGCCCGAACCCGAGCCCGAAAAGGTCTACACCTACGAGCCCCCCTTCACCATCGTGCCCGCCGAAGACGGCTTCCAGGTCGACGGCAAGCGCATCCTCCGCGCCGTCCGCATGACCGACTTTGAAAACCCCGAAGCCCTCCGGCACCTGCAAGACACCCTCAAGCACATGGGACTCATCGCCGCGCTCAAGCGCCTCGGCGCCGAACCCGGCGCCACCATCACCATCGGCGACATCGAGATGGAATACCTGCCCGAGGACTAATCAGTCGGCACTGCGCTATCGAGAAATTGAAGTGCGGGTACCCGGATGCCGATGAAGCGCGTTTCATGAAGCATGCGCCTGGAGGCAGTTCTTGAAATCGCATGCGCCCGGAAGCGCGGGCGGGGAAATCCTTGCCAATTGCAGCAAGAAAGAGGATGGTAGCGGCGGAGGGACTTGAACCCCCGACAGGCGGATTATGATTCCGCTGCTCTACCAACTGAGCTACGCCGCCCCATGAGCCCGCAATGATAGCAAACGTCATGCGCAGGTGTCCAGCGGCTTGCCCTTCTCCGAAGCCCGCTTTCCGGCGGGTCATTCTTTGACACGTTCGCGCTGTATTCCTTATGCTTGCTGCTTGCGTTACCCCACAGAAAACAAGCGGAATCAAGCCATGAACTACTTGTCCCGTGGAAGTTTATTCGTCCTCGCCGCCGCGTTGCTGCTGGCATTGCCGGGCTGCGAGACCATGCCCTTCAAGAAGACCGACGACAGCGCGCCGGTGGTGGAGTCCGGTTCGGGGGCACCGATGCTCACCGATAGCGCTCCCCTGGCCGAGCCCATGGCGCCCGTGGCCACCGGGCTTCCCCTCGCCACCACGCAGCGCTTTGTCGATATCCCCCTGCCCGTGGGCGTGAAGGAAGACATGGACCGCACCTACGTCTTCGAGTCGCGCGGTTTCCGCGTCGGTCGCATGGTCTACAATTCCCGCGACGCCATACCCGATCTGGCACAGTTCTTTATTCGCGAATGTCCCGTGGCGGACTGGCAGCTGAACAGTGCGGTCCAGGCCGAGGGCGTGCAGCTGCAGTTCCGCAAGGGCGGCGAGCGGCTTGACGTATCGATTCATTCCCCCGGCACGGGCCGCGCGAATGTGGTCATTCTGCATCTCACCCCGGTGGAGGGAGCTGGAACGCTTTGATGCGCCCGGCGCTTGCTGCAACACTGGCGCTCCTGTTCGTGGGGTGCGCCACGGACGGGATGCCCTCCCTGCCCCTGCCCGGACAGTCAGAAGCATCCCAGCGCAGCGAAATCGCCAGAGTGCTTGAAGACCTCCACGATGGGGTGGACGGCAAGAAAATTTTTAAGGTGATGGCCCACGTCTCGCCGGTCTACCTCGACCAGGAAGGCCGCAACAAGGCGGGCGTGCAGCAGGCTGTGAAAGACTTCTTCAGCCAGTACCGGCGCATCCGGGTCACACGCACCAACCCGCGCCTGCAGTTTGATGGCGACGAGGCCGTGGCCACGGAATCGATCGGCCTCATCGCCGAGCCTTTCGAGATGGAGCAGGCGGAGTTGAATTGGTATGGCGAAGTGAAAATATGGTTGCGCCGCTCGGGCGGCAGTTGGGAGATAACCCGGGTCAGCCGGGCAGGATAAAACAGACACGCGGCGGTATCACCGGCGCGACAGCATGCAAGGAACAAGACAGCGATGGCGGAGCGGAAGACCCTCAACATCAATGAAACCGTGGACGATATGCCCGAGTGGGCGCACCAGGTGCGTGATCTCGGCCGCAGCATCGCCGCAAACCCCGTGCCTGTGGCGGTCGGGCTCATCGTGGTGGTTCTGTGCCTCGTCGCGGCGGGCGCCATCCAGCTCAGCCGCATCGCCGCCGACCGCGCTGCCGCTTCCGTCTACGCCGCCGCCATCTTCGAGGAAGACGACGCCAAGCGCATCGAGGCTCTCGAGGCTGCATCGCAGGAAGCAGGACGCTGGGGCATCGAAGCGCTCTATCTGCTCGGCGAAGAAGCCGCGGCCAAGGGCGACTGGGACAAAGCCCGCAATGCTTTCGGCACGCTCGTGAAAGATCATGCCGCATCGCCCCTCGCCCCCCGCGCCGCCGAGGGACTCGCCTTCA
>JBJOID010000004.1:0-3159 GCA_046047315.1 Candidatus Hydrogenedentota bacterium | reverse complement strand
CATCCACCATCACGGAGATTTTCGTGTTCGGGTGCTCAAAGGCCACATCGCGCAGGTCCTGCTCATCGCAGAAGCGCCACGGCCCGTGATTTTTCGGGTCGAACTCCGCCTTGTTGGCGCGATATCCCAGCTCCACATAGTCCACGCCCGCGTCGACCAAGCCCTGAAAGACTTCTTTCACCATGGGCTTCGGAAATTCCCAATTGTTCATCAAGCCGCCATCGCGGATGGTGCAATCGAAAACCTTTATCTCGGGACGATACATGACCAGCGTGCTCCAGTAGGTGAAGGAAAGCAAGAGAAGCCCAAAAGCAGGAGCGGAAGTATAGCGATTTTTCCCGCCGGGGCCAAGCTGTTTACATTCCCAACGCGAAAAGATACCCTACACGCATGTGCTTGCGGCATAGGGGAATGGCATGTCCAAAGAGGTATATCGCATCCTGGTGGTGGATGACTCGGACGACATCCGGGAATTGCTGAATCGCGCCTTCACACGCCTCGAACAAAAGTGTGACGTGGCGCGAAACGGCCTCGCCGCGAAGAACCTGCTCAAGCTGTACACCTATGATGCCATCGTGACGGATCTGGCGATGCCGCAGATGCACGGGCACCAGTTGATTCAGGAAGTTCTTGAGATGAACCCGCGTCCGATGATTGGCGTCATCACGGGGGTTGCGGAGCCCAAGCTGGTGGCGGACTTGATCAGCAGGGGCATCGAGGACTTCGCCCTCAAGCCGATAAGCCCGGTGGTCTATGCCACCAAGATTGTGGCGCTGATCGAACGGCGAAAGCGGCTGGCCATCAGCGGCGCCATCGCGACAACCGGGTCGCCGCAGGCCCTCGCCACCCAGATCGAAGGCGCGCGCATAACGCTGCAACAGCAGCTTGCGCAGATGACGAAGAGCTTCCAGTCCACGATTGCCGACCTGGAGAAGCAGCAGAACATGCTGGAGCAGGGACTCATGGGCAGCGCCCGCCTCTTCAGCAGCCTGCTCGGAAAACTGGGCGGAACCGGCAGCAGCCATGCCGGCCGCGTGGAAACCATCGCGGTGCGCCTCGCCTCGGAACTGGGATTCAAGGCGGAGGAAAAGCAACACCTTGCCCTCGCCGCGTTGCTGCATGACATCGGCCAGTTCGGGCTGCCCGACGAGCTCAAAGCGGTGCCCCCCTGGTCCATGTCGCCAGAGCAACGCAAGGAGTATGAACTCTACCCGTCAATCGGCGCCGCGCTGCTTGGCGAGGTGCCGGGCATGCAGCCCGTGGCCGCGATTATTGAGTCGCATGGCGAGAACTACGATGGCAGCGGATTTCCACACGGCCTGAAGGGGGACGCGATTCCGCTGGCGTCGCGAATCGTGCGCGTTGCCGATGGCTGCGATCTGCACTACATGCAGCGAAAGACCGAACACCCGATCGAGGAATTGCGGGACCACCTTTCCGCAGCATCCGGTGTCCTATACGATCCCACCCTGGCCAAGATCGTTTTGCCCATGCTGGTCGATTCCTATCGCGAGCTTTCGGGAAACCCGGTGCCCTATGCGCCGCACGCTCTTCCAGAAGGCTACGCGCTGGCGGAGGACGTCTACGACCATCAGGGGCACTTCCTGGCGCGCAGCGGCGCCATCATCACGGCGCACCTGCGGGAACGCCTGAGCGAACTGCTGCAAGGGTCCGAGGTGTATGCGCGACCGGTCGCCAACACGCGCGGTGTCGGCGCCGCGGGCTAGGACTATAGACCTTGCTGGGTCATTTCTTCCCGGACCTTGACGAGGCACTCGGGGCAGATTCCGTGACTGAAGGCGGCGTCGGTGTGCTCCTGCACATACGCCTCGATTTGCGCCCAAGAGGTGTCGTCGCGCTGGGCGCGCCCACAATAGCTGCATACCTTGATGATCCCGCGCAGGGTTTTCACCTCCGTCAGCGCGGACTCCAGTTCCTCGATGCGCTGCATCAACTCGAGCTGGAGGTTGAGCACGCGCATGCCCACGTTGACACGTGCCCGCAACTCCACCTGGTTGAACGGCTTGACCATGTAGTCGTTCGCGCCGGCGTCGAGCGCGGTGACGATATCTTCCGTGGAGGATAGGGCCGTCAGCATGATGATGTAGGGCGACATGGGAAGTTGCAGCAGACGCGCTCTCCGGCACAAATCAACGCCCGCGATTTCCGGCATCATCCAATCCAGTATCCACAGGGCCGGGGCATGCTCCGACTCGATGATACGCCAGGCCTCGCGCCCGTCAGCCGCGACAACGACTTCGTGTCCCCATTTCTCCAGGGTGCGCTGCAACAGCTTCTGCGATACGGGGTCGTCCTCGGCGATCAATATCCTCATCCACTCGCTCCTGTCTCATCGCGTCGGTCGATTTCTCCGGCAATCAGTTTTATCTCATAGGGGGCCTGCTTCAGGAATGCCTCCACATCCTTGCGCAAGTGCGCCGTCACCTGATCCAACACGGGCAGGTCTTGTTCGCGCGCGCAGCGTTCGAGGATGGCGCAGTCCTGTTCAAGACGCACCACACCCACGTTTGCCGACGAGCCCTTGAGGGCGTGAGCCTCGGCCAGCAGGGCATCCCAGTCGGTTTCCTTCGCCGCCGCATCCATGCGCTGTATTCGCGCCTCCAGGTCGGTGGTGTAGATGTCGAGCAGTTCGCAGGCGAATAGCGCGTCACCATCCACCCGGGCCATCAGCGCATCCCGGTTGATCCAGTGGCCGTTCGAGGCGTGCGTCCTGCCGGGCGATTCTCCGGCGGCCGGCACCGCGGCGTTGGCCACGCCACAGAAACGGTGCAGCACCCGCTCGATATCGTCCACCACCACCGGCTTTGCAATGTAGTCGTCCATCCCCGCATTGATGCAGCGGTCGCGGTCGTCGTGCATGGCGTGGGCGGTCATGGCCACGATCGGCGTGGCGCACATGGGGGAGGGGAGGGCGCGGATCTCGCGCGTGGCCGCGAATCCGTCCATCTCCGGCATCTGGCAATCCATGAACACAAGGTCATAGGGCCGCGCGCGCAAACGCTCCACCGCCAGCCGTCCGTTCTCCACGCATTCCGCGGAGAATCCAAGGCGGTCGAGCATCTTAATCGCCACCTGCTGGTTGACCCGGTTATCCTCCGCAATCAGGATACTCACGCTTCTGCGCTGCGCTTCGTCGAT
>JBJOID010000003.1:0-7877 GCA_046047315.1 Candidatus Hydrogenedentota bacterium | reverse complement strand
GACAAGGACGGCGTGACGGGCGTGCGCCTGAAGGACGTGAACACGGGCGAGACCCGCGAGCTCGAGTGCAGCGGCTACTTCTCCGCCATTGGCCACAAGCCCAACTCGGATCTCTTTGCCGACACCCTCGACCTGAACGAGTCCGGCTACATCGTCACCAAGCCCGGCACCACCTACACCAAGGTCGAGGGTGTATTCGCCTGCGGCGACGTGCAGGACCCCATCTACCGCCAGGCGGTCACCGCAGCCGGCAGCGGCTGCATGGCCGCCATCGACGCCACCCGCTGGCTGGAAGCGCGGGAGGGGTAGGGGGAAAGGCGGAAGGATGAAGGTAGCGCGGTGAGTTGCCACGAAGTGGCGACGGACGTCCCCGTCCGTCATTGAGGACTTTGGTAAGGCAAGAGCGGACGAGGACGTTCGCCGCCACTACCAGTCTGCCTTTCGCCTGCTTGCCTCCGTGCCTCTGTGGCTAGATTGAGTCACTCCACCCGGTCCCGTGTTTCCGGTTCAGCGCCCCCGCTCCGATTCATGATCCGATCAAACGCTTCCATGTCCGCCCGCGCGGCGCGTTCGCGCAAGTATTCTTCCGCACCGAGCGCCGACACTTTCTCGGCGACAGCCATCACCACGAACTGGTTGATGCTGGAGCCATCATCCTTGCTGAGCTTGGTTACCGCCGCCTTGAGCGAGGCCGGCATCCGCAAGGGATAGGTGCTTGGCTTGGCCTTCATTTCTCGAAACTCCTCAGGAATTCTGGAGGGGTCATCAACCGCACCCCAAATCTGCCGGGTACGACTCCGTAGTCGCGTACATTAAACGTGATCAAGGCGTCCGCCTGCCCATTTACCGCCGTCTCCAACACCATCTCATCGCCCGGATCGCGAAGCTGGGGGCGCCAGAAGTATCGCAAGGCCACCGGTTTCGCTATGAACGCAAGAGCATCCAGAAAAACCCCGGTCTCTTTGATGGTCAATCCGGCTGCCTTTCGGTGAACCGCCATGGAACAAACCGCTTCGTACTCTAGCATGAGCGCAGTGCTGATCAGCATCGTTGCCTTGCCATGGCGAATGCCACGAAGCAACGCGGCCGATGCTCCGGCAGGGCTGCGATACGCCGAGACAATGACATCCGTATCAAGTACGACTTTCACTACGCGATCATATCATATGTGATATCATAAAGAAAGACCCTCTGTGATTGATTCCCTAAAGGTCTTCAGGCTTGAGACCCGTGGCGCGGGCGATTCGCGCAAGCATGCGAGGACCAATTTCATCCCCGTCGTGGAAGGCAAACACCTCACACTATTGTTGACCAATATACGCCAAACCCATATACGGCCTGTCCAGTCTTCCCGAACGCTATTGCCGTGCGATATTGCAGGTGTAAGAAACATTCCTCACGGTAGGATGTTATATCGTACAGGTTGTCCTTTAGAAGTCGTTTTTCCTCAACCAATTTACGCGCTTGTTGCAACGGCTGCTTGCCCGGCGTTGTCAAGGGGGCTTCGCCGTTTGGCGAGCAAGCCGCGCCGCAACGGTTTGTCCCATTTTCTCCCCCGAAGATCGTATACTGAGGGGCACGCAAGGAGTTTTCACGATGAAGGGCAACGGCGGTTTCACGCTGATCGAGCTGATTTTGGTTACGGTCATCATTGGCATCCTCGCAGGGATGGTGGCTTTGAACGTGGGCGGACGCGTGCAGGATGCGCAAATCAAGGCGGCCAAGGGCGACATCGCCACGTATAGCACCGCCATCGACATGTATGCCCTCGACAACAACGACACCTATCCGAAGACCCTCGAAGACCTGGTGAACGGCAAGCGCAAGTATGTCAAGGAATTGCGCCCGGACCCGTGGGGCAACCCCTACGTGTTCGAGGTGAGCAGCGGTTCGAGCGGCCCCGGCGAGTACAAGATTTTCTCAGCCGGAGCGGATGGCATGCCGAACACCGAGGACGACGTGACCTCCAGCTCGATTCACGAGTAACCCTCACCGGGGGCGACGCGCATGTTCCATTCATCGCCGCGCGCCGGCTTTACTTTTCTCGAACTGATCGTCGTCACCACCATCCTCGCCATCCTGAGCATGGCGGTGTTGCCGGTATTCAGCACTACCTTCCGCTCCGTCCGCATTGGCAACGCCAAGTCCGACCTTGTCGCCGTGCTGCGCCACACGCAGGAGGCGGCGGTCAGCCAGTCGCTTGAGCACCGCTTCTATGTCCACCCCGAGCAGAACATGTACTGGGTGGGTTACCACAGCGGGGACGAGGGGCTGGAAAAGCTTTTCACCGAGGTTTCGGAAACCTGGGGCCGCGCCACGGTGCTGCCCGAGGGACTCCAGCTGGAGAAGCCCAAGCTTCGCAAGGATCGCGAGAACGGCGTCTATTACCTTGCCTGCCATCCCAATGGCGCCTGCGACATTGGCGAGATCGAGGTGGTGAGCACCGATCGCCGCGACTCGCGCATCCGCATTGAAACCCTGGGCACGCTGGGGCAGTTTGAAGTGACGGAACGATGAGCGGTTGTGCTTCCTCCTGCACTTGCCCCACGCCCGCCAGCCGGGGCCTCGCCCGCGCAAGAGGCTATATCCTCATAGAAACCCTCGTCGCGCTCACGGTGCTGAGCATTTCCGCGTTCACCCTTCAGCGGGTGATTGGACAGGCCGCGCTCATGCAGGCGCTCAGCCACGACTACACCACCGTGCAGCACCTCATGGAAAACACCATCGCCCGGATGCTGCTGGAAAACATGATGCTGGAAGAGAAGACCGAAAGCGGCGCTTTTCCCACCCCCTACGACCGTTTCGCCTATACCGTCGAGGTGTCCCGCATCACGGTGCCAAGGCCGGAGCTGCCGTCCAGCATCGACCCCCGAGAACGTGAGCAACTCGAAAGTCGTTATCGCGACCAGATTCCCAAGCTGCGCCTCGAAATTACCTGGACGCGCGGAGGCTTCGAGTACAGCCGTGCGGCCGAGACCCTGCTCACCGGCAGCCAGCTTTGGCTGCCGCCGGAACAAGGGCTGCCACGATGAACCGGGCGTCCACCAAACGCCGCCGCGGCTTCACCCTCGTGGAACTGCTCGTGGCGACCACCCTGCTCACCATCGCCATGTCGTCGGTCTATGCCCTGCTGTATTCCACCATGGACGCCTGGCGCCTCATGGAGCGGGGCTTCAACCCCTCCGAACATGCCCGCCACGCCTTCCATATTCTCCGGCGCGACATCCACAGCTTGAACATCCGGGCCGAGCACCTCTTCGAGGGCAGCGACGACGGCTTCACGCTCTTCGTGGTGGAGGAGCCGATGAACGTCGAGGACGGCGAGGGGCGCCGTCTCATGCGCGTGCGTTATCGCTACCGCCCCGGCCAGGACGATGTGGTGCGCGAGGAAGCAAAAGTGGAGACCGCCCTTCCTAACCGCCCCCCCCAGGGGAAGAAGGTGGATCCCCAACGTGTACGCCTGAGCGACCGCGAGGATTTCATTGTCGCCCGCAACGTGTCGGCATTCGAAACGCGCTACCTCTGGGCGCCCCTGCCCGAGGTGCGGGACGCCACCTTGCCGCCGCCCCCGGTGGAACTCATCGAGACGCAGCGCCATCCGGAGAATCTCGGGCTGCCGATGGCCATCGAGGTAAGCCTGGTCATCAAGGACCCGGATACCGACGCTGAGCAGGAATTCCGTTCGACCATTCCTTTCCCACTGCGCCGCGAGCGCTACCCCGAGGAAGCCCTGCGGCGAATGCTGGATGGCGCCCTGTGATGCGGCGCGATGGATTTGTACTCGTCACCACGCTTTGGGTGCTCGCCATCGCCACCGTCATGGTGATGGGCTTCTCGCATCGCGCCTTCCTTCAGGCGCGGGCCGCCTCGTTTTCGCTTGACCAAACCCAGGCCCGCTTCATGGCGCAGGCCGCCGTGCAGCGCGGCATCATTGAGCTGCGCAACAAGTTCTATAAAGATCGCCTGGTCCAGGAGGAGCAGGGCCTTTCGGTGACCACGCATCAGGGGCAGCCCTGGGCGCAGACCATGGCCCTGCACGAAGAAGGGGGATTCTTCGACCTTGGCGAGGGCTACGAGCGCGACGGGGTCTGGCTAAACATCATCGACGCGGATCGCTACATCAACATCAACACTGCCCCCGACACTTTGCTCGAAAATATCGAGGGCCTGAACCGGGGCGTCATCCGATCGATACTTCGGCGGCGTTCCGATGAAACCTACGAAGGAGACGGCATCGCCTATTTTCAGGCGGTGGAAGAACTGCGCTATCTGCGCGGCATGAAGGATGAGGACTGGTTTGGAGAAGACGATCGCCCCGGCGTGCGCAACCTGTTCAGCGTCTGGGGTGGTCCCTTGGTCAACATCAACACGGCCCCGCGCGAGGTGCTGGCCTGCATACCCAAGCTGGACAAGGCGGCCGTGGACGCCATCCTCGCGTATCGCGGCGACGGCCAGCCCGGCGTCGATGGCCAGCCCGCCAAGGGCACTCAGGGATTCGCCTCCTTCGAGGAGATCGAGGAGCACACGGGAATCCGGGGGGACGCCCTCCAGTCCCTCAAGCAGCATTGCAGCTTCAATTCCGGCTACTTTATCATCTCGGGGCTGGC
Organism: Candidatus Hydrogenedentota bacterium; assembly: GCA_046047315.1. GTDB lineage: Bacteria > Hydrogenedentota > Hydrogenedentia > Hydrogenedentales > JAEUWI01 > WGMK01. Next base: position 3,270 of record JBJOID010000003.1, on the reverse strand, counting down.
CACGCGCCAGGGGGGCAAGGTGCGCGTCCAGATTCGCGCCGTCGTCAACGCCACCGACGGCGACTCCGCGCTGGTGGATTGGCAGGAAGTTACCGTGGGTTCATAGCCCCAACCGCTTACGGAGCCCATGACGCATGATCGATATCGTGACCCGTAAGGCCGCAGCCACCGCCAAGCCCGGCAAGGCCGCGGTGGAAACCTACGCGGTGCTGCAATTCGACGCCGCCCTGATCTCTCTGCTACGCGTGCGCATCGAGGGGGGCGCTCCCGTCGTCGTGTCGCAGGCCAGCGCGCGAGGCCCATGGGTCGATGAGGACGGAACCCTCGAGGCGGCCCTGTCGCGCTTCGCTTCCGAGCATATTCAGCCCGGCGATATCCTGCTCTCGGTGCTGCCGCGCTATGAGATCACCACCCGCCTGCTCGAGTTGCCCGGCGAGAATGACGCCGAGATTGACGGCATGCTGCGTCTCAATGCCGAAGAGCATGTCCCGTACGCTGCCGATGAACTCGTCATCCGGCATGCCACGCTGCGCAAGCTGCCTTCCGGGGAATTGCTTGTCCTGGCGGTCTTTGCAAGGACCAACGTGGTCGACGATCATCTCGCCCTGCTAAAAGGGGCGGGACTCGAACCGGAGCAGATCCTGCTCAGCACCGCATGCCTGCTCAGCGCCGCTGCCGCCGGCGCGCCCGCCGAGCCCTCGCGCTTTGCCCTCGCGCATGTCGCCTCCGGCGGACTGGAAGTGCTCGTGCTCGACGACCGCCAGCCCGTGTACCTGCGCGGGGTCTCCATGCCACAGGGCTGGTCCTCCGGCGAAGGGGAGACCGTGCCGGAGGACTTGATCGCCGAGCTTCGCGCAAGCCTTTCCACCTACCGTCGCGAGTCGCTCGATGGCATGGGCGTAGACCACGTCTATATCTCTTCCGACTGGGCCGACACCGCCGCCATCAGCCACGACGTGGAAATGGAAACCGGAAAGGAGACTGCGCCCGCCCACTTCCTCAAGGAGCTTGTCTCCAACGGGGAGGCCCTTCCAACCTCGTTGCCCTACGTGCTGCTTGGCGCGGCCTTGACCGCCGCCGGCAAGGCGCGTTACCCCGTTAACTTGCTGCCAGACCATGTGCGTCAGGCCCGCCGCATGACCGGCGCCCGCTCGCAAGCCGTGCGCCTGGCCGCGCTCGTCGCCATTGTGCTGCTGCTGGCCCTTGGCCTGTACATCCAGCGCAACTGGCAATACAACCGCTACATCGCCGAGCTGGAGAAGCAGGTACGCGAGTTGGCGCCACAGGCGGAGGGGGTGGTCGAGAAGCAGGCGCAACTCAACATCATCGCGCGCGAGGTGACCCGGCAGGGCAGCGTGCTGGATTTGCTCGGCGCCATCGTCGGCGCGCTGCCCGAGAAAGACATCAACATCACGCGCTTCGACTATGACCGCGAAACCGGCATCGACATCTGGGGGCGCGCCATCTCGGTGGACAACGTGTCGCAGTTCGCCTCCAACATTCGCATGGCGGGCTCGGGCGCACTCGCGCAGTTGCGCACCGCCCATCGCGTGTATGAGCAGCAGGGCAACGAGCGCGATGAGAGCATCATGATGTACCAGATTGCGGTGCCGCTGACGGAGAGCGAGGGCGAGGAGGAGGCGGTCGATGGGGATTCTTGATGCACTCCAGGCGCAATGGAGCGGGATGAACAAGCGCGAGCGGAACCTCGCGCTGCTCACGGCGTCGCTGCTCTTGCTCTTCTTGGGATGGACCATCACGCGCGGCGCCATGAACCGCCTCGAACAACTGCGGGTTCAGGTGGACCGCTTGCAGGAGCAGGTGGTGGGTTCCGCCTACCAGATCGCCCGCAAGCAGCAGGTCGAGGCGGAATATGCGACGGTGGCCGGGCAGCATTCCAGCGCCTGGGATAAGTATGAAGTCTATGAACGGTTGCGCCAGGAAATTTTCCGGCTGGCCCAGAAGGTTCCTCCAGCCCTCGACGAGAACGGCGTGCCCGTAACTGCGATGAGTGATTCCGGCGTGTTGGTCAATATCCCCGAATTACGCCAAGGCACCATGACCGACACCGACAAAGGTTATCGGGAATACAAGATTAGTTTTCGCATTCCCAGTGTGGATATCGCCGATCTCTTCAACTTCCTTGACCGGCTGCAACAGAGCCCGCAATCCCTGCGCATCGACGGCTTGACCTTCGCCCGCGACTGGAACAGCACGCTTGTGGCCGCGGATATCGATCTGACCCGCATCATCGTGGACGGGGCGGGCGCGGTGGCGGCGCGTTCCGATACCGGGGTCGCCACGCGCTTCACCCAGTTGGAACTGGACCCCGCGCGCTGGACCGCCGAGGAGGGCACCGTCTCTGCGTCCGGCGCGGGCCTAATGCTGGAATCCCGTGAGGACCAGTCCGCGCTCTACCTCGAACAGAGCCTGACGGGCGGCGAGAGTTACGATTGTGTACTGGAAGTGAGCAGCACTGGGCGCGGGCTGCTGGCGATCGCCACCGGGGCTGATGGCATCCCGCTGCCCGGCGCGGAGCGCCTGCCCGACGATGGCGGCACCTATCGCGTGCATTTGCGATTCACCACGCCCGGCCCGCCGGGCCAGCCTGTGTTGATGCGAGTGCCTCATCTCACCCTGAACGACTACGGTTCCCAGCTTGAGCTGCGCAGCGTGGCCCTGCGCCAGGCGGAGGGATAGCCATGAATCCCATGTTCGACCGCAACTTTACCCTCGCCGCCATCGTCGTGTGTCTTCCCTTCGCAGGAGCCATGCTTTACAACGGCGTCAGCGATCCTCTCAAAGACGAGCGCGCCTGGCTTCGCGCGGAGATGGCACAGGCCACCGTTCCGGGCGAGCGGGCCGCGCTCAAGGAAGATGGCAACTGGCAGGATGGCCTGGCGCGGCGTCCCGGCGCATGGACCTCGATCACGCGGGAGCCCCCTCCGCCTCCCCCTCCACCGCCCGAGAAGCCCCAGGAACCGAACGTGCGCGAAATGCTCAAGGAGGTCTACGTGACCCGCGCGCAAATCGGCGACAAGATTCGCGTGATATCCCCCAACGCCCCGCGCGGCGAGTGGCTGGTCGTGGGGGCCGCCATCAACGGCTGTGTGCTCACCAGCTTCGACAAGGAATCGGCCACCTTTTCCTATGAATGGAAAGAGGGCCGCAAGACCATCAACGTCAAGATTCCGAGGGAATAGCCTCTAGGACGGCAGTTCCTCGAAGCGTTCCTCCAGCCAGATGCGCGCCTGCTTTTCGGTCATCGGC
>JBJOID010000002.1:0-20399 GCA_046047315.1 Candidatus Hydrogenedentota bacterium | reverse complement strand
CGGGCGAGGACCTGGTGCTCAGCCCGGGCATCAATGGAAAAATGAACGAGCTTCAGGCGGCATTCGGATTGCTTTGCCTCGATCAGATCGATGCTGACCTCGAGCGCCGCCGTGCGCTGGCGCAGCGGTACCGCGAGCAGTTGGCCGGAATTCCGGGCATCGCCGTGGTCCCGGCGCAGCGCGAGCCCGAAGGCAACGGCGCGTACCTTCCGGTGCGGGTGACTGCTGCGGACTACGGCCGCGATCGCGACGCCCTGCATGCGCTGTTGCGGCAAGCCAACGTGATCAGCCGCCGCTATTTTCACCCGCTGTGCAGCCACTTCGAATTCTATCGCGGCCTCGATTCCGCCCAGCCCGAGCGGTTGCCCCATGCGGAGCGGGCCGCCCGGGAGCTGCTTTGCCTGCCCATCTATGGCGGCCTTGCGCCGGAATCCGTCGATCAGGTTTGCAGCCTGATCCGGGCCTTGCAGGCTTCCGGCTGAGCGATGCGCGGATGAACCGGGGCGGGCGCAAGTCCTGTGCGTGGATGTGGCTGGCGCGGGTGGCGTAGGCTAGGGGTGCGCGCGGCGAGGGCAGGGCTGCGCGGGCAAGAGGGCCGGGCACAGCCATGGCGGAAGACACCGTTGAACTTTGGCCCTATGCGGCCTTCATCGCCGATGTGACGATATCGATCGTCGCGTCGAGCCACGCCGTGCTGAACAAGCGCGATGTGCGCTCGGTCATCGTCTGGGTGGGGATCATCTGGCTGGCCCCGCTGCTCGGCACCGTGCTCTATGTGTGGCTGGGCATCAACCGCATCCAGCGGCGCGCGCGCAAGCTGCGCGCCGAGCCCCACCGCCCGGAGAACATGAGCGATGACCACCACGCCGACTGTGTGATCGGGGAGCGGCTGGCGGGGCAGGAGCATTTCAAGGGACTGGTGCGGCTGATCGACGCGACGACGCACCGCCCGCTGCTGCATGGCAACCGGGTGCAACCGCTGCTGCATGGCGACGAGGCCTACCCGGCCATGCTCGAGGCCATCGACGAGGCGCGCGCAAGCGTCACGCTCAGCACCTACATCTTCGATGACGACCGCGCGGGCAAGATGTTCCTCGAGGCGCTCGAACGCGCGCACCGCCGGGGCGTGGCGGTTCGGGTCATCATCGACGATTTCGGCGCGCGCTACAGTTGGCCGGGGGCGCCGCGCCTGTTGCACCGCGCGGGCATCCGGCATGCGCGCTTCCTGCCGCCCATCGCGCCCTGGCGGCTGCCCTACATGAACCTGCGCACGCACCGGAAGCTGTTGGTGGTGGATGGGCGCGTGGGATTCACCGGCGGCATGAACATTCGCGAGGGGCATTTCCTCGCGCTCGAACCCAAGCATCCCGTGCGCGACCTGCACTTCCGGGTGACGGGCCCGGTGGTCAATCACCTTCAGGAAGTCTTCGCGGAAGACTGGGCCTTCTGCTCCGGGGAACTGCTGGAGGGCGCGCCGTGGTTTGCCGCGCTGACGCCCGACGGGCCGGTGCTGGCGCGTGGGCTGGCCGACGGACCCGACGACGACTTCGAGACGTTTCACCTGACGCTGCTCGGGGCGCTGGCCGCCGCGCGCGAGAGCGTCATCGTGTGCACGCCCTATTTCATCCCGGACGCCGCGCTCATCACCGCGCTCAACGTGGCGGCGATGCGCGGGGTCTCGGTGGACATCGTGTTGCCGGAACGCGGCAACCTGCCCCTGGTGCAGTGGGCCTCCACCGCCCAGCTCTGGCAGGTGCTCGACCGCGGCTGCCGGGTGTGGCTGACGCCGCCACCCTTCGAGCACACCAAGCTCTTTCTCGTCGATGGCATTGCCGCCTTCGTCGGGTCCGCGAATTGGGACCCGCGCAGCCTGCGGCTGAACTTCGAGTTCAACCTCGAATGTTACGACGAAGGGCTGGCGGCGGATTTGACCGAATATGCGCGCGAACGCATCGGCGCGTCGCGGCTGCTCAGCCTGGCCGAGGTCAATGCCCGCAGCCTCCCCGTCCGCCTGCGCGACGGTATCGCCCGCCTATTCGCTCCCTTCCTGTGAGGGCTTTGGGGGCGTGAGCCACAGGGCGGCCTCTGCGGCGCGCCGCCGTTCCAGTCCCGGCAGCGTGCGTTTCTTTCCAGTGGCGGGATCCGTTGCCTTCACCCAGCGCGCCAGCTGCGCAGGCACCACTTCCAATCGTCCGGCGTTCACGTGCCGCAGCAGGGTGCTGCCGGCCAGGCTGCCCTCGCCAAGGTTAAAGACGAAGCTCGCGAGGGCCGCGAACTGGTTGTCGTTCAGCGGCGTCTTCACGAGCCGCTCCACCGCGGCGCCGGCCCGGGCCAAGTCATCGCGCAGCCATTGCCCGGCGACCTCACGCGTCACGCGATCCCCCGGACGAACCCCCCGCGTGCGCCCATAGCCCAGGGTCCAGCGCCCCGCCGGGCAACGGTAGGCCGTTGCCCGGAAGCCCTCGCATTCCATCACCAATGCCACACCCGCCGCATTCACCTGACGCGCCATCGCCATCCCCTCCGTTGTAGAGCACCGCCAGAGGCACGACCCACGCCCGCTCTGGCGCAGCCTTCCCTCGCCCCCTAGTCGCGGGCGGTGCAGTCGCGGGCGTGGAGCCGGGCGACGAGGCGCGAGAAGACGGCGTGGTTTGCCCCAAGCAGGTAGAGGATCAGCAGAAAGTGGGGCACGGTGACGAGCAGTTCGATGGCGAAGACCATGCCGCCCGTGGGGGCCACGAGAACCAGCGGCGCATACAGGAGGCTGATGGCGAGCACGATGTAGGAGAAGATGTGCTGCCGTCGAAATTCGATGGCGCGGGCCGCGTTCGCAAGGCGGATGAGGGCCGTGACGATGACGGCGTCGGCGGCGGTCCAGCCGATGCACTGGAGGCGGGTCCACCAGAGGTACTGCTCGGGCGTGAACCACGCGGCGGACTGTATCAGCGCGTCAAGCATGGGGCGCAAGCTCCCGTGCTACCCGCCCCAACAGGGCCTGCCCCCGCCACAGCGCGATGGCGGCGACCCATTCCACCGCAATCCAAACCACGCCCGCCACGCGCAGGTAGAGATAGACGGCGTTCCGGTAGGGTTGCAGGGCCGCCTCGGCTTCGAGCAGGGCCGTCATCACCGGTCCTTGCGGGGAAGCGGCCTGGGCGGCGCCCTCGATGGCGAGTGCAGCCACCAGACCAGCCAAGGCCGCGGTGCGAAGCGGCGTCAGCATGCGCCGGCAGAGGGCGCCGAAGTGGCGGTAGGCCCGCAGCCCCTCCGCCACGATGAGCGTCTCGAGTGCAACCCATCCGAATATGAAGAGAGACCATACCGCGAGGTGGCGATGCACATGAAAGGTCAGGCGTTGCGCGGCGGACTCCGGCTTGATGGGGGCGTCCAGCCAATCGATGCGGGTGAGCGTCCAGGCATGCAGCAGGAGCAGCAGCAAGGGAACGGCAGTGATGCTGATCCACAGGGCGAGCCGGGGGCGCCAGTCGCGCGCGGGCCGGCCGGATAGCGTGCGGCGCGCTTCGCGCACGGCGAAGAGAATGGCGACCTCGGCCAACAGCCAGAAGACCCCGGCGGCCTCAATGAGCAGGTGGCTGCGCGCGGCGGCTGTGATGTGGGCCATGCCCGCGATGGCGTCGGGCGATGGCGTGCCGGTCATGCCGGGACTACTCGGTCTCGTGCCCGGTTCGCGGCGGCGCTGGTGTCTCGTCCGGCATGGGGGAGTGCTCGCGCGATTGCTTCACCCAGAGGTGCCCGGCCAGGCCGGCCAGCACGCCGATGGTGGTGAAGCCCAGGATGACCGCCAGCAGCGCATAGGCGATGTTTGCGTTGTAGTCGAGCAACTTGTTGTAGCCGTTCACGTAGACCGTGGTGCTGATCATGTTGGCCGTGCTGATGGTCAACAGCGTGGTGGTGGCGCCGAGCCCGAGGATGTAGCCCACGATGGTTCCGACGATGGGGCCGGTCGCCCACATCGGCACGATGACGAAGATAATCAGTCCCGGGATGCCGTAGGGACGGACGATGTGGCTGTTCTCGAGGGCGGACTGGTGCATGCCCGCGAGGCGCGGCCCGATGATGGGCCAGTGCGAGAAGCGCTTGTACCCCGCCGCGAAGAGCGCGTAGGTGTAGCACATCGCGATCGTGTCCTGAATGAAGCACTGGTAGATGATGAACCAGGTGGGCATGCCGAACTTGAAGCCCGCGCCCGCATTGCCCAGGTTGCCCGCCGCGAAGTGCGCGCCGATCATGCCCAGCGTCTTCTGGAAGAAGTCGCCCACGGGCCATTGATACGCGAGCGCGGTGATGAAGGTGATGCCAATGAAGCTGGCGAAAAGGAAATTGCCCAGGTGAAACACGAACCATAGCGTGCGTACCGTGGGTTCGCCTCTCGGCGGAATGGCGTGCGGGGTGGTCATGATTGACTAATACTGCTGCCCGATGTTGCCCAATGCGAGCCGCAAGTGTACGGATTCTCGGCATTAATCTCCATCAAGCCACCATTAGCGAAAGGTTACGCCCGACAAGGGGGCATCCCGCCCGGTCCGGATGCTATGATGCGGGCCTGATTCCCCCTGTCCAAAGCAAAGGAACCCGACCGTGGACGAACGGCTGCGCCGCGCCCTGGAGCGCATTGACGAAGAAAACATGCGGGACCCGAACAAGGAACCGTGGGAAGGGGGCGAAATGCCCAGCGCGTGGGTCTATGGTCAGCGCATGACCCAGTGGCTCTTTAAGCTTCAGCCGGAGCCCTCGCCCGAACTGCAGATTGCCGCGCGCGCGCAGCACATCTGCCGGTGGGAAATCCCCCGCGACACCTTCCCCGCGAACCGCAAGGGCTACCTTGACTGGCGCATGCGGATGTACGACTACCACGCCGAGAAGACCCTGGCCATCATGCAGGAACTGGGCTACGACGAGGACGCGCAGTACCAGGTGAATTTCTACCTGCACAAGCGCTGCCTCGCCACGAACCGCGAGGTGCAGTATCTTGAGGATTGCGCCTGCCTGATCTTCATCGAGCATCAGCTGCTGGATTTCGCCAGGGAACACCGCGAGCAGAAGGTGCTGCGCATCATCCAGAAGACCTGGGACAAGATGACCGAGCAGGGGCACCGCGAGGTCTACGGGCTGGACTTGTCGGAGGAGGCTCACGAGCTGCTCGACAAGGTGATGAGGCCGCGCTAGTCAGATGCCGCTGTTTGTCGGCATTGGCGGCCCCTCCGGCGCGGGCAAGACCACGCTCGCGGATTTCATCGCCGCGCGTCTGCCGGGGCAGGTGGCGCGGCTTCCGCTTGACAGCTATTACGTGGACCTCGGCGACATGCCGCCGGAGGAGCGCGCAGCCTACAACTTCGATCATCCCGATGCGATTGACTGGGAGCGCTTCTTCGAGGACTTCATGACGCTTGAGGGGGGAGGCGCCATCGATGCGCCTCGCTACGATTTCTCGCGGCATGCCCGTCTGCCGGAGGCCTGCCGGGTGGAGCCCCTGCCCATCGTGCTGGTGGAGGGACTGCATGTGCTGTGGCAACCGGCGCTCCGGGCCATGCTCAACTTTCGCATCTACGTGCGCGCTTCGCAGTCCGTCTGCTTGAAGCGGCGGATTGAGCGCGACACGGCCGAACGTGGCCGGCAGCCCGGCGAGGTGATTCGCCAATACAAACAGCACACCAACCCGATGTTCCTTGAATTCGTCGAGCCGTCCATCGGCGCCGCCGACCTCATCATCGACGGCGAGCAGGACTTCGCCGCCGAGGTGGAGAAGCTGGCGCAGCGGCTCCTGTGACGCGGCGCAAGTTTGTCGCGCGCGCGTCATCCTTGTTAGGTTAGGGTTTTCGCGCGAATCGCGGGAGGGGATTCCATGGACGATGCATCGCGCCGCGCCTATTGGCGGGCCAACGTCAAGCTCATCGCCGGGCTGCTGTCGGTCTGGGCGGCCGTTTCCCTTGGGGCGGGCGTCGTGCTGGCGCCGTGGCTGAACCAGTTTTCCCTGGGCGGCGCGCCGCTGGGATTCTGGGTGGCGCAACAAGGCAGCATCTATCTCTTCGTGGCGCTCATTTTTTATTACGCGTGGCGCATGGAAAAGATCGATGCGCGCTTCCACGCGGACAGCCAGGACTGAGGAGCGCGGCGCATGTCGGTTGAAGTCTGGACCTATCTCTTCGTCACCGTGACGTTCATGCTCTACCTGTACATCGGCTGGATGGCGCGGGTGCGGGAATCTTCGGGTTTCTATGTGGCGGGGCACGGCGTTCCGGCCATCGCCAACGGGGCCGCCACGGCGGCGGACTGGATGAGCGCGGCGTCGTTCATCTCGATGGCGGGCCTCATTTCCTTCATGGGATTCGACGGCGCGGTCTACCTGATGGGGTGGACGGGCGGCTATGTGTTGCTGGCCTTGTTGCTGGCGCCCTATCTGCGCAAGTTCGGCAAGTACACCGTGCCCGACTTCGTGGGCGACCGCTACTACTCGAACACGGCGCGCATCATCGCGGTGGTGGCGGCCATCTTTATCTCGCTCACCTATGTCGCCGGACAGATGCGCGGGGTCGGCATCGTGTTCAGCCGCTTCCTCGAAGTGGACATCAACGTCGGCGTGGTCATTGGTATGGTCATCGTGGGCTTCTTTGCGGTGCTGGGCGGCATGAAGGGCATCACCTGGACGCAGGTGGCGCAGTACGCCGTGCTGATCGTGGCCTTTCTCATTCCCGCCATTGCGCTCAGCGCAAGGCTGACGGGATGGCCCGTGCCGCAAATCGGCCTTGTGGCGAGCGATATCTTGCCGCGCCTCAACGCGCTCCAGGCCGAGCTGGGCTTCGCTGAATACACCGAGCCCTTCCGCAGCATGAACCTGCTGAACGTGCTCTGTGTGACCATCGCGCTGATGGCGGGCACGGCGGGACTGCCGCATGTGATCGTGCGGTTCTACACCGTGAAGAACGTGCGCGCGGCGCGCTATTCCGCCGGATGGGCCCTGCTCTTCATCGCGCTGCTCTACACCACCGCCCCGGCCCTCGCTTCCTTTGCGCGGTTGAACCTGGTCGAGACCTTGCATGGCAAGTCGCTCGAGGAAATACGCGCGCTGGAGTGGACCGGCAAGTGGGAAGCGACCGGCCTGCTGGGCTTCGACGACAAGGACGGCGACGGGATCATCCGGCTGACGCCCGACGCGGCGACGACCGAGCTCACCATCGACCGGGACATCATCGTGCTGTCCACGCCGGAAGTGGCGGGACTGGCCCCCTGGGTGATTGCGCTGGTGGCGGCGGGCGGGCTGGCGGCCGCCCTGAGCACCGCATCGGGCTTGCTGCTGGTCATCTCGTCCGCCATCGCCCACGACATCTACTTCCGCCTGATCAACAGCCAGGCGAGCGAGGGCCGGCGCGTTTTCGTTGGGCGCGTCATGGTGATCGTGGCGGTGGTAGCCGCGGGATATTTCGGCATCAGCCCGCCCGGATTCGTGGGAGAAGTGGTGGCCTTTGCCTTTGGACTCGCCGCGGCAAGCTTCTTCCCAATCATCCTGCTGGGCATATTCGACAAGCGGGCCAACCGCGAGGGCGCCATTGCCGGCATGCTGGCGGGCCTCGGCTTCACGGCCTTCTATATCATTGGCGTGCAGGCCGACAAGATACTGCCGGGCGTGAGCGCGCCTTTCTTTGGTCCCTGGTTCTTCGGCATCGGTCCCACGGGCATTGGCACCGTGGGCATGCTGATTAACTTCGTGGTGACCGTCACCGTGTCACGCCTGACGCCGCCGCCGCCGCAGGAGATTGCCACGCTCATTGACGCCGTCCGCCTGCCAGACCACGTCTCCCGGGCGATCATTCTCGACGAGGCGACCGAGTGATGCGGTTCGAGGCAGCGATGATTCGCAACCTTTCGGGAAGGCGCGCATGAAGAATCCGTGGACCACGCTCGCATCGAAGGTGGTGTATGAGAACCCGTGGATTCGCGTGCGCGAGGACGCCGTGCTGCGGCCCGACGGCAAGCCGGGAATTTACGGGGTGGTGGAGACGCGCCTGGCCACGGGCGTGGTGGCGCTGACGCCGGACGATGAGGTGTACCTCGTGGGACAGTACCGTTATCCGCTGGACAGCTATTCATGGGAAATCATTGAGGGCGGCAGCGACGCGGATGAGAGCGCGCTCGACGCCGCGCAACGAGAGCTCCGTGAGGAGGCGGGCCTGGTGGCCGCGCACTGGGAGCCCCTGGGTCCGGAGATTCACCTGACGAATTGTCACTCGAACGAGCGCGGCTACCTGTTTCTGGCCACCGGACTGAGCGAGGTGGGGGCGACGCCCGACGGCACGGAGGAGCTGGCGCTGCGCAAGGTGCCTCTGGCGGAAGCACTGGCGATGGTGGACTCGGGGGAGATTGCGGACGCGATGAGCATCATGGCCTTGCTTCGGCTGGATCGCGCGCGGCGCGGCTGAGTTTTCGAAACCCGCGCCTTACTGTGGGGGTCTCAAGCGGCATGCCCGGCGATGGGCATTGTTCCACGAACAGGAGACCCCACCTTGCCTGCACAACTTGGCGGCGCTTCCCGCGCCCTGCTTGCCCTTTTGATTCTGGCCGGCGGCTTGACCGCCTTCTACGGCGCGGAGCCGCCGCGCGCCAAAGGACTGGACGCCGCGCCCACGGAATTCTCAGGCAGCCGCGCGATGGCGCACAGTCACAAGTTCGCCATCGAGCCGCGTCCCCGTGGCGGGCATGCGGCGGCGCGTGGGCGTGACTACATCGTGCGGGCGCTGGAGGAGATCGGCGTCGAGGTCGAACTGCACCGCACGCCCATCAACCATGGCACCAGCGTGACCTTTGTGGAGAACGTGCTCGGTAGAATCGCCGGGACGGACAGCACCCAGACCTTCGGCATGACCGCGCACTATGATTCCGTGGCCTGGGGACCGGGCGCGGCGGACGACGGCTCCGGGGTGGTGGTGATGATCGAGGCGGCGCGCGCGCTGAAGTGCGGCCCGCCGCTCAAGCACGACGTGGTTTTCGTGTTCACCGGCGATGAGGAAGGCGGCGGCAATGGCTCCGTCAACAGCCTTTCGCACCCGTGGCTGAAAGACCTGAACGTGATGCTCGGGCTCGAGGGGCGCGGCGACTGGGGCACGGCGTACATGTTCGAAACCAGCGAGGGCAACCTGCCGTTGATGCTGGAACTGGCCAAGTCGGGCGCGCCGGCGGTCTCGAACTCGATGATGTACCAGGTGCACCGGCGCACGCCGAACACCACCGACTTCACCCACATGGCGCGCAACGGCGCGCTTGGGTACAACGTGGCCTTCGTGGGCGGGCTGGGCTATTACCACACCGCAAACGACAAGCCCGAGCATCTGAGCCCGGACACCATCCAGCACATGGGTGAATATGTGATGGCGCTGGTGCGGCACTATGACGCGGGCGGGCCCAAGATAGCCAAGGGGGAAGAGGCGGTCTTCTTCAACACCATCGGCAAGCATCTCGTGGTGTACCCGCTGGAGATGGGCCGCTGGGTGGCCATCGTCGCGGGCGTCCTGTTCGCTGCGGCCTTGTTCGTGGTGCTTTATCTGCGGGCCGCTCGGCTGCTGGCCATACTTGAGGGTACGCTGCTGGTGCTGCTCGCGCTGGCGCTTACCGCCGCCATTGGCGGTGCGCTGCAGTGGAGCAGCTATAAGCTCTTCTACGTCTACATCATGTACAACGCCTTCTACTACAACGTCTCCTTCGCGCTGCTGGGACTTGGCCTCTTGCTGGGCCTGTTGCATTTCTCCCGCGCGCGCATGTCCGCCGCGTCCTTGCATGTGGTCTATCTGATTGCGCAACTGGCCGCGCTGATTCCGCTCGAGCTGTACCAGCCCTATGCCAGCTACTCGGCCGCCTGGCCCCTCATCATCGGTTCGCTGGGGCTGATGCTGTGCGTGTTGCTACGGCGCGTCGGCCTTCCCGAGCCACTGGTGCTGGCAACGCACCTGCTGTCCGTGTTCCCCTTCCTGCTCTTCCTGCTGCCCGGGCTCAAGGCCCTGTATCACATGGGCGGCGCAATCACGCCGGTGCCGTGGGCCGGGCTTGTGGTGCTGCTCTTGCTGGCGCTTTCGCCGGTGGTTCTGAGCATCGTGGGCGGGCAGGGCAAACGAATCTCGCTCGCGCTCATCGCCGCGTCCGTCGCGCTGTTCCTGGCCGGGTGGGCCACCCAGCGCTACACCCCCGAAAAGCCCAAGATGAACAGCCTCACCTATGCCGTGAATCTCGACAGCAACGAAGCCATCTGGATCACCACCGACCGGGACCCCGATGCGTGGGTGAGCCAGTTTATCCCTGCCGATCAGGCCAAGCGGGGCGGCTTTGAGACGATCCTTCCGGGAGGCCGCGACGACTATCTCCATGCTCCCGCGCCCATCGCGCCGCTGGCGCGCTCCGAGGTGAGCGTCGTCAGCGATGCCGTCGCGGACGGCAAGCGCGAGCTGGTGCTGAAGTACACATGGCGTCGTTCGATCGAACAGGCGCGGTTTGAAGTGCAGGCGCCCGCCAAGGTGCTCAAGGCCTCCGTGGATGGCCCCGGCGAAGTGCTGGCCGACATGAGCGGCTGGTCGTTGCGCGTGGGCTATCTGCCGTACGACGGCGAGATGACGCTGCGGCTGACCCTTGAAGAAGCCGTGGATACGCCGGTCCGCCTGCAGGTTTTCGAGGAGACCTTCAGCCTGCCCGAATTGACGACGCTTGGCTATCGCCCCCGGCCGGACTGGATGATCCCGAAGCCCAACACCCTGGACTGGTGGGAAGAAAACCACCTCGAATCGCATCACACCAAGGTGACCCAGACCTTCAGTTTCTGAGGCTTTGCCTGAACAGCGGGCCGCGGGCGCGAGGTGAGGTATAATGCGCGAAACCACCAGCGCATAGGTTCGTCGCTTCCATGTACCACACCGACACTCACGGCAATCTCGTCCCACCGCCAGGCGCGCGGGTGCTCGTGGCCATGAGCGGGGGCGTGGACAGCGCGGTGACCGCCGCGCTGCTGCGCGACGCGGGATACGATTGCATCGGCGTGACCATGCGCCTCGTGCCGGAACCGAAGGAGAAGTCCCCCTTTGAGCCCTGCTGCGGACTCGAGGCTTCCGAGGACGCCCGCCGCGTGTGCGAACGCATCGGGATACCGCACGAGGTGATGTTCGCGGTGGACCGCTTCGACCGCGACATCATCACCAATTTCGTCGAGGAGTACGCGTCGGGCCGCACGCCGAACCCGTGTGTACGCTGCAACCGGATGATCAAGTTTGGCGCGCTCTATCAGAAGGCCGACGCGCTCGGGGCCTCCCACATCGCGATGGGGCACTACGCCCGGCTGCGCCTGCGCGGGGATCGCATCGGGCTGATGCGCCCGGCCCACCTGCCCAAGGATCAAACCTACGTGCTGGCCCCGCTGACGCAGCGGCAACTGGCCCGCGCCTTCTTTCCGCTGGGGGAACTCACCAAGGCCGAGGTGCGCCAGCGCGCGATACGCCTTGATTTCCGAACGGCCAACAAGCCGGAGAGCCAGGAGATTTGCTTTGTTCCCCGCAACGACTATCGGGAGGTGGTTGAAGAGCGCGCGGGCAAATCGAAGCCGGGGCCCATCCTCAACACGCGCGGTGAGCGGCTGGGCGAGCATGCGGGACTCGTGCACTACACGCTGGGCCAGCGTCGCGGTCTCGGCATTGCCGCGCCCGAGCCGTACTATGTCGTGGCGCTGGATGCCGCGCGTAACGCCGTCATCGTAGGCTACAGGCCGGAAACCCTGCAACAGGCCTTCGTCACGCATGCCGTGTGCTGGGGGGCGCTCGGCCTGCAGACCGAGGCTTTCCGCGCCATGGTCCAACTGCGCTCGCGGCATCAACCCGCATGGGCCACGGTGACGCCGCGCCCCGGCGGCGCGCTGGTTGCCCTCGACGAGCCACAGTCCGCCATCACCCCGGGGCAATGGGCGGTGTTCTACGATGAGGCCGGCTTTGTGCTTGCCTCCGCCATGGTGAAGCAGGTGCAACCCATGGAAACCCATCAGCCCGAGGCAAGCGCCTCCAACTGAACGCCATGGTTTACCCCGGGCGGGCGGGCGTGTCATCATGCCCCGCTGTCGGGAGGAACAGGTGGCCAAGGCAGAATTCCAGAGCGCGCCCTCGGTGTCGCTGGTGGTGCCCACGTATCGCGAGGCGGAGAACCTGCCGGAGCTGATCCGGCGCGTGTCCGCCGTGCGTGATTCGAATGGGCTCGACCTCGAGCTCATCATCATGGACGATGACAGCCGCGATGGCACGCCCGAGGCCGTGGCCCAGGCCGGGCAGCCGTGGGTGCGGCTGGTGACGCGCACCACCGACCGCGGTCTAAGCGCCGCCGTGATGGATGGATTCCAAGAGGCGCGCAACGAGGTCATCGTTGTGATGGACGCGGACCTCAGCCATCCGCCGGAGACGATACCCGCCATGCTGGAGCGGCTGGAGGCGGGGTCGGACTTTGTGGTGGGCAGCCGCTACGCCCCGGGCGGAAGCACCGCCGAAGACTGGGGGCTGTTGCGCTGGATCAACAGCCGGGTCGCCACGCTGCTGGCGCGCCCCTTCACCACGCTGCGTGATCCGATGAGCGGATTCTTCGCCTTCCGCCGCGCCGCGCTGGCCACCGCCGCGCCACTGCAACCCATCGGCTACAAGATCGGCCTTGAGCTGATCGTGAAGGGGCGATTCACCCGGGTCGAGGAAGTGCCCATTCATTTCTCTGACCGATTCAAGGGGGAAAGCAAGCTGAACCTGCGCGAACAGCTGCGCTACCTGCGACACCTGCGCCGACTGGCCGACTTCAAGTACGGCGACCTCTCGCACTTCCTTCAGTTCGCCGCCGTCGGGGCATCGGGCGTGGTGGTCAACCTGGGTGTGCTGACAGTGCTTGCCACCGTCGGGGTGCCGCTGCAAGTGGCGTTGGCGCTCGCGATACTTGTCGCCATGCTCTCTAACTTCGCGCTCAACCGGCGCATCACGTTTTCCTACACGCGTCACCGCAATCCGTGGAAGCAGCTCGCGGGCTTTATTGCGGGCAGCTCCATGGGGGCGGGGGTCAATTACCTTGCCGCCCTCGCCCTGTTGCAACGCTTTCCCGCGTTGGCGTCGTATCCGCAGATACCCGCACTGGCGGGCATTTGCGCCGGACTGCTCTTCAATTACCTGTTCAGCCGCTACATCGTGTTTCACAAGCGTGGCTGAGCGAGTCCTTCACATCGTTGGCCGACCCCCTTTCGGTGCGTTATACTCGGCGCGGTCAAGGCGGAGGGTGCCATGAGTTTGTCGCAGCAACAGGAGCGCTACATCGCGAATTACCTTCGCGATGTCGCCCTGCGAATCGATCCCGGCGTGCCAGCCCCGAGGGCGCAGCGCGCGCTCGATCTGCTTGAGACGCGCATCCGCCGCGCCGTGCAGGAGCGGGTCACGGGAACGCCGCAGGATTCAGACGTGGTGCGTGTTCTCGATGAGCTCGGCGCACCGGAGTCCCATGCGGCGCAAGTGCGCCCGGAAGCCGAGTCCAGCGCGGCGCGTGGTCCAGCGCCGGTATGGCTGGGCGTCTGCGCCCACTGGTCGAAGCAGCTCGGCCTGCCGCTCGCGGGCTTGCGGTGGGGATGTTTCGGCGCGGGCCTGATCACGGGGCCGCTGGCCCTGTGGGCCTATCTTGCCGCCTATGCGCACCTGTGGTTCATCACGGCGAAGGACAAGCGTCCGGCCATCGACTATGCCCGTATGGCGTGGAACGCGGCGACGGTCATCGTGGCGGCCACGTTCCTGTCGTACGCGCTGGAGTATGCGCTGTGGGGGCTGGAGCTGGCGCACCAGCGCGTCTTCGATCGCAACCTGCCATCGGTGGGCAGCTGGGGCTGGATTCGTGTCGAGGGCCCCGGTTACTACCCGCTCACCCTGTTCACCTGCCTGCCCTTGGCGGCGCTCGCGGCGCTGCCGCTGGCCGGGGGCTGGGGTCTCAGCCTCAAGCGGCTCTACTTTGCCATACTCACGCTGTATGGCGTGTACCTCTCCTACGGGCTTGCCTCGCTGGTCGTGGGCCTGATCATCGCAATCACCGACGAGTACGGCGGCGTCAACGTCATGGATTATCTTCCGGCGCTGTAAGCACGATCACCGATTGCGCGGGCACCTCGAGCACGGTCTCGTTGAGCGGGAGCGCAGGCTTGCCAATCGGGGCGATGTCCTCGGGCGAAAGCAGCGCGGTGTTGATGCGCACCCGCCACGGGAGCTCGGGCAGGGTGAAGGAGCGCTTCCGGCGGCCGCCGTTGAAGGCCGCGAACACGTAGACCCCGTTGTTCTCGCGGCCATCGATGCAGAAGGCCATGGCCGACTCGTCCGCATCCCAGTCCAGCGCTTGCTCCTGCCTTGGGGCGAACCAGGCGATGTCCTCGTAGCTGCCGCCGTTGCCGTCGCCCTTGGCGCCATTGAAGAAAGTGTCCCTCCGGAACACGGGATGCGCCTTGCGGAATGCGATCAGTTCGCGGCAAAAGCGGGTGAGGTCGGTGTTCTTTTCCAGCAGGCTCCAGTCGAACCAGGACACCTCGTTGTCCTGGCAGTAGGCGTTGTTGTTGCCGCCCTGCGTGCGGCCAAACTCGTCGCCGCCCAGCATCATCGGCACGCCCAGCGAAAGATGGAGCGTGGCGAGGAAATTCTTCTGCATCTTCAGGCGCAGGGCGTTCACGCCGAGATGGTCGGTCTCGCCTTCCATGCCGCAGTTCTGGCTGAAGTTCTCGTCGCTTCCGTCGCGGTTGCCTTCGCCGTTCAGCCAGTTGTGCTTGTGCGTGTAGGAGACGAGGTCGCGCAGGGTGAAGCCGTCGTGGCAGGTGACGAAGTTGATGCTGTGGATGGGCGAGCGGTCGCCCCGCTCGTAGAGATCGGGGCTTCCGGTAAGGCGCAGGGCCAGCGCCCCGCGCATGCCGGGGTCGCCCCGCCAATAGCGGCGCACGTCGTCGCGGTAACGGCCGTTCCATTCCGCCCAGCGCAGCCCGCCAAAGGAGCCCACCTGGTAGGCGCCGCCCGCGTCCCAGGCCTCGGCGATCAGTTTCGTGTCGCGCAGCACCGGGTCCTCCGCGATGCGCTGTATCAGCGGAGGGCTCTCCATCAGGTTGCCCGATTCGTCGCGGCCGAGGATGGAGGCCAGGTCGAAGCGGAAACCGTCGATGTGCATCACGCTCACCCAGTAGCGCAGGCAATCCAGAATGAAGTCGCGCACCAGCGGGTGATTGCAGTTGAAGGTGTTGCCACAGCCGGAATAATTCAGGTATTCGCCGTGACGCCCGAGCATGTAGTAAATGGCGTTGTCGAGTCCGCGGAAGCAAAGGGTTGGCCCGCGATCGTTGC
Source organism: Candidatus Hydrogenedentota bacterium (assembly GCA_046047315.1). Classification (GTDB taxonomy): domain Bacteria; phylum Hydrogenedentota; class Hydrogenedentia; order Hydrogenedentales; family JAEUWI01; genus WGMK01. The sequence goes on along the minus strand of JBJOID010000002.1, from coordinate 5,037 downwards.
CTTCGCTGGTGTGGTTGAAGACGACATCGAGGATGACCTCCATGCCCGCCTTGTGGATGGCGTCCACCATGGCATGGAATTCGGTCACGTGCTCCCAGCCATGCCCGGAGCAGGAGTAGCGTGCGGCGGGCGCAAAGAAGCCAATGCTGCTGTAGCCCCAGTAGTTCGTCAATTCGGTGTTACTGCCCAGCGCGCAGCGGCCAAGGCGGTCTTCGCCCATTTCCTGCACGGGCAGCAGTTCGATGGCGGTCACACCGAGACTCTTCAGGTAGGGCAACTTTTCCACCAGCCCGGCGTAGGTTCCGGGTGAGGCCACGCCGGCGCTGTCGTGTCGCGTCAGCCCGCGCACGTGAGCCTCGTAGATGATGGTGTCCTTCATGGCGAGTCGCGGCGGCAGCGCGCCATGCCAGCCGAAGTCCGACGGGACGAGCACAGACTTCATCGTGCCGTCGTAGGGATTGCCCGCGAAGGCGCGCGCGTAGGGGTCCAGTAGGTATTGGTCTGGATCGAATCGATGGCCCGCGATGGGGTCGAAGGGACCGTCCATGCGGTACATGTAATAGGCGCCCTGCGGCACGTGCTCAACCATCACCGCCCAGACGTCGCCGGTGCGTTGTTCGAAGGGATCGAACTCGTGCTCCCAGCAGGGCTCGCGGTCCTCGACCTCGTTGAAAAGCGCCAGCCAGACGCGGGTGGCGTTGCGGCTGAAGACCGAGAAGCGGGAGTTGTCGGCCCCGGCGGATACCCCCATGGGATGAGGGCGTCCCCGGTGAACCTTGAGCTTACTGATGTCGACGAGGGGCATACGAGTTTCTTCCTGCGTGGGGCGCGATTATAGCCACAAGCCTGAGCCGCCGCCACGAGAGCGCTTAGGGTGCGTTGCAAGGAGCAGACCCGTCGGCTCGCATGGGGTTGCGGCGGCAAGGTTTGCTACACTGTGCACTGAGATTCGAGGCCGTGGCGCGGGGGTAGACAGGCGCGTGGAACAGAAGGCGAAACCGGTAGAACGGCACAGCTTTGACTTGGCGGAAGTGACTGGACGCAATGCGGACGGTTCGCGTCGGCAGGACGTCATCGCCAAGTGCCACGTGGGCGAGCCGGTCGTCCTGACGCGGGGCGAAAAGGATGTCCCGTCGCAGGAGCGCACCATCGGCGTGTGCCGCAAGAACGGCGGCCACCAGATTGGGGTAATCCGGGGCACGGCGGCGGCGCGGCTCGCGCGTCCCAAGGAACACGAGTTCGTGGACGCCATCATCTCCAAGATTGCGCAGGTGCCGAAGCTGTTAAGCCGCAAGCCCCGCCTGGAGGTGAGCATCGAGGTGCTGCTTTACGAGTCGGGCTCGGTGCCGGGGCGCATGGTCGAGGAACGGCGCTTCGAGCAGATGGTCTTTCATTACCGCCCGGAGAAGGAGCAGAACGCGATCCTCTTGCAGCAGGTGGGGGCCGACCTCGAGCGCATGGGCAACACGAACGGCGATCTCCTGCAGCGGCACCAGAAGCTGGACCTGCTGATGCGGCACTACTACGCCCGCAAGGAGAGCGAGCCGAGTGCGCTGACCAAGGCGATCATCGCCGCGCAGATGCAGATAGGGATTGCGGAAGAAGTGCGCGACCGCATGCTCAAGGAGTCTCCGGCTTCTCCGTTGCCGCCGCATGCCGGGTATGAGCTGCTTTGCGTCATCCGGGAGAAGCAGCGCCAGTACGAGGATGTCATCGTGCTGGCGGAAGAAGCGAAGCGGCAGGGGTGGGAGCATGACTGGTCCGCCCGGATACTGCGTTCGCAGCGGAAGCTGGCCAAGCGCGAGGCCCGGGAGAACCTGACCTGAAACCCCGCCAACGCCCTGGCGATTAGGGTGAAAATCGGGAAAAGGTCTGCTAAAGTACGCCGCGAGGCGGCCCCTTGCAGGGTGCGCAGGGAAGGGTTGTGGCATGCTCACGATTACAAAATACCTTGGCCCCGCCCTGGTGGCCCTTGCGGTGGTGGCGGCCGCTTTGATTGTTTCCTTGTTTATCGAGCTGCCCGTGGTTTCGCCGATCGCGCAAAGCGTGCAGGGCATGCTGGGGTTCTAGGCATCATTCGAGGAGAATCATCATGGACCTGAGTGGGCTGAAGTGGCCGATCATCATCGTGGTGGTGGTGGCCGTGGGGTGGTTGTTCACGTCGGGTGGCGTGGACTGGATGATTGCGCAAAGCACGAAGGCGACGGTGGGCCAGGACGCGGCCAAGGACGAATTCGACGAGGCGATGCTGAGTCGGCTTGGCGGCTACCTGATGTTCCAGTGGCGCTACGCAAAGGCCGCCGAGTGCTTTAACATGGCGCGCGAGCGGTACGGCGAATCCGGCAAGAACTACTGGTACAACACGTATCGTCTGGTGCGCTGTTATGAACGCATGCAGGAATACGCCACTTCGGTGCAGATTCTCGACTACCTGATATCGAGCGGTGCGAGCCAGATAGACAAGCGCGTGCCGGAGAACGATAACCTCGCGCTGACGAAGAACAAGCTTTTGGAAACACATGAACTCGGCGAAATTCAGTAAGCCGTATGTCGCCGGGAGAATCCCGGTTCTGGAATGTTTGCGCGCCCGGAGACGCCGGGCGCGCAAGCTTTTCTATCTGGGCTCCGCCCAGGGGCTGGAGGAGATTCTCGCCGCCGCCGCTGGAATTCCGGTGGAGACGCGCGACCGCTACGCCCTGGACCAGATGACCGCCGGTGTTCCCCACCAGGGGGTGGTGCTCGACGCTGAGCCGTTGCCCCTGCTTGGGGTGAATGACTGGCTTGCCGGCCTTGGCGAGGCGCCGCAAGCCTGCGCGCTGCTGCTCGATGGCATCGAGGACCCGCACAACTTTGGGGCGGTGATCCGGTCGGCGGCGGCCTTTGGCGCGTCGGGCGTGCTCTTCGGCAAGGACCGCGCCGCGCCGCTTTCCACTTCCACCATGAAGGCGGCGGCGGGCGCGGTGGAACATGTGCCGCTGGTGCAGGTGACCAACCTGTCGCGGGGCATGCGCCAGCTGAAGGAAGCGGGTTTCTGGGTGAGCGGGCTCGATGCGTCGGGCGACCGCTTGCTCTGGGAGGCCGATCTGCGCGGCCGCTCCCTCATCGTCGTGGGCAGCGAGGGGGAGGGAATCCACCGTCTCGTGCGCGAGTCCTGCGACTTTCTGGTGCGCATCCCCATCGAGGGGGCCATCACCAGCCTCAATGCTTCCGTGAGCGCGGCCATCGCACTTGCCGAATGGAAGCGCCAATCCCACACGGCCTGACAGACAAAAAAAAGTGGAGATGCCGGTAGGGGGCGACCGGCATCTCCGGTGAGGTGCGTTGCGCAGGTGGGCACCTGCGCGTCGCAGAGGTAGCTGCTTGGGAGAGCCCTCAAAAGTGGAGATGTCGGCAGGGGGCGACCGACATCTCCGGTGAGGTGCTTCGCCCCGGTGGGCACCGGGGCAGGCTGGGCGGGCTGTTAGACCCGCCCCTTAGGGGCTCTTTTACAATCGCGTGACCCGTCTCCTGCTCCACCAAACGGCCGCCGCAATCAGCGCCACGACGCCGGAAACCACCAGGATTTCCTGCCAGGGCTGTTGCATGCGACCCCCCTCTTGAGCGTTCCCATCCGCCTCAGGGGTCATCGCGCTGTATTCTTCTTCAACTGTCAACGGCGTTGTCGTCTCGCCACCATTCATCACCGCGGGCGTGGCTGGCCGCTCCTCGGGAGCGACGACCGGCGCCGCGGACTCTGCAACTTTCGCTGCCTTCGAATCGCTGGATTCCACCCTCTCCGCATCCAACGCCTGCACCGGCACGGCCACGACCGTGGGCAAAGCCTCGGCCGGCATCCGCCGCTCCCGGATGGAGTACACCGTTTCCGGTGTCTCTTCCCCGGATACGGGCACGCCGCGCTTAGCTTCTGTCGTCTCCGACGGCGTTGCCTGGGCAAGTCCCACCAGCAAGGCATCGGCTACGTTCCGGCTCAGATCCTCGCCCATCTGGTCCCCGGATTCCTCCGGGGCGGCAGGCGCTTCCGACGGGTCGGGTTCGGGCTCTTCCGTTTCCGGCGTCTCCGCATCCTCCTCCGCCCGGTCATCCGGCTCCGGGGCTTCGCCATCCAGCCGCACCATCCGGTCACTGCCAGAGGCTGCCAGCACATCGCCCTGCGCTGATGACAGCGTTGGGTTGGCGACCACGACGTTGGATTGTGATCCACCCGAGCCGGGGTTTCGCTCCAGCACGATGCGCGCGACTTCGCCGGGAGGGAGGGCATTTTGGTTCACCCCCATCACCAGCACGTTGTATGCGCCCGGCGCGGCCAGGTTGCCATCGGCCAATTTTCCCGCGGCCACGGCACCCGCGCCCGTCTCCACCGATACGGGCGTGAAGATCTCGGGGTCGTAGCGAAACTGGAAATCCAGTGAAGCTACCCCGGTCTCGGCGCCCTCGAGGGAAATCGGAAACACGTAGCGATTCGATTCAACTGTCGGCGGGGCTACCGCCAAGGTGCCGGCATGCGCCGGAAAAAAAATGCTCAACGTGATGAGGAGGGTTGCCGCCTTGTTCGCACCTGCCATGCGTGTACGAGCCTGAGAATGCCCCCTCCTGCATCGGACAACCGTTAATCTAGACCACGAGGCACGAAAAAAGCAAGAAATTTCGTCCGGCATCTCCGAAAAATTCCTTTCGCTCCCGATTTCAGGGGGCGTCCGACGAGGGCGGCGCGGGAGAATCCGGCCCATCACCGGGCGCCTTTCCGGAGGAATCCGTCTGCTTTTCGCTGCGCACGCTGGGCAGCAGCACCGGCAGCGTGGCGAAGGCCTCCAGTCCCGCAATGAAGTGATAACGCACCAGCAGGCCGAGGAGATACAGGGCGCAGAGCAGCTTCATCGCGACGGTGGCGATGAGCATCCAGCGGTATTCGGGGATGATGATGTTGGCGTAATCCATGGAGAGCTCAAGCCGCACCGGGGCGAAGGCGACGGCGGCGTAGATGCCGGCGGAGAAGGAGCGCGAGCGTGCGAGCGGCGGCGAATCGCCCCGGCCGCGTTG
>JBJOID010000001.1:0-7959 GCA_046047315.1 Candidatus Hydrogenedentota bacterium | reverse complement strand
CGGGCGTTGCGCCGCCGAATGGCCCGTCCATCATCAAGCCGGGCACGGACACGCTGCCCGCGATGCTGAAGCGGGCGGGCTATGCCACGGCGGTGATCGGCAAGTGGCACCTCGGGCTGGGAGATCCCGCGCCGGACTGGAACGGAGAGATCAAGCCCGGCCCGCTGGAGCTGGGTTTTGACCACTGTTTCCTGCTGCCCACCACCAACGATCGCGTGCCGCAGGTGTATGTGGAGGATCACCGGGTGCGCAGGCTGGACCCCGCCGACCCGCTCTGGGTGGGCAACAAGTCCCCCAGACCCGACCACCCCACCGGCATCACGCATCGCCACACCCTGCGCATGGACTGGACGCATGGGCACAACCAGACCATCCACAACGGCATCGGGCGGATTGGGTTTTACACGGGAGGTAACGCGGCGCGCTTTCGCGATGAAGACCTCGCCGATGCGTGGGTCGAGAGATCGAAGGCGTGGATGCGCGCCCACAAGGATGCACCGTTCTTCCTATACTTCGCCTCGCACGACATCCATGTGCCGCGCATGCCACATGAACGATTCCAGGGGGCTACCTCGATGGGTTACCGAGGCGACGCCATTGCCGAACTCGACTGGAGCGTGGGCGAGTTGATGAAGGAACTCGACGCCTTGGGCATCGCGGAGAACACGCTCGTCGTGTTCTGCTCGGACAATGGCCCGGTGCTGGACGACGGCTATGTGGATGGCGCGGTGGAAAAGCTGGGCGACCACAAGCCGGCGGGCCCCTTCAGCGGCGGCAAGTACAGCGTGCTGGAAGGCGGCACCCGAACCCCCTTCATCACGCGCTGGCCGGGACGCATCGCACCGGGCGTGTCGGACGAGGTGGTCTGCACCATCGACCTCGCGGCCAGCCTTGCCGCATTGACGGGTCAGCCCCTGCCCAGCGATGGGTTTCTGGACAGTGAGAACCTGATGGACGCCTTGCTGGGAGTCAGGGATGCGAAGGGACGGGAGGTCCTCTTGCAGCAGGACAACAACGGCGTCGCCTTCGGCCTGCGCATGGGCGACTGGAAGCTGGTGCGGCAAAAGCATTGGGGCAAGTCGCAGGCGGTGGTCACACTGGTCGAGCACAATACCCCGAAGGGTCCGCACGCGCTGTACAACCTCGCGAAGGATCCCGGCGAGCAGAACGACTTGGCAGAAGTGGAACCCGAACGGCTGGCGCGGATGATCGAACGGCTGGATCAGATCATCGCGGACGGGCGAACGCGCCCCGCTTCGTGACGGGTTGATTCTCCATTTGCTAGGCTAGGCGAAATCGCGGGAAACATCCCCCGGTCCGCGGCGGGCACACCGCCTCGGACCACCCCCTTCGAAGGGGGACAAGGAGGACCGCTCGTCTAGTGTCCCCCTTTGAAGGGGGTGGTGTTCCCGAGTGTGCCGAGGGAACATCGGGGGATGTTCGTTGCGAACGCGATCAAAAATTCCCCGTTCGTGAATCGACGACCTATGTCAGGAGATTGTCCATGTCCGAAAGCACCAACCTCCACCGTGAACTCGCCGCCCAGCAGGGACCGGTCAAGGCAGCCATCATCACCGTCAGCGACAGCCGCACCCCGGAGACGGACAAGAATGGCCAATACCTGAAGCAGCAGCTCTGGGGCAAGGACGCGGAGACGGTGCTTTACACCATCATTCCCGACGAGCCCGAGCAGGTGGCGGCCACGCTGGATGGCGCGGTGGACGCGGGCGCGCGCATCATCCTCTTCAACGGCGGCACTGGCATTGCTCCGCGCGATACGACGATTGACGTGCTGCGCCAAAAGCTGGAGAAGGAACTGCCCGGCTTTGGCGAAATCTTTCGCATGCTGAGCTACCAGCAGGTCGGGTCCGCCGCCATCCTCTCCCGCGCTACGGCCGGTGTCTATCGTGGCAGCGTGGTCATCAGCACCCCCGGCTCCCACGCCGCCGTCACCCTCGCGTGGGAAAAACTCATTGGACCCGAGTTGGATCATCTCGCCTGGGAAGTGGGGCGATAGTTCCACTCATTCCTGAAGCGCACAGATTGCCGGTCAAATCAGCGAGCTTTAAACGTGGATATCCAATTTCCAAAGTCGAGCTTTTCAATCCATTGGAGATTATGAAGTTGATTCGACCCTATGTTGAACGAGACTTGGAAGAGCTTATTGCCGTATGGCTCGCTTCATCACAGTTTGCCCACCCGTTCTTGGGCGAAGCCTTTCATAAGGAGGGACCCGCGATGATTCGGGACGTGTACATGCCGAATGCGGAGACGTGTGTATATGAGCAAGATGGGAAAGTGGTTGGCTTCTTGTCCTTGCTGGACAACGAAGTCGGTGCTGTTTTCGTTCAACCTGCGCATCACGGACAGGGTATTGGCCGCAGCCTGCTCGACCATGCTCAAACCATCCGACCCACCTTGTTTCTCGAAGTCTTTCGCGAAAATCAAAGGAGCGTCAACTTCTACCTGAATTATGGATTCACCGCGGTGAGTGAACGCCCGCATGAATCGCTTGGCAACGTTCTTATCCGCATGGAATTGTAGTTCAACTTCCTGCCAGATCAGACTCCCGACTGTTTTTGCATGGATTGCACCCTTGGTACTCCTTTTTCTCCCCGCGCAACGAATGCTATAGTGCCGACTTCCCATCCCTGTACGGTCTAAACTAGAGGAGCATGAAGCATGTCCGACGGATACAAGATTGGCACCCTGGCGCTGCACGCCGGGCAGGAGCCTGACCCGACCACCGGCTCGCGCGCGGTGCCGATTTACCAGACCACCTCGTATGTGTTTGAGGATCATGAGCACGCGGCGAACCTGTTTGGCCTGAAGCAATTCGGCAACATCTACAGCCGTATCATGAATCCCACGGTGGAAGTGTTCGAGAAGCGCGTGGCCGCACTCGAGGGCGGGGCGCTGGGCCTGGCCTTCTCGTCCGGCTCCGCCGCCATCACCGCGGCCTGCCTGAACATCTGCCATTGCGGACAGAACTTCGTGTCCTCGTCCACGCTCTACGGCGGCACCTACGCCCTCTTCGCCCATACGTTCAAGGACTTCGGCATCGAGGCCCGTTTCGTAGATGCGAGCGACCCGGCCAACTTCGCCGCGAAGATTGATGACAAGACGCGTTTCCTTTATGTCGAGTCCATCGGCAACCCCGCCAACGATGTGGTGGATTTCGCCGCCATTGCCAAGGTGGCGCATGACCACGGCATCCCGCTTATCGTGGACAACACCGTCACCTCTCCCCTGCTGTTCCGTCCCATCGAACACGGCGCGGACATCGTGGTGCATTCGGCCACGAAGATGATTGGCGGCCACGGCACCAGCATCGGCGGTGTGCTGGTGGACAGTGGCAAGTTCGACTGGAACAACGGCAAGTTCCCCGAGTTGACCGAGCCCAATCCCTCCTATCATGGCCTGAAGTTCTACGAGGCCTTCCTGCCCATCGGCAACATCAGCTACGCGCTCAAGGCGCGCGTCACGCTGCTGCGCGATACCGGCGCCTGCCTCTCGCCCTTCAATGCCTTCCTGCTGTTGCAGGGCCTGGAGACGATTCACCTGCGTGCGCCGCGCCATTGCGAGAATGCGCTGGCCGTGGCCCAGCACCTGGAGAAGCATCCCTCGGTGGAATGGGTCAACTATCCCGGCCTGCCCAGCCACAAAGACCACGCCCGCGCCAAGCAATACATGCCCAATGGGCAGGGCGCCATCCTGGGCTTCGGCATCAAGGGCGGTCGCGAGGCGGGCATCAAGTTCATCAATTCCTGCAAGCTGGCCTCTCACCTGGCCAACGTGCTCGACGCCAAGACCCTGGTGATCCACCCCGCCACCACGACCCACCAGCAATTGAGCGAAGCGGAACAGAAGGCCGCCGGGGTGACACCGGAGTACATCCGCGTCTCCGTCGGTATTGAGGACATCGCCGACATTCTCGCGGATTTCGACCAGGCCCTCGCCGCGTCGCAAGCCTGATTCAGCCTCCTCTCCCCTCCCCCTCGTGCGTCCCGGCGCGCGAGGGGGAGTCGCTTTTTGGGGCGGCCGCATTGCGACGCGGGCACATGGGCTCTATACTCCCCGCTTGTGAAGGCTAGGGGCTGGCAAGGAGTTCGCGGGATGACGGCATCGACCTCGGCGGGGCAGGAATGGACGCGGCGGATGTTGCCCAACGTCACGGTCTTCCTCGCCAGCGGGGCCATCATGGTGGTGGAATTGTCCGCCGGCGCCCTGGCCTCGCGCCACATCGGCATGTCGCTCTACACCTGGACCGCCATCATCGGCGTGATGATGACCGGCATGGCGGCGGGCAACTGGGTGGGCGGACGCCTGGCGGACCGCTTTCGCCCCGAGCGCGCCCTCGCGCTGCTCTTTCTGCTGGCGGCGGCGGGCTGCGTTCTGCTGTTGCCGCTCAACCAGTTCTTCGGGGGGCTGCCCGCGCTGGCCGCGCTAAGCTGGCCTGCGCGCATCCTGCTGCACACGCTCGGCGTATTCCTGCTGCCGGGGGTGGCGCTGGGTGCGGTGACGCCCGTCGCGGCGCGGCTTGCCCTGCTGGGGGATGGCCCGCAGGGCCGCGCCGTGGGCACGGTCTTCGCATGGAGCGTGGCGGGCAGCATCATCGGCACGGCACTCACGGGGTATTGGCTGCTCTACGCTTTCCGCGTGAGCGTCATCATGCTGCTTTCCGCCGGGGTGCTCGCGGCGCTGGGCCTCTTCTTCGCCCGGCTTCGAGGGAGCCAAGACCATAATCCCGCGGCGGCCCCAACACCGCCGGACAGCGTGGCCGCGCGGGTGAAGGGCGTGACGCTTGCGCTGGCCTACCTGACCGTCTTCACTTCGAACGCCGCCTTCATGACCCTCGAGATGGCGGGCGCGCGCATTATCGCCCGTCAGTTCGGCTCCTCGGTGTACACGTGGACGGCGGTCATCGGCGTGTTCCTTGCAGGCATCACCCTGGGCAATTACATCGGCGGACGCCTGGCCGACCGCAATGCCTCCGCGCGCCTACTCTCCCGCGCCTTCCTCGCGGCCAGCATCACCACCCTTTTGGGTTTGTGGGCGGGCAAACACATGGGCCGCCTGCTGGAAGAATCCATCCACTTGGCGCCCCTGTCGTGGCCGCTGCAAATCCTACTCTTCGCCCTGAGCGCCTTCTTCGTTCCAAGCGTTTGCCTCGGGCTTATCAGTCCCATCGTGGTAAAGCGGCTGCTCTTGGGCGGCCGCCTGCCCGGCGGCTCGGTGGGCAGTGTGTATGCCTGGGGCAGCCTCGGCGCCATCGCGGGCACCTTGGCCAGCGGCTACTTCCTGATCGACCGCCTGTGGAGCCTGCCGCTCGCGGCGCTGGTTGCGGCGGCCCTCGCGCTCGCCGCGCTGCTCTATGCCCCGAGAAGCATGGTGCAGGCCGTGTGGATGGCGCTCAGCCTTGCGCTCTTTGCGGCTGCCGTGATCGACCTTCCCGCCCTGCACCCGATCACCACCGCCGCGGGACTCCGCCATCCGCCCAAGGCCGGAACCATCTACGAGGACGAAAGCCAGTACTCGTATATCTCCATCGTCGAAGACACCCAGGACCCGAACTTCCGGGAAATGATTCTCGACAAGCTGACCCACAGCCGCATCGACCTGCGCGACGCCACGCTGCTCAAGTACGAATACGAGTGGATCTACGAAGCCGCGCTCGACAAGTTCTATGCCGAGCGCCGCCCGGTGGTCGCCATGATCATTGGCGGCGGCGGCTTTGCCTTTCCCCGCTATCTCGAAGTGGCGCGCCCGGGAAGCTATGTCGAGGCCTCCGAGATCGACCCGGCGGTGACCGAGGCCGCGCACGCCGCCTTCGGACTTCCCCGCGACACCACCATCCACAAGTTCGACATGGACGCCCGCAACCGCGTGGCCGACCTCATTCGGCAGAAGGCCGCCGGGGCCGAGGTGCCCCTGTTCGATTGCATCCTCGGCGACTCCATCAATGACTACACCGTGCCGCGCCACCTGACTACCATCGAGTTCGTGCGGCAATTGGATTCCTTGCTGGCCCCCGACGGGCTCTACATGCTGAACCTGATTGATCTCTACGATTCCGGCCTCTTTCTCGGGGCCGTGCTCGCCACCCTGCGCGAAGTCTTCCCGCAGGTCGAGGCCTTCAACACCGGCCGCCCCACCTCCACCCGTGACACCTTCGTCGTGGTGTGCTCCAAGGTCGAGCGCGACCTGAGCGACCTAACCCAGCGGATCAAGGAACGGCACGACTACGTGGGCGAGGTGATCGATCAGGAAGCCCTCCTTGCCCGCGTCAAGCCCGCCATCCTCACCGACGACTACGCGCCGGTCGAGCTGATGCTGCGGCCCGTGGTGCATTCGCGCCAGCGCGATCGGGGGCAGCTGCTTTACTTCCGAGCCCTTGACCTGGCCGACGCCGGGGACGCTGCCGCCGCGCTGGCCCTGTGCGAAGAAGCCGCCGCGCTATACCCGGCGTGGCCCGACCTCTATGAATTCAAGGCGCTGCTGCACGAACGGCTGAACCAGCCCAGCGAGCGGGCCGACGCCCTGCGAAAGGCGATCACCGGACACCCCAACCCGCCGGACGCATGGACCGCCCTGGGTGACGCCCTTCGCGCGGCAGGCCGCAACCCCGAATCCATCGACGCCTACAGCCAGGCCGCCGGGATGGCGCTCCAGCATCTCCCCTCCCGCGTGGCGCTGGGCCGCGCCGCCCTGCAGGATGGCCGCGCCGACCTTGCCCTCCTCGCATGGCAGGAAGCCAGCGTGCTCGACCCCGCCTCCGTCACCGTCTGGTACAACCTCGGCCTGAGCCTCGCGCAGTCCGCCCGCTACAACGAAGCCATCGAAGCGTGGAAGCGATCCCTCACCGTCGACCCCGGCTTCATGGACAGCTATCACAACCTCGCGCTCGCCTATCACCTGACCAAGCAGCCCGAGCTCGCCCGCCAAACCATCGAGCAAATGCGCGCCCGCGGCGGAACCCCCGACCCACAGCTGGAAGCCGAACTGAACCGCCAGACACCGTAGACGCACCGAGGCATGGCCGCATGGCAATCGCCCTCCCCTTGCCCTGAGGATGTGGACCATTTGGACTGCCGAGGCTTGCCTCCGTCCTCCCCGCCACAACCTTCCTTTTCTCGTTACGCCGCCCCCCCGGCGGTGTCCCGAGGCGGGTGTAGTGGCGTATAATGGCGCAAGCGAGTTGACCACGATGACGGAGGACAGCCACCGCCAATATAAGAATCCTGATTTGCCGGGTCGTGTCACGGTGCCGGGTAAGTCCGCAGATGAACTCGCGCCGGGTACGCTTAACAGTATACTGAAGCAGGCGCGCCTCAAGGAGTGACGGAAATGAAATTCGCTGTTGTCATTGAAAACGCAGGATCCAATTTTTCCGCCTACGTTCCCGATCTGCCGGGTTGCGTATCCACGGGAGACACGCTTGCCGAGGTTGAGCAAAACATCCGCGAGGCCATACAGTTTCATCTTGATGGCATGCGCGAAGACGGCTTGGATATACCCTTCCCGAGTACCCTTTGTGAGTATGTGGAGGCCTAGCAGTCAATGGGAAAGGTGGTTAGCCCATTTCGCGTTACTGCGGTCTACGATGTAGCCAGCCTGTCGCAGCTTCTGAGGCAAGCGTTTACCTGTGTATTAGGGCGAACGCGTTGACCACGATGACGGAGGACAGGGTGACGACCACCTACACCTGCGACGACGGGGGCCGGATGATCTACAAGGCGGACGGCACGCACGCGGTCCCCCATGGCTGGCGGTCTTCGGGGAGTGCCGCCGTATCGGCGGCCAGATCACGCAGCCGGGAGTCGATTCGTGCTCTCCCTCGCAGCATCCGCGCCACGGCTCCCGTGCTGACAAGAGCGCGGGAAGAAAGCAGTACAACTGCGAAGACAAGGGTACTGACCGGTGACATCCTTTACACAATAATCCGGGCACATGGTTTAC